>JBPCKO010000339.1:0-3793 GCA_051004215.1 Streptosporangiaceae bacterium | reverse complement strand
CCGCGGAACCCCGGCGACCCGGTCCGACAACCGGGCCACTGTCACGGCCCGCTCATAAAATCAAGATCACGAACGCCGCCGGCACCACCGCGACAGCCCGCCAGTCACACCGCATGAATCATTGGGGTTAGGGCGAGCGCGGCGGCTGCCACGACTGACAGCCCGGCCAGTCCCCGCGTAAGAGCCGAATTGCTGGTACATCAGCCCCATCACCAGCGGCGGCACGAAGCCGCCCAGGCCCCCGGCAGCGCCGACCACGCCCGTCACCGAGCCGACCTTGTCCGCCGGAGCCAGCATCGCCACCAGAGCGAACGTCGCACCAGCACCGGCACCTAGAGCCGGCGCCATCGACAAGAACGCGATCGTGCCCACCGGCACCAGGCCAGAAGTGAACGCCTGAACCACGGCAGCGGCCGCCACCACGCCGAGCGCGACCGCCAGGACCCGGACCGGGGAGAACCGGTCCGACAGCCGGCCGCCCACTGGCCGCATCACACGCCAGCAGGACAAACGCTGCCATCCGGTTCGCGGCATCCGCCGGGACCAGGCCATAGTGGCAGGCACGCGCCTCAGATGCCCGCCTGGTTGGTCTGAAAAAAGACCGAGCTGGCCTATACTTCTGACTATGACGATCGCCGCAACTCCCGTACCGCTCTCCGAGGCCAAGGCGCGCCTGTCCGAGCTAGCCAGGCGCGTGCGCCAGCAGCACGAGCGGATCACGCTGACCCGCAACGGCGAGGCAGAGGCCGTCCTGCTCTCCGTGGACGACCTCGAGGGCCTGGAGATGACACTGGAGATCCTCGCCGACACCGAGTCCGCTGCGCGGATCTCAGAGAGCCTGTCCGCTCTCGGCCGCGGCGAGCCCGGAGCCGACCTCGCCACCGTCCGCCAGGACCTGGCCAGGCGCCGAGCCACCGGCGCGTGACCACCGAACCGGCGGAGCGATACGACATCCGGTTTCAGCCGGCCGCCCGCCGCGCCATCTCCCATCAGCTCCCCGAGTCCGTCGCAGCCGCCGTGCTCGAATTCTGCGACGCAGCGCTCGCCGTCAATCCGCACCGCGTCGGCAAGCCACTCTTCGGCCCGCTCGCCGGCTGCCACGGCGCCCGGCGCGGCACCTACCGGATCGTCTACCGGATCGAGGAGACCACCCGAACCGTGCACGTCCTCGACATCGACCACCGCTCCGACATCTACCACCGACCCTGATCCACGCCGAGCCGACTGGGGTTAGGGCCGCCAGGGCAGCCACGCACAAAGTTCCGGACAGACCCGGCAAGAGGTCGACCATCAGGACTCACACTGTGAGCCGGTCGGCGGCGGGCCGGCGTGGGGGGCTACGCGGGTCAGCGGAATCGCTTCGCTGAGCCACGATGTGCTGCAGGCCCTGACTTTCGGCGTCATGCTGAGGGCACAACAGTGCCACGCGAGATAGTGCGCCCTGCGAGATCTGCCAGGCTGAAGTGCCGAGATTCGTGCATGGCGTGTGCCAGGTCGTCATGGACATCACGTCGGAACATACGATCTTCCGGCCCGCTGCGCACATGCCGGTGAACTCATGGCACCGGGCGCAAAAGCCAAGCCGGATTGCGACTGGGTCCTGGGTCGGTAACCCGCAGTCGGGGCATGAACCAGCCGCCTGTGGCTGGCTGCAGGACCGATCGCAGGCGGGCGCGGCGCAGCAGGCTCGTACGAGCCGGCTTGCGCAGGCGCTCACTGGTGTGATCCGGGCTCTGGTTGGCCTTGCTGCGGGCGGCGATGGCGCCTGAAATCCGAGCAGCAATATTAGTCATCGCTGACCTGTCCCTTTCGAGTCACCCCGTTCCCTGGCGAAGCTCCGCTGACGGATATGAGCCAGACCTTCGCTACCGCCAGCCTGGGCTACGACCCGGCGGCCAAGAGGATCGTCAAGCGCGGCAGCGGCAAGACGAAGACCGAAGCCAAGGCCAAGCTCAAGCGGGTGCTCCGCGACGCCGAGGACGGCCTGACCCTGACGGCCGGTGACCTCACGGTCGGCCAGGCCGTGAACGACTGGCTGACCCATGGCCTGACCAGCCGCGACCCTGGCACCATCACCAACGCCGCGATCTTGTCCCGCACCCACATCATCCCGGCGCTGGGTGCGTGCAAGCTGCGCGACCTGACCGCGCGGGACGTCGATAAGTGGCTGGCCGACAAGGCCCAGGTGCTCAGCACCTCCACCCTGCGGCGGCTGCACTCGTGCCTGAGTCGGTCACTAACCCGGGCGATGGCCCGCGACCAGGTGCGCCGCAACGTTGCCGACTTGTGCTCGGTGCCCAAGGGCCAGCCCGGCCGCCCGTCAAAGGCGCTCACCTTGCGCCAGGCCGAAGCAGTCCTGGCTACTGCTGAGGCCAGCCGCATGCACGCCTACGTCGTGGTGTCGCTGCTGACTGGCGCGCGGACGGAGGAACTGCGGGCGCTGACCTGGGATCACGTGAACCTGCACGGCGAGCCGGACGCCATCCCGCCGGTCCCGCCGCACGTCGCGGTCTGGCGGTCAGTCCGCGGATGATCTGAGCGCCGACAGTGCTGATGCCCGGGATCTCGTCCAGGCGGGTGATGGCATCGGCCACGGGCGCGCCCGGGCCAGCGCCGGCGCCCGGGCCGGTGGTGCCGTCGGCATCGACGCCCTGGGCGGCGGGGATCACCGCGATCAGCTCCCCGATCCGGGTGCTGAGCTTGCCGATCTGGGCGTTGAGGGCATCGACCTGGTCCAGCAGCACCCCGGCCAGCTCGGCGTGGTGGTCATCGAACTTACCGGTGAGGGCCTCGATCAGCGCGGCGCGCTTGGCCTTCATCCTGCCGCGGGCCAGGCCGGCCAGCACCTTCGGATCCCGCTCCCCGGCGATCAGCGCCTCCAGCATGTCGCGGGCCGACAGCGTGTCCAAGCTGCTGGCGACGGCCGAGATCTTAATCAGCGAGTCCTCCAGCAGCTTCTCCAGCCGCTGCCAGTACCGGGTCCGCTCCCGCGTCAGATCGGTGCGCAGCCGGGTGTAATCCCGCAGCTGCCGGATCTCGGCCGGCGGGACGAAGCTGGGCCGCAGCATCCCGCGCTCGGTCAGTTTCGCCTGCCAGACGCTGTCCAGCTTGTCGGTCTTGGGCCTGCCGGGCGCGTTCTTGACATCCCGGGCATTGACCAGCTGCACCTCCAGCCCGGCCGCCTCAAGGAGGTAGAACCAGATCCGCCAGTAATCCGACGTCGATTCCAGGGTGACCTTCTCGATCCCCTCGCCCGCCAAATGCTCGCCCAGCTCCAGGATCGCGTTCGTCGTCGCATCCACATCCCAGACCCGGGTCCGCCGCGCCCCGGGCCGGGACGGATGCGGCACCCGCGTGCACACCATCCCCGACGCCTTGGCCACGTCAATCGCGCAGACCCGCTCCAGGATCTGCTCGTGCTCCTCGTCCTCGACCTCCTGGACTTCCCTCATCACCGGGAACCATCTCCTCACGCAGGGAACCAGCGCTGCGGGATGCCCGGGGGCCTCAGTCGGGAACCGAGAATCTAACCGGCGTGCTCGAAGCAACAGTGCGCGACCCACCAAAGGTCAAGGCCCCGGCGCCAGACTAATAAACGGGCTCACATCCCAAGGACACGCCGGCGTCGGCGGGCAACCCGACCGACTTTCACGCCTGCGCGTCCTCGTGGGTTTCCCCTCGTACCGTAGAGACATCGCCTTAAGGAGGAGTGGCGATGGGAGAGACGCGGCGGAAGTTCGACCGGGATTTCCGGGAGGGCGCGGTGCGGCTGGTCCGGGAGACGGGCAGGCCG
>JBPCKO010000338.1:0-24045 GCA_051004215.1 Streptosporangiaceae bacterium | reverse complement strand
ATTCCCTGCGGCGGCCTGCTGTCCACCCCTCCCTCCCCCTCCCTTCCTCCTCCTTTCCCCCCCCCCCCCCCCCCCTTCCCCCCCCCCCCCCCCGCTGGCGAGCTAGTCCTGGCTCAGCTTGTCGTGGCCAGTACGTCCACGACGAACACCAGCGTGTCGGTGCCGCTGATGCCGGCCTGGGGGTTGCCCTTGCTGCCATAGCCCTCGGCGGGCGGCACCACGAGCATGACCCGGCTGCCGGTCGGCACGCCGACCAGGCCGGTGTTCCAGGCCGGGATTACCTGGCCGAGCTTGAACACGCTGGGCGGCGTGCTCGGCTGGGTGGTCGTCGGCCAGTTGCTGTTAAACACCTTGCCGGTCCGCCAGATTGAGCCGACGTAGCGGACCACGACCGACTGCCCGGCCTTGACCGGCGCGCCGGTGCCCTTGATCAGGGTCTTCACCGCCAGCTTGCTCGGCGGGGCCTTCTTGGGAATCGCGATCTGCGGCACGCCGCCGGTCCCGGCGGAGATCAGCGGCAGGCCGCCGCCGCCGTTGGTGATGTGCGTGCCGGTCGCGCTGGCGTTGGCCGGGAACGCGTTCAGCAGGTCCACGACCCAGACCAGGGTGTCGGTCGGCTCGACCTTGATCTGCGGGTTGCCATGGGTGCCGTAGCCGTACTTGGGCGGCAGCACGGCGAGGACGCGGCTGCCGACGCGCTCGCCGGTCATCGCCTTCTGCAGGCCGGACAGGCCGATATTGAGCGGCAGCACCTCGGGATTGCTGGTGAAGCTGGAGAACAGCAGCTTGCTGGTCTTGCCCCGCCACACGTAGACGTCGAAGTTCGCGAGATAGGAGTCGCCGGACTCCAGTTTGGCGCCGTGCCCGTGCACCAGGGTCCTGGTCACCAGGTGGCTGTTGGCCTTCTGGGCCGGGATATGCACGGTCGGTGCCTTGCCGGTCGGCCCGGAGACCTTGACCGAGTCGTTGGCGCCGCCGGCGTTCGTCGAGGATGACGAGCAGCCGGCCAGCGCCGCGGTCACGGCGATCGGGGCGAGCAGCGCGGCGGTCAGGCGTCGCATGAATGTCCTTCTGGTTGAGTTCACAGGGTCGCCAGCCTACCGGCCTGTTCCGTTCCCGCCGTCCGTCACTCGCCGTCCCTCACTCGCCAGGCGGTGCCGGGATCGGCGGGACGTGAGACGGGGGCACGGATGATCGCGGCGGCTGCGGGCCGCCGGCGACCAGTCCGGCCAGCAGGTTCGTGCTGAACGTGGCGATGGTGTAGGCGCCAAGGTAGTAGATGTGCACGGGCTGGCCGAACGTGGCCCGTACGGATGCCACGGTCGGGTAGCGCTTGAAGCCGGGCGGCGCCGGCACCAGCACGATGAAGTTCGCGTAGCCGCGATCGGGGTTGAACCAGTCTCTGCGTACCTCCCAGTAGTCGCTGGTGATCTTGGTGCCGTCGGCCAGCACCGACCGGACGCTGACCCGGCCGCCGGTGTCCAGCGTGGTCACGTTGGCGTCCCAGTAGCCGGCCAGGCCATTGGTCAGGTGGTGCGCCTCCAGCCAGCGGCCGAGCGCGGCCGGCTGCGGTGCGGCGGCCGGCCTGGTGACCAGCTGGCCGAGGCTGACCAGGTAGCCGGCCAGCACGACGGTGAGCGCGGGCAGCATCCTGGCTCTGGTCAGCGGCGCGGTCAGGACGCGCCCGGCTAGCGCGGCGCAGAACGGCAGCACGGCCGTGATGTCCCTGGTGCTGGGCAGCCCGGCGGCCCGGGTGCTGAGCAGGTAGGCGGCCAGCGTGCTGACGATCGCGGCGGCCAGCAGCAGTGTGGCCAGGTCGGCGCGCGGCAGCCGCCTGACCGCGGCGCACAGGGCCCATCCGGCCAGGGCCAGGCCGGTCAGGTGGGCCAGCGCCAGCCCGGCGGTGAGCCCGGCCTGCTGGCCGAGGAAGTCAGCCCCGAACAGCATCAGCAGCCCGTGCCCGGTGACCGCGAAGGATCGGCCGAGGTCCGACGGCGAGGCGAGGTTGGCGACGATCGGCCAGATCCGGAAGCCGCCGTGCCGGGCGATCTCGATCAGCGCCTGCCTGGCCAGCCAGACCGAAGCGCCCGCGCTGGCGGCCAGCAGCAGGTCAAAGCGGCTGTCCCGCCACCGGGCCGGGCGGCGGAACCGGCCGGTGTAGAACCGCGTCGCCGCGACCGCGATCACCGGCAGCACCCCGGTGTACAGCACGATCCCGTCCGCGACCAGCGCCCAGGCCAGGATCAGCCCGGCCGCGGTCGCGGTGTACCAGCGCCGGGGGGCCCGGTCAAGGAGCAGGAAGGCCGCGAGGACCGGCACCGCGGAGCCGGTGTGGTCGGGCGATCCCATCAGAACGTAGACGCCGAGCCCGGCCTGCGGCGCGGCCATGATGCCGGCCGCGAGCAGGCACCGCACGATCGCGGCCCGCCCGGTCGCTCGGCCCTTGGCCAGCAGCGCGGCGAGCAGCACGAGCAGCGTGTAGGTCATCGCGCCGGCGACCGGCACGTCGGCCGGGCTGAGCCCGCGCAAACGCTCGATCAGCAGGTATTGGGGCAGCTCGGTGGTATAGAACGACACATCGGAGAGCTGCCAGCCGCGCAGCAGCAGGTTCCCGTGCAGCATGTCCCAGGCCTGCAAGGCGTTGGAGGCGCCGTCGGAGGTGACCGGGGCCGTCCGGGCGACGTGCAGGTACACCGCGAACAGGGTGACGGCCGCGACCGCCCAGGTCAGCCCGGCCCCGATCGCGGCCAGCCGGATCCTGGGCCAGCGCGGGCGGGGCAGGCGGCGCCGGGCGGCCCGCGCCGGGACGCTCCCGGCCTGACCGAGGCTGGCCTGACTCGGGCTGGCCTGACTGGGGCTGGCCTGGTCTTGGCCGGGCGGCCGGACTAGGCGGCGCAGCACCAGCCGGGGGATGGCTAGCACCCGCAGAACCGCGGCCAGCAGGGCGAGCGGGATCCGCGGCCACGCCAATCGGAGCCGCCCGGCGACCAGCGGCTCAGGCGGCCCCGTCGGCGGCAGCGCCACCATCGGCGCCGTGGCTTGGGGCTCCGGGGTCATGGGCCCCCAGGTCTGGGGCGCCGCGGTGGCGGGCTCCCCGGTCTGGGGCTCGGGGGCCGGAGCCGCCGGGGCCAGCATTATCGTGCTGATGTCGTCCCGCGGCGACCCGATCGCTGTGGAAGGTCCGGCGGGGGGCGGCTCCGGGGCGTCACTAGGGTCCGGCGGGCTCGGTTCAGTGGGGGCGGTCGAGCCGGGGGGTGCCGGCCCGCCGGGCGGGGCCGAACCGCCGGGGGGTGCTGCGTCGCCGTGCGGCCCGCCGATGACCCGGCGCCTACGCAGCAGCGGCCGCCGGCCGAACCGGGCCGCCCCCGTGGTTCGCTGGCCCGCGGCCGCTCCCGCGATCTGCCCGCCCTTGGTCTGCTCGCTCATCACAGCAGGCCAGCCGCCCGGGCCTCCCTGGCCCAGGCGATCACCACGTCGACCATCTCCTCGAGCGTGGTCGTGGCCGAGAAGCCGAGCACCCGCCGGGCCTTGGCCGTGTCCGGGACCCGGCGCTGCACGTCCCCCGGTAGCGGCGGCTCGTGGGCCAGCCGGGGCGGCGAGTCGGGTCCACGTACCTTGCGCCAGATCAGCCGAGCCAGCTCGGTCACGGTGGTGCCGTGGTCGCTGGACAGGTTGAAATCCTCGTTGCGGGCGTCCGGGTGCTCCATCGCGGTGACGATGCCGCGGGCCAGGTCGCCGCCGTAGGTGTAATGCCGCAGCTGATCGCCCGATCCGAGCACGCGCAGCGGGTCCTGGCCGGCCAGCGCGCGGCAGACCAGGTCGGGGACGACATGGCTGGTGGCCAGCGTGACTCCGCCAGCTGGCTCGCCGGCCGTCGGTGTCTCCCCCGCGCCGACGCAGTTGAACGGCCGCACGATCGTGAACGGCAGCCGGTACTGGTCCCAGGCCGCCCGGGCGAAGTACTCGACGGCCAGCTTGCTGAAGCCGTAGGACGTGGCCGGGGGCGGCAGCTCGAGCTGCTGGCCTTCGGCCGACGGCCAACGGTCCGCTCGCTCGTAGACCATGGAGGAGGACAGGTAGGTGACTTTGCGCAGGCCGCCGTCGCGATGCGCCGAGATGGCCGCGTCGCAGGCCGCGGCGATGATCCTCTCGTTAGCGGCGAGCAGGTCGTACGGCCGGCGATGGAAGTAGCCGATGCCGCCGACCATGGCCGCGCCGGCGATGAACTGCTCGCAGCCTGCCAGCAGCGAGGCGACGAGGTCAGGGTCGCGGGCGTCGCCGCGGACGAACTCATAGCGTGCCCGGCCCGGGCCGGGCGGCGCGAGGTCGCCGTACTTGGACAGGTTGTCCAGGCCCGTCACCTGGTAGCCGCGGTCCAGCAGCTCGCCGACCAGGTAGCCGCCGATGAAGCCGGCCGCGCCGGTGACCAGGACCCGAGCGGCCCGTCCGGTCACGCCGCTCCCCGTGACTCGCTCGCGCTGACCAGGGTGTCCCGCGCGGCGATCACGTGCCATGCGGCCCAGTCGGTCGGCCGGCCCTGAGCCGGAACGAACGGGACCGGAGCCGGGGCCGGGGCGGCCGGCTGGTCGCCGCGGGCGCAGCGGGCGCGCACCTGCTCGGCGGTCAGCGCCCGGCCGAAGCAGAACAGGTACCAGCGCAGGTAGGCCGGCAGCCAGGCGAACAGGCGGAACGCCGAGTCGCCGCCCTGGCGGTCCAGCCAGACGGTCGGGATCTCGGCGACCGGATGGCGCAGCCGCCTGGCCTTCGCGGTCAGCTCGATGCCGATCGCGAAACCCTGCCGCGAGTCGACGCCGACATCGCGGACGAACCCGGCCGAGTAGGCCTTGAAGGAATTCGTCGCATCCCGGGTACCGGCCCTGGCCAGCAGGTACAGGGACCGCCCGGCCAGCCGGGACAGCAGGCCCTTGACCAGCGGGCCGCCGATCTGGCCGCCGCCCGGGCAGTACCGGGAGGCGGCGGCGACCACGGCGCCGCCCTCAATCAGCCCGGCGAGCTCGTCGATCTGGTGCGGATCGTCGCTGCTGTCGGCCATCGTGACGACGACGGTGGCCGCCCTGGCCTGGTCCAGGCCGTACCTGATCGCGTTGGCCGGCCCTGGCCCGTACTCTCCGACCAGGCACCGCAGCCGCGGCTCGCCGGCCGCCTTGGCCTGCACCTCGGTCCAGGTCGGGTCGTCGGCCGAGTCGACCACCACGACGATCTCGCAGGTCACGCGGACGGCGTCGAAGACCTGGCTGATGGCCCGGCCGATCCGCGCCGACTCGTTCTTGGCCGGGATGACGACGGAAATGCGGGGGGCGGGGGTTCGGGTCATGACAGCACTCCCTGGCGCAAGAGGTTCCAGATGTCGACGACGGGCTTGTCGGTGCGCAGATCCCGGTACTGCGGATGCGGCGCGCCGACGATGAGCAGGTCGGCCCGGTCCAGCACGTCCTGCAGAGGCAACAGGTCGGGATCGGTGCTGACCAGCGGATCGGTGCACAACACCTCGCGGGCCCGGGCCGCGAGCAGGTCGGCCAGCAGGTAGGCCAGGCTCGACCTGGTGTCGTCCGACCCGCCCTTGAACGCCATCCCGAGTACGCCCACAACCATCCCGGCCAGGTCGTAGCGCAGGTCGAGGCGGTCGACCAGGTAGCCGGGCAGGCCCTGATTAACCGAGATCGCGGCCCGGCCGAGGGTAAAGCCGGAGTTCGCCCTGGCCAGCCCGGCGGTGTCCTTGAGCAGGCAGGGGCCGGCGGCGAAACCCGCCGGGGCTAGGTCGGCGGCCCGCGGGTAGTCCCTGACCAGGCCCTGGCGAATCCGCTCGTAGTCCAGGCCGAGGTCGCTGGCCATCATGAAGAACTGATTGGCGGTGGCGAATTTGATGTACCGCCAGGCGTTGGTGAACAGCTTGGCCAGCTCGGCTTCCTCGACCGTCATGGGGATCAGCTCGGGCGTCAGCAGCGAGAAGAGCTCACTCGCGCGTTCGAGCCCGCTCGCGGTGCGGCTGGCCACGATCTGCGGCAGCTCGTACAGCTCGGTCATCGCCTGACCCTCGGCGATCCGCTCGGGGCAGAACGCCACGTCCATGTCGATGCCGCGGCTGGCGATCATCTTCTCCGCGATCGCCGTCGTGCCGGGCGTCACCGTGCTGCGCAGGATCAGGATCTGTCCGTCCCTGAACTGGTCTGAGCAGTCCGCGAGGGCGGCCTTGATCGAGTCCGGCCGGTGCCCGGCGTGCTCGTCGATGCTGCTGACCACCATGACGACGTGCTCGGCGGCCGCGACGATGCCGGGGTCGGAGGAAGCCATCAGCCGTCCGGCGGTCACCGCCCGGCGCAGCGGCAGCTCGGCCCCCGGTTCGGCGAACGGCATCCGGCAGCCGTTCACGGCCTCGATCGCCTCGTCGCTGACGTCGTAGATCGCGACCCGGGCGCCACGGTCGGCGAAGGCGATCGCCAGCGGCAGCCCGACGTGCCCGCAGCCCCCGATGACGACGATGTCGCACGCGAAACGGCCGTTCCGGCCGATCAGCCCGCCATGTTCCCGACCCGTCACGAAGGTTCCCCCCGGCCCCGCGCAGCAATGGCCGCCGGCGATCACCCGTGCTCCCCCGGACGCTGGCAGTCTCTTTCGACCTTAGCTGCGCTGAGTAGCCGGAGAATGACGATCAGTAAAGGTAGCCGGGCGGCACTCAACTTTTCCTGGCCCTGCGGCGTTAGCCGAATATGCGGACCTCACCGGCCGCGGTCTCCTTCGAGGAGTTCGTGCAGGCGCGCTCGAGCAGCCTGCTGCGGACTGCCCTGCTGCTCACCGGGCAGAATCGCGCCGAGGCCGGAGCACGAACTGCCCGCTGGCGAGGGACCGGGAATTCCCGACCGAACCGCCGAGGTCGCCGACCGTGACTTCCTGCTGAGGGCACTAGCCGCGCTCCCGCCGCGGCAGCGGGCGGTACTGGTGCTTCGGTACTTCGACGATCTGCCGGAAGCGGAGGTGGCCGCGATGCTCGGCTGCAGCCTAGGTACGGTCAAGAGCCAGGCGGCACGAGGTCTGGCCAGGCTCAGGGAGGCGGCGACGTCCGTGGCCGCGCCGGTCGGATCGCGTGGGCGCGAGCACGGGAGCACCCCAGATGATTGATATCGAAGGCACGCTGCGCGAGGCCATGCACGCGGCGGTCGACGGGGAACGGGCCGGGCCTGACCTGCTCCCGGCGGTGTTGCGCAGGCACCGGCGCTACCTGATCCGGGTGGCCGGGACGACTGTCGCGGGTGCCCTGGTGCTGGCCGCGGTGCCGGTGGCGGTCTCCGCGTCAGCCGGGCTGCGGGGCGCTCACAGGCCCGCGGTGACCGGGTCCGCCTCATCGTCGCCTCGCAGCACCGCAGCGGCCTCGGGCAGTCCGCGTCCGCACCGGTCGCAAACCTACGCTCCGGGCCGCCATGAGCCTGCTCGGATGCGTGGCCTGCCGATGCCGTCCACGATGACCCTGCGGATGCTGGTCACCGCCAGGGACCCGGTGTGGTTCACCAGCCCTTCGGATGACAGCCAGCCGATCGCCGGGCTGCCGCGCAGTGCCCTCCGCTACAGCCTCACCCGCGTCAACGGCGGCTGGGCCGCGGCGCTGTCGCCCGCGTGCCATTGCCAGTCCGCGCGGGTTCCCGTGTACTACATCGCCGATGGCTCGGCCTCGGCTCGCCGGGTGGGCGTGGCTCAGGAGGTCTTCCCCGGCCGTGCGCGCGGCACGATCTGGCTGCAAACTCAGGTCAAGGGCGCCGGAGCGACGACGGCGCGAGAGGTTACGTCGTCGGGTCGGATGATCGGATCGCCGGTCCGGTTGCCCGGCGGGTACGCGATCCAGCAGGGGGTCGGCTCAGACCTGCTGCTCTCCCCCGTCGACCAGGGGCCGGGCAGTGTGATCGACAAGCTCTGGGATCCCGGTACGGGCCGGGTGGTGCGGACCTTCGCTGGCGTGATCGCCGCCAGCGGCGGCCAGGTCGCATGGGGCATCTGCGGAGGCTGTGCCGTGCACGCAACTGATCTGCGGACGGGGGTCACCACCGCGGTCCAGGGGCCGGCCACAACCTGGGCGTACGACGGGCGGTTCAGCCCGGATGGCCGGTACCTCGCCGTCTACCTGAGCGGAGCCATCACCGCGGACGGGTATGCGACCGTGAGCCGGATCGCCGTCATCGACCTGAGCGCCGGGCGCCTGATGGTCCTGCCGGGCAGCATCGGGACTGACGTGCCGAACGACGGACTGGCCTTCGGCTGGCAGGGGCGACACCGACACGCTGACCGGCCGCGCGCTCACGCAGGTCGGGCTCTGGCGTCCAGGCTCCGCGGGCCTGCTGGTCCGCTCGTACTGGCTGCCGCCCGGCCTGACCGTGGTAACCGGGTCCTAAGGCTGAGCGGCGGTTACATTCCGGCGATGAGCTTCTCGACCCGCTCGTCGACCGAGCGGAACGGGTCCTTGCAGAGCACCGTGCGCTGGGCCTGGTCGTTCAGCTTCAGGTGCACCCAGTCGACGGTGAAGTCACGGCGCCGTTCCTGGGCCCGGCGGATGAAGTCGCCCCGCAGCCGCGCCCTGGTGGTCTGGGGCGGGACCGACTTGGCCTCGAAGATGCCCAGGTCGGTGCAGATTCGCTCGACCGAGCCGCGCCGCTGCAGCAGGTAGTACAGCCCGCGGCCACGGTGCACGTCGTGGTAGGCCAGGTCGAGCTGGGCGACCCTGGGCGAGGCCAGCGGCAGGTCATGCTTGGCCCGGTACCGCTCGATGAGCTGGTACTTCGTCACCCAGTCGATGTCGCGGGCGATCAGGTCCAGGTTGCCGGTCTCGACCGCGTGGATGGCTCGCTCCCACAACTCAAGCACCTGGAGCGTGACCTTGTCGGCGCCCCGGCCGTCGGTGAACGCCCTGGCCTTGGCCAGGTACTCGTGCTGGATTTCTAGCGCGCTCATCTCCCGGCCGCTGGCCAGCCTGATCTTCCGCCGCCCGGTCATGTCGTGGCTGACATCCCTGATCGCCCTGATCGGGTTCTCCAGCGTGAGGTCCCGCATCACCGTGCCGGCCTCCACCATGCGCAGCACCAGGTCGGTCGCCCCGACCTTGAGCAGCATGGTGGTCTCGCTCATGTTGGAGTCCCCGACGATCACGTGCAGGCGCCGGAACCGCTCGGCGTCGGCGTGCGGTTCGTCCCTGGTGTTGATGATCGGGCGGGACCTGGTCGTGGCCGAGGAGACGCCCTCCCAGATGTGCTCGGCCCGCTGGCTGACGCAGTAGACCGCGCCCCGCGGGGTCTGCAGCACCTTGCCGGCGCCGCAGATGATCTGCCGGGTGACCAGGAACGGGATCAGGATGTCGGCTAGCCGGCCGAACTCGCCGTGCCTGGCCACCAGATAGTTCTCGTGGCAGCCGTAGGAGTTGCCGGCCGAGTCGGTGTTGTTCTTGAACAGGTAGATGTCACCGGCGATGCCCTCCTCGCGCAGCCTCCGGTCGGCGTCGACCAGCAGCCCCTCGAGAATGCGCTCCCCCGCCTTGTCGTGGGTGACCAGGTCGACCAGGTTGTCGCACTCGGGAGTGGCGTATTCGGGGTGACTGCCGACATCCAGGTAGAGCCGCGCCCCGTTGCGCAGGAACACGTTGCTGCTGCGTCCCCAGGACACCACCCGCCGGAACAGGTACCTGGCGACCTCGTCCGGCGACAGCCGTCGCTGGCCGCGGAACGTGCAGGTGACGCCGTACTCGTTCTCCAGTCCGAAGATCCGCCTGTCCACGCGCTCAGCTCACCAGTCCACGGCGATGTACTTGGTTTCGGTGAATTCGAGCAGCCCCTCGTGGCCGCCTTCGCGGCCGAGCCCGGACTGCTTGACCCCGCCGAACGGCGCCGCCGGGTCGGAGACCACCCCGCGGTTGATTCCGACCATGCCCGCATCCAGGGCCTCGGCGACCTGCAGGGCTCGTCGCAGGTCGGCCGTGTACAGGTAGGAGACCAGGCCGTACTCGGTGTCGTTGGCCATCGCGATCGCCTCGTCGGGGTCGGAGAACCTGACGATCGGCGCGACCGGGCCGAAGATCTCCTCGTTCAGGATCCCGGCCGTTGGCGGCACATCGTCCAGCACGGTGGGCGCGTAGAAGTAGCCGCGCCGGTCGGGCGCCCGGCCGCCGGTGACCACCCGGCTGCCCGCGTCGGCCGCTTCCTCGACCAGGCTGGCGACCTTTGACCTGGTATCGGCGTTGACCAGCGGCCCGAGCTCGGTACCGTCATCGAGTCCAGGACCGACCTGCAGGGCACCGAGGCGGGCCGAGAACTGGCGGGAGAACTCGTCGGCCACCGACTCGTGCACGTAGAAGCGGTTCGCCGCGGTGCACGCCTCGCCGCCGTTGCACATCTTCGCGACCATCGCCCCGGCGACCGCCGCGTCCACGTCGGCATCGCCGAAGATCAGGAACGGCGCGTTGCCGCCCAGCTCCATCGAGCAGTTGGTGACCGTGTCGGCCGCGGTGTGCAGCAGCATCCGGCCGACCTCGGTCGAGCCGGTGAACGAGAGCTTGCGCACCCGCGGGTCGGCCAGCATGGCGCCGACCACCGAGCCTGGCGAGTTCGTCGGCAGCACGTTGACGACGCCGTCGGGGACGCCGGCCTCGGCCAGGATGGCCGCGACGGCGAGCGCCGACGGCGGGGTCTCCTTGGCCGGCTTGAGCACGACCGTGCAGCCCGCGGCCAGCGCGGGCCCGATCTTGCGGGTCGCCATCGCGGCCGGGAAGTTCCACGGCGTCACCAGCACGGCCACGCCGACCGGCTGATGGGTGACCAGGATCCGGTTCGCCCCCGCCGGGGCCCTGGTGAACTGGCCGTCGATCCTGACGGCCTCCTCGGCGAACCAGCGGAAGAACTCGGCCGCGTACGTGATCTCGGCCCTGGCATCCCGCAGCGCCTTGCCGTTCTCCAGCACCATCAGCTTGGCCAGCGACTCGGTGTCGGCGATCATCAGCTCATAGGCCCGGCGCAGGCACTCGCCCCGGGTCCTCGGCGGCGTCGCCGCCCAGCCGGGCAGGGCCTGATGGGCCGCCGTGACGGCGTCCAGCGCGTCGTCGGCCGAGGCGCAGGCGACCTCGGCGATCGGCTCCTCGGTGGCCGGGTCGAAAACCGGCAGCGTTCCCGCCCCGCCGGGAGCCCACTGACCGCCGATCAGCAGCCCGGTCGGCGCGCTCATGCCGGTGATGTCCGCCAGGTCGGCCGCCATGTCCCCTCCCGCGATCTTCAGGCGCCCGGCCATTCCGGCCGCGCATGCCCGACATTACCAACGGCTCTTTGTCATACCCCGCCGCGGTGACCTTAGTGGCGTGATCAGCTCTCCGGCTCGGCCGGACCGGAGTCCGCTGGCCCGGAGTCCTGCGAGCCGGAGCCAGCTGACGTGGAGTTCCCGGCCTTACTCGCGGGCTTCTTCGGTCCGGCCTCCGGCTGGCCTGGTTTCGCTGCCCCCGCGGGGCGCGCCTGCTCCAGCAGGTCATCGAGCCTGGCCCCGGTCAGCCGCCGGAAGGTGCGGTGCTCCCTGGCCCGGTCCAGCACCGCGACCTCGAGCTGGCCGGCCGGGATGTCCGTCAGGTCGCCGTTCGCCTGGGTGGTGAGACCGGTGATCGCGGCGGCCAGCGCGCCGGGCAGGGCGAGATCGTCGGCGTAGTGCTCCTTGAGCACGGTGGTGATCGCATCGGCCTGGCCGCCCATGCCCACGTAGCCGTGCTCGTCATTGACCGAGCCGTCGAAGGTAATCCGGTAGATCTGATCCTCGGCCGGTACCTCCGCGACCTCCGCGACCACGATCTCGACCTCGAACGGCTTGGGACTGTCGGTGAAGATCGTGCCCAGGGTCTGGGCGTACCAGTTCGCCAGCCCGCGGGCGGTGACGTCCTGGCGGTCGTACTGGTACCCGGTCATGTCCGCGTAGCGGACCCCGGCCTTGCGCAGGATCTCGTACTCGTTGTAGCGGCCGACGGCGGCGAAGGCAATCCGGTCGTAGATCTCGCTGATCTTGTGCAGGGCCCGCGACGGGTTGGGCGCAACGAACAGGATGCCGGCGTCGTACTGGATGACGACCCCGCTGCGGCCGCGCGCGATGCCCTTGCGCGCGTAGTCGGCCTTGTCCTTCATCGCCTGTTCTGGCGAGACGTAGAACGGCATAGACACCGCTGGCGCTTCCCTTACTTGAGTGTGCGGTAGGTGCGGATGGCCTGGCGGTTACTCGATCGTTCGCTGCCCTGGCCGCAGCGGCGCGCCGGGGCCGTCCGGATCGGTCATCCGCTCCGACACCACGGTCTGGGCGTACGAGCCGGCTTCCTCATCGGTGAGGCGCCGGTAGCCGTCCGCAGTCACGGTGGCCACGAGCGGGTAGATGCGGCGGGTCATGTCAGGGCCGCCGGTCGCCGAGTCGTCGTCGGCGGCGTCGTACAGCGCCTGCATGCAGGCCAGCACTGCGTCGTCGGCGGCCATGCCGTCGGCGTACAGCTTCTTCAGCGCGCCCCTGGCGAACACCGAGCCCGAGCCGATCGAGAAGAACCGCTGTTCCTCGTACCGGCCGCCGGTCGCGTCGTAGCTGAAGATCCGGCCGACGCCCTCCTCGGTGTCGTAGCCGGCAAACAGCGGTACCACGATCAGGCCCTGCATTGCGGCGCCGAGGTTGGCCCGGACCATGCCGGCCAGCCGGTTGGCCTTGCCCTCCAGTGACAGCGCCCGGCCCTCGAGCTTCTCGTAGTGCTCGAGCTCGACCTGGAACAGCCGGACCAGATCGATGCCGATGCCGGCCGCGCCCGAGATGCCGATGCACGAGTACTCGTCGCTGCGGTACACCTTCTGGATGTCGCGCTGGGCGATCATGCTGCCGGCCGTCGCCCGCCGGTCGCCGGCCATCACGACGCCGCCGTTGAAGGCGGCGGCGACGATCGTGGTGCCGTGCGGCAGCTGCGCCGCCAGGTCGCCGCGGAGATTCAGGCCGCCGGTCCCGGGCAGCAGCTCAGGCGCGGCCGCGGTCAGGAACTCGCTGAACGACGAGGTACCCGCGCGCAGAAACGCAGCGCTCATGAGCCTGGCGGTGGAATCGGAACCCAACGGAATCCCTTCGGAGTGCCCACTGGTACGCCACTGACCCTACTGCCACGGCCGCGCCGGCGGCCGATCAGGCCGCCGGGTTACTGGCCGCCCTTCTGCACATAGGAGCGGACGAACTCTTCGGCGTTCTCCTCGAGCACCTCATCGATCTCGTCCAGGATCGCGTCCACATCGTCGGACAGCTTCTCCCGGCGCTCCTTGCCCTCCTCCGTGCCCTGCTCGACCGCCTCGTCCTCGTCCTTGTCCCGCCTGGTGGTATGCCGCTGCCCGCCGGTGTCCTTGGTCGCCATCCGCTCCTCCGAAGCTCGCCTGGGTCGCCGACCCTTAACGCTATCCTCGCCATCCGACTGGGCCGCTAACCCTGCCCGGCGTTTCCGACATGGCCGCTTTCCGGCACCGCGGCCTGCCGGGCGCTATCTGCCGGTCAGCGCGGTCACCAGCTCGGCCGCGGTCACGCACCGGTCCAGCAGCGCGCCCACGTGCGCCTTGGTGCCGCGCAACGGCTCGAGGGTCGGCACTCGCTGGAGTGACTCGCGGCCGGGGATGTCGAAGATCACCGAGTCCCAGGACGCCGCGGCCACCGCGTCCGGGTACTGCTGCAGGCACCGGCCGCGGAAGTAAGCCCTGGTGTCCTCGGGCGGCTCGGTCACGGCCCGGCGCACGTCCCGCTCATCGAGCAGCAGCTCCATCCGCCCGGCCGCGGCCAGCTTGTTGTACAGGCCGCGATCGGCCCGGACGTCGGAGTACTGCAGGTCCACGAGCTGGAGCCTGGGGTGGTTCCACCCGACGCCGTCCCTGGCCCGGTAACCCTCCATGAGCTGGAGCTTGGTCACCCAGTCGAGCTGGCCCGCGAGCCGCATCGGGTCGTCGGCGAGCGTGGTCAGCGCCAGCTCCCAGCGTTCGAGCACGTCGGCGGTGAGCTCGTCGGTCTCGCCCCCAAAGCGCTCCTGGGTGTACTTGCGGGCCAGCTCCAGGTATTCCATCTGGACCTGCACCGCGGTCAGGCGGCGGCCGTCGCGCAGCGGGACCAGGTGCCGGCAGGACGGGTCGTGCGAGACCGCCCGCAGCTCGGCCACCGCGCCGTCGATGCTCAGGTCGGTGCTGATGAACCGGTCCTCGATCATCGCCAGGACCAGCGCCGTGCTGCCGAGCTTGAGGTAGGTCGACAGCTCGCTCATGTTGGCGTCGCCGAGGATCACGTGCAGCCGGCGGTACTTCTCGGGATCCGCGTGCGGTTCGTCCCTGGTGTTGATGATCGGGCGCTTGAGCGTCGTCTCCAGGCCGACCTCGACCTCGAAGAAGTCGGCCCGCTGGCTGATCTGGAAGCCGTCTTCCCGGCCGTCGGCGCCGCGGCCAAGCCGGCCCGCACCGCAGACCACCTGCCTGGTCACGAAGAACGGGGTCAGGTACCTGACGATCTCGGCGAACGGCGTCGCCCGGTTCATCAGGTAGTTCTCGTGGCATCCGTAGGAGACGCCCTTGTTATCGGTGTTGTTCTTGTACAGCTGGATCGGCGCGGTGCCCGGGATCGCGGTCGCCTGGGCGGCGGCCTCCTCCATCACCCGCTCGCCCGCCTTGTCCCAGAGCACCGCCGACAGCGGGTCGGTGCACTCCGGGCCCGAGTACTCCGGGTGCGCGTGGTCGACGTAGAGCCGGGCGCCGTTGGTCAGGATGACGTTGGCCAGGCCGAGGTCTTCGTCGGTGAGCTGGCTGGCGTCGGCGGCGTCCCTGGACAGGTCGAAGCCGCGCGCGTCCCGCAGCGGGTTCTCCTCCTCGAAGTCCCACCTGGTCCGCCTGGCCTTGGCCGCGGTCGCCGCATGGTAGGCGTTGACCACCTGCGAGGACGTGACCATCGCGTTCGCGCCGGGCTGGCCGGGCACGGAAACTCCGTACTCGGTCTCGATGCCCATGACCCGGCGGACGCTCATACCTGACAGCGTAGTGCCGGCTGTCCACCGGAGCGGCGGCCGCGCCCGCCGGCGCCGGCCCGTGTCGCCACGGTGCGGTCCGGCGGGCAGGCAGCTGTCACAGGTACTGGCCGGTGTTGGCGACCGTGTCGATCGACCGGCCCGCCTCGTTCCCGCTCTTGCCGGAGACCAGCGTCCGGATGTAGACGATCCGCTCGCCCTTCTTGCCGGAGATCCTGGCCCAGTCGTCCGGGTTGGTGGTGTTGGGCAGGTCCTCGTTCTCGCTGAACTCGTCCACGCAGGCGGACAGCAGGTGCGCGACCCGCAGGCCCTTCCGGCCCGTCTCCAGGAATTCCTTGATCGCCATCTTCTTGGCCCGGTCCACGATGTTCTGGATCATGGCGCCGGAGTTGAAGTCCTTGAAGTACAGCACTTCCTTGTCGCCATTGGCGTAGGTGACCTCGAGGAACCTGTTCTCCTGGGTCTCGCTGTACATCCGCTCGACCACGCGCTGGATCATCTCCGCGACGGTGGACTCGGCCGAGCCGCCGTGCTCGGTGATGTCGTCCGGGTGCAGGGGCAGGCCGGAAACCACGTACTTGGAGAAGATGTCCCTGGCTGCCTCGGCGTCCGGGCGCTCGATCTTGATCTTCACGTCGAGCCGGCCGGGACGCAGGATGGCCGGGTCGATCATGTCCTCGCGGTTCGAGGCGCCGATCACGATGACGTTCTCGAGCCCTTCCACGCCGTCGATCTCGCTGAGCAGCTGGGGAACGATGGTGTTCTCGACGTCGCTGGACACGCCCGACCCGCGGGTGCGGAAGATCGAGTCCATCTCGTCGAAGAACACGATCACCGGCATGCCCTCGCTGGCCTTCTCCCTGGCCCGCTGGAACACCAGCCTGATGTGCCGCTCGGTCTCGCCGACGTACTTGTTCAGCAGCTCGGGGCCCTTGATGTTGAGGAAGAAGCTCTTGCCTTCCTTCACCGTGTGGCCCGGCTGGCTGCCGCCTTCCTTGGCCAGCTCGGCGGTGCGCCTGGCGACCTGCTTGGCCAGCGAGTTGGCGACCGCCTTGGCGATCAGCGTCTTGCCGCACCCGGGCGGCCCGTACAGCAGGACGCCCTTCGGCGGCCTGAGCTGGTGCTCCTTGAACAGGTCGGCGTGCAGGTAGGGCAGCTCGATAGCGTCGCGGATCTGCTCGATCTGCGGCCCGAGGCCGCCGATGAGCTCGTAGGTGATGTCGGGCACTTCCTCGAGGATGAGCTCCTCGACCTCGGCCTTGGGGATGCGCTCGTAGACATAGCCGGACCGCGGCTCGAGCAGCAGCGAGTCGCCGGCCCGCAGCGTCCCGCTCAGCAGCGGCTCGGCCAGCCGGACGATGCGCTCCTCATCGGCGTGGCTGATGACGAGCGCGCGGTCACCGCCGTCCAGCAGCTCCTTGAGCATGACGACTTCGCCGAGGCTCTCGTAGCCGAGCGCGATCACGACGTTGAGCGCCTCGTTCAGCACCAGCTCCTGGCCGGGGCGGAGCTCGTCCACCTCGATGCTCGGGCTGACCGAGACGCGCATCTTCCGGCCGCCGGTGAACACGTCGGCGGTGCCGTCGGAGTTGGCCGCCAGGAAGATGCCGAACCCGGACGGCGGCTGGGCCAGCCGGTCGACTTCCTCCTTCAGGGCGATGATCTGGTCCCTGGCCTCGCGCAGGGTCGCGCCGAGGCGCTCGTTCTGCCCGGTCAGGCTGGCCAGCGCGGCCTCGGTCTGGGCCAGCCGCTCCTCGAACAGCCTGGACGTGCGGGGCGAATCCGCGAGCTTGCTGCGCAGCGCGGCGATCTCCTCCTCAAGGAAGGAGACCTGGTCGGTCAGCACCTTCACCCTGACCTCGTCGTCATGGCGTCCGGCGCGAGCGCTGTCGTCACGAGCGGCCATGCCCCTCACCCCCTCCTGAGAGCGGACTTATCTAGACCCTACCTACCCGCGGTCATTCCGTAACCTCGCGCCAGTGACCTGAGTTGTCTTTTCTGGCGATACGATCCGGTCTCGCGTCCGCATCGTTACTCACAAGCGGCGGGCAAGTCCAGCCCCACCGCGTGGTCACGTATCTGGATTCCGTTATACGTCATATTTCCGTTCCATCGGTCCGGCCGGCCTGACCCGCGTTCTCCTCCGGGTAGGCGCCCTTGGCCGGGCGGCGCCGCCGGGGCGGAGCGGTCACGCCCGGTGCCAGCCGGCGCGCCGTCACCAGGAAGCCGGTGTGCCCGACCATCCGGTGCTCGGGCCGCACGGCCAGGCCCTCGACATGCCAGCCGCGCTGCATCGTCTCCCACGCGGCGGGCTCGGTAAACCCACCGTGCGAGCGCAGCGTCTCAACGACCCGTGACAGCTGGGTCGTGGTGGCCACGTAACAGCAGATCAGGCCGCCAGGAGCGAGCCAGCTGGCCGCGCTGCCGGCGTACTCCCACGGCGCCAGCATGTCCAGCACGACCCGGTCGAAACTGGCCGGGGCGAGCTGATCATCCGGGTCGTCTCCCCCATCCAGCCCGGCCCGCGCGTCCTGATCTTCTGGCCCGTCCTGATCCTCCGGCCCGGCGCGGCCGGCCTCGCCTGGCAGGTCGCCGGTGACCAGCCGCCAGCCCGGGTGCGGGGCGCCGAAGTAGCCCTCCACGTTGGCCCGGGCCACCTCGGCGAAGTCGGGGCGCCGTTCATAGGAGATCAGCTCGCCGTCCGAGCCGATCGCGCGCAGCAGCCAGGTGGACAGCGCGCCTGACCCGGCCCCCGCCTCCAGCACCCGGGCGCCCGGGCAGATGTCGGCCAGGGCGACGATCTGGGCAGCGTCCTTCGGGTAGACCACGGTGGCGCCGCGCGGCATCGACAGCGTGTAGTCGGCCAGCAGCGGACGGAGCGCGATGTACAGCGTGCCGCCCGAGGCCCGCACCACGCTGCCCTCGTCCATCCCGATCAGGTCGTCGTGGGCGATCGAGCCGCGATGGGTGTGGAACGACCGGCCAGGGGCCAGCACCAGCCGGTGCCGCCGCCCCTTCTCGTCGGTGAGCTGCACCTGGTCTCCGGGACCGAACGGCCCTCGGCGCTTGATGATCACGCGGTAGAGGCTAGCGCGGCCTGGCCGCGGCTAGACGCCGGCGAAGGCAAGGTCGAGGTCGGCCGCGGCCAGCACGCCGAACACCTGGCCGGACGACTCGATCAGGAGGTACTCGCTGGCCGGGGCCTGCTGCACCGCCTTGATCAGGTCCATCCCGGTCACGTCGGCGGGCAGCACGAGTTCCGGGCTCAGCGACCTGGCCAGCGAGCCGACGTCGATCCAGGGTCGCCGCTCCTCTGGCGTGGCCAGTACCGCCGACTCGCTCACCAGGCCAGTGGGCGTGCCTTCGTGATCGACGATCACCAGCGCCCGCGCGCCGGCTTCCTGGGCCCGGCGAACCGCCTCGGCGAGCGGGAGGCTGGCCGGGACCGGAATGGCCGGCCGGGCGAGGCCCCTGGCGTTGACCGCGGGCAGCCGCTCGCGGATCCGCGCGGCCTTGATGGCCTGGGTCGACTGAATCCAGATGAATCCGGCCAGGACCAGCAGCCACAGCCAGGCCAGGTTGAAGACCGAGCCGCCGTTGTGCTGGCTGAACAAGGCCAGCGCGACCAGGAGGATCGCCAGGACCCGCCCGGCCCAGGCGGCGGCCCTGGTCGCCGCGAAGGGGCGCCCGGTCAGCTTCCAGACCCCGGCGCGGAGGATCCGGCCGCCATCCAGCGGCAGCCCGGGCAGCAGGTTGAAGACCCCGACGATCAGGTTGGCCACGAACAGCTGGGCGATCAGCTGATGAGTCAGCCCGGCCGGCACGACCTGGGCCAGCCCGTACCCGAGGCCGGCGAGGGCGAGCGAGATGATCGGTCCCGCTCCGGAGATCAGCGCTTCCCGGCCAGGCGTCTGCGGTTCCTGCTCGATCTCGGAGTAGCCGCCGAGCGGATACAGCAGGACCCGGCGCACCGGCAGCTTGAAGGCGCGCGCCACTACGCAGTGGGCGAGCTCGTGCACCAGCACCGAGGCGTAGAGCAGCAGCACGAACGCGGCGGCGACGATGTACTTGCTCTGGGTGCTGGCGAGATTGCTCTCCGCACCGTTCGCGTACATGACGACGAGCACGACCGCGAAAACCAGCCAGTAGGGCGAGATGTAGACCGGGATGCCGAACGGGCGGGCAACGACCAGGCCCAGGCGGGCGTCGCGTCTGGGCGGCCGGTCGGGCGGCTGCTGCCCGCCCTCCGCCGTGTCGCGATCCGGTGTGCTCGTTGCCACAAGCTGATGCTACGTGCTCGGCTGGCCTGGACGCTCGCCCGGCGACGCGCGGACGACGCCATGGCGGCGGAATGTCGGCGCCCTCCCCTACGCTGCCAGATATGGAAAGCAGCGATCCCCCGCCCGGCTCGCTGGCCGTCACGGTGCTGGCCCAGGGGGGCGACCCCCTGGAACCCCCGGTCGCGGCGCTGGCCCAGGGGGGCGACCCGCCGTCGGTCACGGCGCCAGCCCAGGCACCCTCACCCGAGGCGGTTGCTGTGGACGGCCGGAGCTGGTCGCTGTCGCCGTCGCGGGCGGCGGACTTCCTGACCTGCCCGCTGCTGTACCGGTTCCGGGTGCTGGACCGGCTGCCTGAGGCACGGAGCCCGGCTATGGCCCGCGGCACGCTCGTGCACGCCGTGCTCGAGCGGCTGTTCGACGTGCCCGCGGCGGACCGGACGCCAGAGACCGCCGCGGGCCTGCTCGAGCCGGAATGGCAGCGGCTGAGCGAGGCCGAACCCGAACTGGCCGGGCTCTTCGCCGACGAGGCCGAGCGGGCCCAGTGGCTGGACCAGGCCCGGGCCATGGTCGGGCGGTACTTCACGCTGGAAGATCCGACCAGGCTGGAGCCGGCCCACCGGGAGTTGCCAGTCGAAGCGGTGCTCGCTACCGGGCTGCGGTTGCGCGGCTACATCGACCGGCTCGACGTGTCGGTGGCGGGTGAGGTCAGGATCGTCGACTACAAGACCGGCACCGCGCCCCGAGTCGACTTCGAGGCCCGGGCGTTGTTCCAGATGCGGTTTTACGCCCTGGTGCTGTGGCGGACCACCGGCACGGTGCCGCGCCTGCTGCAGCTCATCTACCTTGGCAACGGCGAGATCGTCCGGTACGCCCCGGACGAGGCGGACCTGCTGGCCACCGAGCGCAAGATCGAGGCGCTGTGGCGGGCAATCGAGCGGGCCAGGCAGGCCGGCGACTGGCGGCCGCGGCCGAGCAAGCTCTGCGACTGGTGTGCCCACCAGGCGCTGTGCCCGGCGTTCGGCGGTACCCCGCCACCGCTGCCCGAGGCCGGAGGTGAGCCCGTGCTGGCCGACGGCGCTGTGCTGGCCGACGGCCCTGTGCTGGCCGACGGCGCTGTGCTGGCGGACGGCAGCGAGCCGGCCGGTCCGGTACCCGAGACCGTGCTGGCCAGGGACCGGGACTTCGAGCTCTGACGGTCGGCCCTCGGCGGCATTTCGAGATATTACTTGAAATTGTGTCGCGATAGTTCGTAGGATCGCGGTGACACGGCAGCGCGGAGGTACCCGGTGATCATCGAGGCGGAGGGCCTGGCCCGCACGTTCAAGAGCCGCAAGCGCACGGTCGATGCGGTCCGCGGCGTGGACCTGACCGTGCAGCCGGGCGAGATCGTCGGCTTCCTCGGCCCCAACGGGGCGGGCAAGACCACCACGTTGCGGATGCTGACCACGCTGCTGCGGCCGACCGCTGGCCACGCCACCGTGGCCGGCCGCGACCTGATCCGCGACCCGGTCGGGGTGCGCAGGCGGATCGGCTACGTGCCGCAGGCGATCGGGGCAACGGCGGGCGGCACCGATCCCAGCTGCCTGGTTGGCGAGGAACTCGCGATTCAGGGCCGGGTCTACCGGATGTCGGCCGCTCAGACCGCCGAGCGCGCGGGCCTGCTGACCAGACAGCTGGAGCTCACCGGCCTGGAAGGCCGGCTGTGCAAGACGCTGTCCGGCGGCCAGCGGCGCCGGCTCGACATCGCCCTCGGCCTGATCCACGCGCCGATGGTGATCTTCCTTGACGAGCCGACGACGGGCCTGGATCCGCAGAGCCGCAGCAATTTGTGGGATCACATCCGCGGCCTGCGCGAGGACCTCGGCAGCACGGTCTTCCTCACCACCCACTACCTGGAAGAGGCCGACGCCCTGTGCGACCGGGTGCTGGTGATCGACAACGGCACGATCATCGCCGAGGGCGTGCCCGAAGAGCTGAAGCGCCGGATCTCCGGCGACGTGGTGACGCTGACGGTGAGCACCGACCCGGGCCGGGCGCTGGCGATCCTCGGCGCCTACCCGGGCGTGCGCGAGATCAGCGCCGAGGACCACTCGATCAGGATGACCGTGGAGCACGGCGAGGAGGCGCTGCCCGGCATGCTCAGGGCACTGGATGGCGACGGCATCACGATGGAGTCGATCCAGCTCGCCAGGCCGACCCTGGACGACGTGTTCCTGACGCTGACCGGGCGGTCGCTGCGGGACGACTCCCCTGGCCCGCGGCCGGCCGGCGAGCCGGAGTCGGCCGGCCAGCCGCAGGACCTGACTGCCCGCGCGGACGCGAACAGGAATTGAGGACGAGATGACGCTCGGGACGACGGCCGGCCTGGCCGGCACCGGCACGACCAGCACCGTGCCGGCCCGTGACGACAATTACGGCTCGGCGGTGGCGAACTTCTTCGGCGACACCGCGCTGGTGTTCAGGCGCCAGCTCACCTTGTCACTGCGCAATCCGGCCTGGGTGATCATCGGGCTGGTCCAGCCGATCCTGTACCTGGCGTTCTTCGGCCCGCTGCTGGCCAGGATCGCCTCGGGCGGCCTGCTCGGCGTGCCGGCGAACGATCCGTACCGCTTCTTCGTGCCCGGTCTGCTTATCCAACTCGGCCTGTTCGGCGCCGCCTTCGTCGGCTTCTCGATCATCGCGGACTGGCGGGCCGGGGTCATCGAGCGATTCCGGGTGACCCCGGTCAGCCGGATGGCGCTGCTGGCGGGCCGGGTTCTGCGGGACGTGGTGACGCTTACCGTCCAGGCCGTCGTGCTGATCCTGGCTGGCCTGGCGTTCGGCCTGCGGGCGCCGGTAGCCGGAGTGCTGATCGGCCTGTGCTTTGTGGCCGTCGTGGCGGTCAGCCTGTCCGCCGTGTCCTACGCGGTGGGCCTGCTGCTGAAGAGCGAGGACGCACTCGCCCCGCTGCTGAACATGGTCATGGTCCCGCTGATGCTGCTGTCCGGCATCATGCTGCCGATGACGCTCGGACCGCAGTGGCTGCGCGACGCGGCCAAGGCGACGCCGTTCGGCTACATCATCAGCGCGATGCGGGATGTCTTCGCCGGGCACTACCTCAACGCGGTGGTAGCCGAGGGTACCGCCGTCGCGGTCGGCCTGGCCGTCGTCTGCGTGTGGCTGGCGAGCCGCGCCTTCGTCAGGGAGAACGCCTGACCGCCTGGCCTACCGGCTCGCGGCGACCAGGTCGCGCAACCTGGCCAGGTCGATCGCGGCCAGCGAGGGCGCGATCGTCAGGCCTGGGCGTACCGGCACCTCGGCCACCCCTGGCACCGCGACGGTGACGCAGCCGGCCGCCAGGGCCGCGGTGACGCCGTTCGGCGAGTCCTCCAGCGCCACGCAGGCCCGCGGGTCCGCGCCGATCAGGCCGGCCGCCCGCAGGTAGGGCTCGGGATGCGGCTTGGGGTGGCGTACGTCCGCGCCGCACACGGTCACCGTGAACGAGATGCCGTGCCTGGTCAGGCTGGCCAGGACCGCGTCCATGATGACCCGCTCCGAGGAAGTGACCAGGGCGCGCGGGAGGCCGGCCGCCGTGACCTCGGCCAGCAGCTCGGCCGCGCCCGGCAGCACGGTGACCTCGCGCTCGGCGAGCAGGTCGGCCATCCCGCCGACGAGCCAGCCGGCCACGTCGTCCCGGCTGACCTCGCGGGTGCCCCGGCTGATCAGGTAGTCCACGCTGGTGGGCAGCGAGCCGCCGACCAGCTTGCGCTGGTCGGCCTCGGTCCATCGGCCGCCCAGCCTCGCCATCACCGCGTGCTCGACCTCGAACCACAGCGGCTCGGAGTCGACCAGCAGGCCGTCCATGTCGAACAGGACCGCTTCGAGCATCAGGTGCTGAAGTATTTCGCTTCGCGGTGGTGCACGATCAGCGCGTCGGTGGACTGCTCGGGCGCGAGCTGGAACTCCTCCGACAGCGTGACCCCGATCCGCTCGGGCTCGAGCAGCCGCATCACCTTGGCCCGGTCCTCCAGGTCGGGGCAGGCCGGGTAGCCGAACGAGTAGCGGCAGCCCTGGTACCCGACCCGCAAGATGCCGTCCAGGTCGTCCGGGTCGCCGCCGTCGATGCCCAGCGCGGCCCTGGTCCTGACGTGCCAGTACTCGGCCAGGGCCTCGGCGAGCTGCACCGACAGCCCGTGCAGTTCCAGGTAGTCGCGGTAGGCGTGCTTGGCGAACAGCTCTCCGGTGGCCTCGCTGATCCGCGGCCCGACGGTGACGAGCTGGAAGGCGACGATATCGGTCTGGCCCGACGAGCGCGGCCTGAAGAAGTCGGCCAGGCAGAGCTGCCGGTCACGGCGCTGGCGGGGAAAGGTGAAGCGCTCCCGGTCGGCGCCGTCGTCGCCGAGCACGATGAGGTCATCGCCCTCGCTCACGCAAGGGAAATACCCGTGCACGACCGCGGCCTGGATCAAGCCCTCGGTCTGGGCGCGTTCCAGCCACATCCGCAGCCGCGGCCTGCCCTCAGTCTCAGCCAGCTCCTGGTGCGAAGGGCCTGCCTTCCCCCTGGCCGGCTTGAGGCCCCACTGGCCGAGGAACAGCGCCCGCTCGTCCAGGTAGCTCACGTACTCGGCGAGCGGGATGCCCTTCACCACCCTGGCCCCGAAGAGCGGCGGTTCCGGCACTGTCTCGCCGGGGCTTACTTCGGAGCGGTTCAGGGCTGGCGGTGCGCCGCCCGGGCCGCTCGCGCCGCGAGGGCCAGCG
>JBPCKO010000337.1:0-32365 GCA_051004215.1 Streptosporangiaceae bacterium | reverse complement strand
AAGCGGGAGGAGGGGGCACCCCGCTCGGGCTGGGTTCTGGCCGGGGGGGGTGGGGGTGTGGGAAAGGCGGGGGGGGGGGGGGGCTGGTGTTCTGCCCCCCCCCCCCCCCCCCCTCCGCCGACCGGTGCCCTCAGCTGCCCGATCCCTCGGTCAGCAGGCCGCGGCGGCGCCGGACTGCCTGGTCGGCCTTGGTAAAGATCGCGTCCACCACGATGCCGATCACCAAGATCACGATCATGATCGAGATCGCGCTGGTCAGGTCCTGGTTGTCCTGGGCGTTGTTGAGCAGGATGCCCAGGGACAGGTGACCGATGATGATGACCAGCAGCTCGCCGGCCATCAGGCTGCGCCAGGCGAACGCCCAGCCCTGCTTCATGCCAGCCACATAGGCGGGCAGCGACGCGGGCAGGATCAGGTGCCGGTACAGCGCGACGCCGCGCAGCCCCATGGTCTTGCCCGCCCGCAGCAGCAGCGGCGGGGTGTAGTCGACCCCGGTGATCAGCCCGTTGGCGATCGACGGGGCCGCGCCGAGGACCATCACGAACAGGATGGCCGACTCCGACGCGCCGAACAGGATGATCGCGAACGGGAACCAGGCGATCGATGGCATCGTCTGCAGCCCGCTGATAATCGAGCCTGTCGCGGCCCGGAGCGGCGGGATGCGCGAGACGACCGCACCCACCAGCGAGCCGATCACGAGGGCCAGCGCATAGCCGACGACCGCGGTCTCCACGGTCGTGCCGATCGCCTGCCAGAGCTGGCCGGTGGTGAGCTGGTCCCACAGGTTGGCCAGGCCCGTTCCCGGGCCCTTGATCAGCCCGGACGACCTGTCGCCGTGGAAGTCGCTCAGGTAGAACAGCTGCCAGGCGCCCAGGACGATCACGATCGCGAGCAGCTTAGGCCAGATCACCGACCAGGCTTTGTGCGCGATCCGGCCGGCCGGGTCGCCGCTGCGAGTCTGGCCAAGCTCCAGGCTATCCAGGCCTGTGATCGCCGACGCGTCCTCGGCGCCCGGCCGCCCCGCCTTGGTGAGCTGAGTGTTAGCCATGGCGCCGCATCTCCTCCCGCAGCCGGTCCGTGATCGTGCTCGCCATCCCGGCCACGCTGGCCGAGTCGATCCGCCGGGGGCCGGTCCTGGGCACGTCGTACTCCTCGATGACCCGCCCCGGCCGGCTGCTCAGCAGCACGACCCGGTCGCCGAGGCGGACCGCCTCGCGCACGTTGTGGGTGACGAACAGCACGCTCAGCTTGCGCTCGGCGCAGATCCGCTCCAGCTCGTCGTGCAGCAGGTCACGGGTCATCGCGTCGAGCGCGCCGAACGGCTCGTCCATCAGCAGCACGTCCGCGTCCTGGGCCAGCGACCTGGCCAGCGCGACCCGCTGGCGCATGCCGCCGGACAGCTCGTGCGGCCGCTTATCGGCGAACTCGCCGAGGTGAACGGTGTCGAGCAGCTCGGCGGCCCGGCGCTGGCGCTGCTCCCTCGGCACCCGCCTGGCCCGCATGGCCAGCTCGACGTTGCGGCGGGCGGTCAGCCACGGGAACAGTGCGGGCTCCTGGAACATCATGGCCACCCGCCGGCCGGCCGTGTCGACCTGGCCGCCGGTTGGCGTGTCCAGGCCGGCCACGATCGACAGCAGTGTCGACTTGCCGCACCCGGACGCGCCCACCAGGCAGACGAACTCGCCGGTGCCGACGCTCAGGGAGAGCCGGTCCACCGCGTGCACGGCGGCCGCCCCCCGCCCGTAGACCTTGGTGACCTCGGTCAGGCCGATGGCGGTGCCGCCCCAGTCGGAGGGGTCACGCCGGTGGCCGTTCTGCATGGCCTTGCTGGCCGGGCCGGCGCCGCTGCGCTGCAATACGCTCATGAACTCACCTGCTGCTCTCCGGCCGACTTGAGCAGGGCGTTCAGCGGCGCGAGGTCGTAGAGCGAGGGGATGTCCCGCACCGGGCTGAGCAGCCCGACGGAGACCGCGTGCTGCGCGTCGGCGGCCAGCGACGTCTCGATCGGGTCGTTGGTGAAGGTGATCTGCTTGAAGGAGGCCGCCACGACGCTCGGGTCCAGGCCCTTGCCCAGCAGCTTGGAGAGCTCGGCGTTGGCGGTGGCCTCGGAGCCCGACATGTCGCTGTGGATGTAGTCGTTGGCCTGAATCTGGCCCTTGAGCAGGCCGCTGACCACCGACGAGTGGGCGGTGAGGAACTTCTGCGTGACCACGAGGTCAGTGGTCACAAACTGGCCCTTCGGCCACAGTGCGGCCTCGTCCTGCAGCACGTGGCCGCCGTCCTGCACCATCTCGATGTCGTAAGGGGCCGGCTCCCAGCCGCCCGCGATCTGGCCGGACTTGAACTGCAGCACGGCGGCGGAGTTCGGGGTGACCGGGGTGATCGGCACGTCGCCGCCGCCGGTCTGGCTAGAGGTCAGGTGGTGCTGCTTGAGCCAGTACCGGAGGGCGACGTCCTGGGTGTTACCCAGCGACGGGGTGGCCAGTTTCTGGCCCTTGAGCTGAGCGGGCGAGGTGATGCCCTTCTTGACAACGAGGGCGGCGCCGCCGGAAGCGGCTCCCGAGATCACCTTGATCAGCTTGCCGCTCGAGGTCTGCCAGGCCTTGATCGTCGGGTTCGGGCCGACGTAGGCCGCGTCGAGCTGCCCGGCCAGCAGGGCGGTGCCCTCCTCGGTTCCGGTGCTGAACGGCTTGAACTCCAGCTTCACGTTCGTGCCGAGGTCCTTGGCGAAGTAGCCCTTGGCGATGCCGATGAGGGCCGGCGCGTGCGTGATGTTGGTCAGGAAGCCGAGCCTGAGCACCACCGGAGCCGGATCAGACCCGGAGCCCGAGCCAGAACCGCCCGACGCGGATGCGCCCGCTGAGCAGCCAGCGGCGAGGGCGGTGGTGGCGGCCAGGCCGGCCGCGATGAGTGCTCTTTTCAAGATGACCTCCGAAGTCTTTGGCTATCAACATACTAGACATATATCTATAGCTGGAAACTAGGATTTAGCAAAACCGTGACCTGCCGATGGTGAGCCAGCCGGGGCGGGGACAGGGCGGGGCCGCGGCCCATCCGGGGCCGCCGGTCATGCGGTTGCCGTGGCCTGCTAGTAGCCGGGCTCGCCCTGGGTCAGCCCCTGCACGACCGGGAACCGCTGCAGGCAGGACTGGAGCCTGGCCAGGTCGGCATCGCTCGCCTGCGTGGTGTAGAAGCGGACGGAGCCGACGATGTGCCCGGGCGAGGTGGGCTTGACCGGCACGGCGCGGACGCCGGGGACGTGCGCGCAGGATGCGCTCACGTGCCGCGCGGCCGCGATCGTGGTGTTCGGGGCCAGCTGAACGTCCACCCACTGCCGGCCGAGTGACGCGTCCATCTTGGCGCAGCCGCCGAGCAGCCCGGCACCGAGCGCGGCGGCGGCCAGGCCGCCGAGGCCGCGGCGGAGCCAGGGAGTGAACACGGCACAAGCTTAGGCGGGCGGGGGTGCGGTCGTGGCAGGCTGGCCCGGGGATGAACGCCCGAAGGAGGCAGAATGCAGCACGCCAGGCCGGTCTACCCGCCGATCGAGGACTATGCCCTGATCGGCGACATGCAGTCGGCCGCGATGGTGAGCCGGGAGGGCTCCGTCGACTGGCTCTGCCTGCCCAGGTTCGACTCCGACGCGGTGTTCGCGGCGATGCTCGGGAACGAGCTCAACGGCCAGTGGCGGCTGAACCCGACCGCTGAGGAGGGCCCGGTGTCCAGGGCCGGGCGGATCGAGCGGTCCTACCTGCGGGACACCCTGATCCTGCAGACCGAGTGGACGACCATGGGCGGCACGGTCCGGGTAATCGACTTCATGCCGCCGCGAGACGACTCGCCGCCGGTGCTGATCCGGATAGTGGAAGGAGTGTCCGGCGCGGTTGAGATGGAGTGCGTGCTCAGGATCCGGTTCGGCTACGGCCTGATCGTGCCCTGGGTGCGCCGGATAGAGCACGCGATCTGCGCCGTGGCCGGGCCTGACTCGGTCTGGCTGCGAACTCCGGTCAAGCTGGTCGGCCAGGACATGGCGCATCGCGCCAGCTTCGTCCTCCGGGCCGGCGAGCGGGTGCCGTTCGTGCTGACCTGGAGCCCCTCGCACATCGAGGAGCCGCCGCCGGAGCTGGACGCCGACGCCGCGCTCGATCAGACCAGGGACTTCTGGACCCGGTGGGTATCCGAGTGCAGCTACCAGGGCACCTACCGGGACGCGGTGGTGCGCTCGCTGATCACGATCAAGGCGCTGACCTACCAGCCGACCGGCGGGATCGTGGCCGCCCCGACGACCTCGCTGCCCGAGGACCTCGGCGGGGTGCGGAACTGGGACTACCGTTACTGCTGGCTCAGGGACGCGACGATCGTGCTGGAGGCGCTGCTGCGCACCGGCTACGTGGACGAGGCGGCCGCATGGCGGCGCTGGCTGGGCCGCGCGGTGGCCGGATCAGCCGCCGACGTGCAGATCATGTACGGCGTGGCCGGCGAGCGGCGGCTGCACGAGTGGACGGCCGACTGGCTGTCCGGGTACGAGGGCTCGGCGCCGGTACGGATCGGCAACGAGGCCGTCAAGCAGGTCCAGCTCGACGTGTACGGCGAGGTCGTCGAAGCGATCATGCTGGGCAGGCAGGCCGGGCTGAGCTTCGACCAGCACTCGACCAGCCTGATCGACAAGCTGCTGGCGTTCCTGGAACGGCACTGGAGCGAGCCGGACGAGGGCATCTGGGAGGTACGGGGCGGGCCGCAGCACTTCGTGCACTCCAAGATGATGGCCTGGGTCGCGTTCGACCGCCGGATCAAGATGGTCGAGTCCGGCCTGACCGCCACGTCCGAGGCCTCCGTGCAGCGCTGGCGGGCGGTCAGGGACGAGATCCACGCCCAGGTGTGCGAGAAGGGCTACGACGCCGCCCGGGGCACGTTCACGCAGTACTACGGCAGCACGACGCTCGACGCCGCGGTGCTGATGATGGCCGAGACCGGTTTCCTGCCGCCCGACGATGCCCGCCTGGTCTCGACGATCAGGACGATCAGGCGCGAGCTGACCCACGATGGCCTGGTCCTGCGGTACAGCCAGCCCGCGTCCGGCACATCGGTGGACGGCCTGCCCGGCGGCGAGGGCGCGTTCCTGGCCTGCAGCTTCTGGCTGGTCAACGCGCTGCACCTGATCGGCGAGGAAGCCGACGCCCGGGCCTTCTTCGAGCGGCTGCTCGAGCTGCGCAGCGACGTCGGGCTGCTCAGCGAGGAGTACGACCCGCGCTACCACCGCCAGGTCGGCAACAGCCCGCAGGCGTTCAGCCACGTGCCGCTGATCCTGGCTGCGCTGAACCTGGGCGACCACCAGCGGCAGTCGTCGCGGCGCAGCATGTCGGGGGCGCCGGGCGGCGCTCGCCGCCGCGACTAGGCGGTTGACCGGCTAAGCCCCGTATCCGACCCGGCGCAGCTGCTGGCCCGCGACCTTCTCGATCTCGGCGAGCTGGGCCGGGCTCAGCCGCCGCTGCCAGCTATCCGGGTCCTGCTGGGCCGCCGGAATGTCGAGCCCGGTCACCTTCGCGTCGATGAACTCCCCCAGCGCGGTCGCGGTCGCCTGCGGCTCGCGCACCAGCTGCTCGTACCGGAACGTGGTGAGCTGATCCGCGGACAGGCTGTTGCGCAGTCTCGCCATCTTGTGCACGCCGCCCCGCCAGCGCATCGCGGACTTCCCGGCCGCTGACAGCGTCGCCCACTCCGACCGGTCGGCCTCGGTCTCCACGCCGTAGAACGGATTCGGGAACTCCGATTCGACGGTCGCGACCCCGGGCCGGAACCAGGCCAGCTCGTCCGGATCGGACAGCATCGCGGCCGCTACCGCGCGACCGTCCCTGACGATCTGCACGATCCTGGCGTCGGGGAACGCGTCGACCAGTCCCTCGGCGCAGTACATGAGCGCGGGCGTGGCGTCCCCGTACCGCCTGATCGTGCGCTCGTCCGCGCACGTGCTCCCGGCCGGCCGGGGCGACGCCTGCTGGCAGGCCTTCAGGCAGGTCAGGCAGGCGTGCGGGGCGATCTGCCAGGCCTGGGCGTAGGCGTCCCTGAGCACGCTCGCGGCCGCCTCGCCCCGGCCTTCCTGAATCGACGGGGTCCTGGCGAAGGCGATAACGACCGGCAGCACGCTCGGCTGGCCAACGGTGAAGTGGAAGCCGGCGCTGCGCTTCAACGCGCGGGTGAGGAGGTCGGCTCCGGAGTGGGGCGAGCCGATCACGAAGACCGGCTGGCGCACCTTGCGTCCGTTGACGACCAGGATGTAGGGGCGCGGGCGAGGTGGCATGGCTGGGACCAAGTGTGGCATCGCCGCCAGCTCGCCGGGACGGCTCCCCCGTAACCGTATTTGCGCAGGCTGTGATAGGCCCCGGCGGCTCGCCGGGCGAACCCTGTGGGCGGCATCGCGCATAAGCGGGCGGAAACCCGGTATCTAGGGCGGCATGGTTATGTACATCATCGTCCTGCTATTCGTCGGACTGATCGCCGGCGCGGTCGCGCGGTTCGTGGTTCCCGGGCGCGATCCGATCGGCTGCCTGGGCACCATCGTGCTGGGCATCGTCGGCTCATTCGTCGGCGGGTTCATCTGGAACCTCTTCGAGTACCACCGGCTGGCCCCGCACAAGTTCCACCCGGTCGGGATCATCGGCTCGATCCTGGGCGCCATCTTGGTGCTGATCCTGATCCGGCTCTCCGGCCTGGAGCGCGGCCGCCGCCGCCGGACCTGACCGCGGTTTAGGAGCGGGCGGCGACGGCCGGCGCGGCGACGGTGCCCGCGGCCGGGCCGCCGGGCCCGGAGTCCTGGCTCGCGAACTGGGTGTGGTACAGCTCGGTGTACAGGCCGCCCCGGGCCAGCAGTTCCTCATGCGTGCCGCGCTCGGTCACCCGGCCGCCGTCGATGACCAGGATCTGGTCGGCCTGGATGATCGTGGACAGGCGGTGCGCGATGACCAGCGATGTCCGTCCGGCCAGGGCCGTGGCCAGGGCCCGCTGCACGGCCGCCTCCGACTCGGAGTCCAGGTGCGCGGTCGCCTCGTCCAGCACGACCACCGACGGTGCCTTGAGCAGCAGGCGGGCGAGCGCGATGCGCTGCTTCTCGCCGCCGGACAGCCGGTAGCCGCGGTCACCGACCACGGTGTCCAGGCCGTCGGGCAGCGTCTCGATCAGCGGCCAGATCTGAGCCGCCCGGCAGGCCGTGACCAGCTCGTCCTGCGTCGCCCCGGGCTTGGCGTAGGTCAGGTTCGAGCGGATAGTGTCGTGGAACATATGCGCGTCCTGCGTCACCACGCCGACCGCGTCGTGCAGCGACTGCTGGGTGACGCCGGTGATGTCCACGCCGCCGATCAGGACCTGGCCCGACTGCGGGTCATAGAGCCTGGCGACCAGGTGCGTGATCGTGGTCTTGCCCGCCCCGGACGGCCCGACCAGGGCGGTCAGCTGGCCCGCCGGGGCGCGGAAGGTGACGTCCCGCAGCACATCGGCATTCGCGTCCGTTCGCTCCGCGGCCGGCAGCGCGATCGACTCCAGCGACGCCAGCGACACGTCAGCTGCGGTCGGGTACCTGAACGACACGTGCCCGAAGTCGATGTCCGGCGCCGTCTCCCCCGCGGCCAGCGGCTGCGCGTCCGGCGCGTCCTCGATCAGCGGCTTGAGGTCGAGCACCTCGAAGACCCGGTCGAAGCTCACCAGCGCGGTCATCACGTCGACCTGCACGTTCGACAGCGAGGTGATCGGGCCGTAGAGCCGGCTGATCAGGGCGGCCAGCGCGACCAGGGTGCCGATCTTGAAGAAGTTGTCGATGACCAGCCAGCCGCCGAGGCCGTAGACCATCGCGGTCGCCAGCGACGCGAGCAGGGTCAGCGCGATGAACAGCGTCGATCCGTACATCGCGGTCTGCACGCCGATATCGCGGACCCGGCCGGCCCGGCTGGCGAAGGTGTCGGCCTCCTCGGCCGGCCGCCCGAACAGCTTGACCAGCATGGCCCCGGCCACGTTGAACCGCTCCGTCATCGTGGAGCCCATGGCCGCGTCGAGCTGCATCGACTCGCGGGTGAGCCGCTGCAGCTTACGGCCGACCAGCCTGGCGGGCAGGATGAACAGCGGGATCAGGACCAGCGCGACCAGCGTGATCTGCCACGACAGTGTCAGCATCACGATCAGCACCAGCACCAGGGACAGCACGTTGGCCACGACCGACGACAGCGTGCTGGTCAGCGCCTGCTGGGCGCCGATCACGTCGCTGTTGAGCCGGCTGACCAGCGAACCGGTCTGAGTCCTGGTGAAGAACGCGATCGGCTGCCGCTGCACGTGCCGGAACACCTCGGTGCGCAGGTCGAAGATCAGGCCCTCGCCGATCTTGGCCGAATACCACCGCTCGCCGATCGAGAGCACCGCGTCGAACAGCGCGAGCCCGGCTACGGCGGCCCCGATCGCGAGCACGACGCCGGTCTTGCGGGGCAGGATGCCGTCGTCGATCAGCGCCCTGAGCAGCAGCGGCACCGCCACCGTGATGGCGGCATCGAGGGCGACGATCACCAGGAACCAGGCCAGTTCCCGCCGGTACGGTCGCGCGTAGGACGCGATCCGGCGGACGGTGCCTGGCTTCAGCCGCTGCTGCGTCACCGACCGGTCGCGGGAGAACGATCGCATCGTGTGCCAGCTGGCATAACTCATAGCGGAGGCAACGACGGACGGCGGGCAGAACTTCCCGGCTAAGCTCTCGGCGAACCAGGCCGCTGGCCCCGGCCCCGGCCCGGCCCCGGTCTGCGGTCAGCGGGACAGCCGGCTCCTCAGGAGTTCAGCCTGAACTCCCCTTTCCTGTTCTGCCTGCTGGGCGAGCGAGTGCCCGGGCGCGTGCTGCAAGAGTGCCTTCGTCGCCCTGGCCGCCGTCGCATCGGTCGACAGCAAGGCGGCGACCAGGTCGCCGACGGCGGCGTCCAGCTCGCCATTCGGCACGATCAGCTCGGCCAGCCTGAGCAGCAGCGCCTCGGCCGCGGTGACCGTCCGGGCGGTCAGGCAGAGCTCGATGGCCCGCGGCAGGCCGACGATGTCGACCAGCGGCTTGGTCCCGGTGAGGTCGGGAACCAGGCCAAGGGCCGGCTCCTTCATGCAGAACGTGGCGTCCTCGCTCAGGATCCGCAGGTCGCAGGCGAGCGCGAGCTGGAATCCGGCGCCGATGGCGTGGCCCTGAACGGCGGCGATCGACACGATCCGGGGATCGCGCAGCCACAGGTACCCGGCCTGGTAGCTGGCGACCTTCTGCTCGAAGCCGGGGTCATCGGGCCGGGCGATCTGCTCACCCTCACCGGCGCCGGTCAGCAGGCTGAGATCGATGCCGGCGCAGAAGGACGGTCCCTCGCCGCGCACGACGACGACCCGGACCTGAGGCGGCAGGCTCGCGCCGATCTCGGCGAGACCGTGCCACACCTGCGGGGTCATCGCGTTGCGGCGTTCGGGGCGGGCGAGCGTCACCGTCGCCACCTCGCCGTCGATCGCGAGCCGCAGCCCGCCCGCCCTGAGCTCGGTCTGGCTGCTTGTCACGCGTTATCCCTTCGCACGCCCCCTGGTCGCGCCGCCGCGGCTGCGGAGCGCCACGCCAGATTCGGCGAGGATGCGGTGGACGAATCCGTAGGACCTGCCGGTGGCGGCGGCCAGGGCGCGGATGCTCTCCCCGGCGGTGTATCGCTTGCGCAGGTCAGTGGCCAGCTTAGTGCGATCGGCACCGGTCACCCGGGTGCCCTTCTTAAGGGTTTCGGTCACGCCCACCTCCCGGAGAACTGCTAGCACCGCACCGCTACCCGCCATGATCACGCATGCCGTGCTGATCGGCTACCCACACGGCGGCAAAAGATCAGGACAATTGCCGACCATCACCCCGCCGGCCACGTACCTCTGGCGATTCGGCCCGGACGGGACCTGGCTGGCCATCCTGGTCCTCGGATCAGGCCAGCGCGACCAGGTCGGCGAGGTCGGCGTTCCACAGGTCCTCGACGCCGTCCGGCAGCAGCAGCACGCGCTCCGGGCCGAGTGCCTCGACCGCGCCCTCGTCGTGGGTGACCAGCACGATCGCGCCAGCGTAGCGGCGCAGGGCGGCCAGGATCTCCGCCCGGCTGGCCGGGTCGAGGTTGTTGGTCGGCTCGTCGAGCAGCAGCACGTTGGCCCCGGAGACCACGAGCAGGGCCAGGGCCAGCCGGGTCTTCTCGCCGCCGGACAGCACGCCGGCCGGCTTGGCCACGTCGTCGCCGGAGAACAGGAACGAGCCGAGGATGCCGCGCTGGTCGGCCTCGGTCAGCCCGGGCGAGGCCGTGCGCATGTTCTCCAGCACGGTGCGCTCGTTGTCCAGGGTCTCGTGTTCCTGGGCGTAGTAGCCGATCCGCAGCCCGTGGCCCGCCCGGACCTCGCCGGTGTCCGGCGGCTCGACTCCGGCGAGCAGCCGGAGCAGGGTGGTCTTGCCCGCGCCGTTCAGGCCGAGCACGACGATGCGGGCGCCGTTGTCGACCGCCATGTCGACGTCGGTGAACACCTCGAGCGAGCCGTAGGACTTCGACAGCCCGTGCGCGGTCAGCGGCACCTTGCCGCAGTGGGCGGGCTCAGGAAACCGCAGCTTCGCGACCCGGTCGGCCTGACGATCGGCACTGACTCCGGCGAGGAGCTTCTCCGCCCGCTTGGCCATGCTCTGCGCGGCCCTGGCCTTCGTGGCCTTGTAGCGCATCTTGTCGGCCTGCGCGCTCAGCGCGGACGCCTGGCGCTCGGCGTTGAGGCGCTCGCGGCGCCGGCGGCGGGCGTCGGTCTCGCGCTGATCCAGGTACGCCTTCCAGCCGACGTTGTAGAAGTCGATGACGGCCCGGTCGGCGTCCAGGTGGAACACCTTGGACACCAGCGCGGCCAGCAGGTCGGTGTCGTGGCTGATCACGATCAGGCCGCCGCGGTAGGTCCGCAGGTGCTCGCGCAGCCAGGTCACCGAGTCCGCGTCCAGGTGGTTGGTCGGCTCGTCGAGCAGCAGCGTTCCGGCCCCGCCGAACAGGATCCTGGCCAGCTCGACCCGGCGCCGCTGGCCGCCGGACAGCGTGCGCAGCGGCTGCTTCAGCACCTTGGCCGGCAGGCCAAGGCTGGAAGCGAGCGCCGCCGCCTCGGCCTCGGCCGCGTAGCCCCCGAGCACGGTCAGCCGTTCCTCGAGCTGGCCGTACCGGCGCACCGCGGCGTCCCGCTTGGCCGGGTTATCCTGGGCCATGCCGGCCTCGGCCTGCCGCATCCCGGCCAGTACCTGGTCCAGGCCGCGGGCCTGCAGGATCCGGTCGCTGGCGAGCGCCTCCAGGTCGCCGGTGCGGGTGTCCTGCGGGAGGTAGCCGATCGTGCCGCCGCCGTTGACCGCGCCCGCGGCGGGCTCGCCCTCGCCGGCCAGCACCTTCAGCAGCGTCGTCTTGCCGGCGCCGTTGCGGCCGACCAGGCCGATCTTGTCGCCGGCCGCGACCTGAAACGAGACGTGCTCGACCAGCAGCCGCGCACCGGCGCGCAGTTCAAGATCGTTCGCGGTAATCATCGGAGTCGCTCACCCTCAAAGCTCTCTTACGGGACATTCAGGACATTGATGGGCTCACGCCACCTGCGGCATGGGCTGTCCCGTCAAGAGGTGAGCGGATGCATGGGGCCAGTGTACCGAGCATCGGCAAGCCCTTATCGAAGGCCGGGCCTGGCCGGCGGGCCGGCCCGGCCTTCGCGGCGGCGCCTGGCTCAGGGCGCGGCCTGGCGCCTGGCGGCCCGGTTCAGCGCGCTGATCACGGCGCGCAGCGACGCCCTGACGATCGATTCGCTGATCCCGACGCCCCAGTACACCCGGTCGCCGACCTCGATCTCCAGGTAGGCCGCGGCCTCGGCGTCCCGGCCGGAGGACAGCGCGTGCTCGGCGTAGTCGAGCACCCGGACGCTGACCCCGCCCAGGCCCATGTCCAGCTCGGACAGGGCCTGGCAGAACGCGGCGATCGGGCCGTTGCCGACCCCGGCCAGCGCGTGCTCCACGCCGAACGCGCGCACGGTCGTGCTGATCCGCTCGGTGCCGTCTTGGCTGGCTGAGCTGAAGCTGAGCAGCTCGAACTGGCCGGGCGCGAGGTATTCGGCGTCGAACGCCTCCCACATCTGGGCGGCGTCCACCTCGCCGCCCTCGGTGTCGGTGCGGCGCTGAATCACCTGGCTGAACTCGATCTGCAGCCGCCGCGGCAGGTCGAGATGGTGGTCGTGCTTCATGATGTAGGCCACGCCGCCCTTACCGGACTGCGAGTTGACCCTGATCACGGCCTCGTAGGTGCGACCGACATCCTTGGGATCGATCGGCAGGTAGGGCAGGTGCCACGGCATCTCGCTGGCCGGCTTCCCGGCCGCCGCCGCGATGTCCTCCAGCCGGTCGAAGCCCTTCTTGATCGCGTCCTGGTGCGAGCCGGAGAACGAGGTGTACACCAGGTCGCCGGCGTAGGGATGCCGCTCGTGCACGCCGATCCGGTTGCAGTACTCGGCCGTGCGCCGGATCTCGTCGATGTCGCTGAAGTCAATCATCGGGTCGATGCCCTGGCTGTACAGGTTCAGGCCCAGCGTGACCAGGTCCACGTTGCCCGACCGCTCGCCGTTGCCGAACAGGCAGCCCTCCACCCGGTCGGCCCCGGCCAGCACGGCCAGCTCGGCGTCGGCGATCGCGGTGCCGCGGTCGTTGTGCGTGTGCACCGAGAGCGCGACGTGCTCGCGGCGGGACAAGTTCCTGCTCATCCACTCGATCTGGTCGGCGTAGACGTTCGGGGTCGAGCGCTCGACCGTGCACGGCAGGTTCAGCACGATCTCGCGGCCGGGCCCCGGCCGCCAGGCGTCCATGACGGCCTCGCAGATATCGAGCGCGAATTCCAGCTCGGTGTCCATGAAGATCTCGGGCGAGTACTCGTAGCCGAAGTCGGTGCCCGGCAGGTACTGCTCGGCGAACTTCAGCACCGCCCTGGTCCCCTCGACCGCGACCGCCTGGCACTCCGCCCGCCCGTCGCCCGGCCAGCCGAAGACCACGTCGCGGAACATCGGCGCGGCCGCGTTGTACAGGTGCACGGTGGCCTGGCGGGCTCCGGCCAGGGACTGGACGGTCCGGTCGATCAGCTCCTCGCGGGCCTGGGTCAGTACCGAGATGCGGACATCGTCGGGCACGGACCCGGACTCGATCAGGCTGCGGATGAAGTCGAAGTCGGTCTGGCTGGCGGCCGGAAACCCGACCTCGATCTCCTTGTAACCCATCGTGACCAGCAGGTCGAACATGGCCTGCTTGCGGGCCGCGTTCATCGGGTCGATCAGGGCCTGGTTGCCGTCCCGCAGGTCGGTGGACAGCCAGCGGGGGGCCGCCGTGATCGTGCGGGACGGCCACTGGCGGTCAGGCAGGTCAACGGCGGGGAACGGGCGGTAACGATGGCACGGCATGCCCGACGGGCGCTGGGCGAACGAACTTGGCGCGGACGAACTCATGATGCTGCTCCTGACGCGGGATCACCGGATTCGGTCGGCGGCAGCACGGCACCCCGCGGCGAGGAGCCGACCCTAGCGGGCCTCGCCGCGGCTGCGAAGGAGCAGCAGGCGCATCATGGTCGCCCCAGGATAGCAAGCTCAGCCCCCGGCCAGGGCCCGCGGCGCGGCCGGCGCCGGCGGCCCGGCGGCCGATAGAGTGCGAATCCTGAGGGGTCACCGGCGATTCGGAGCGGGGTGCGCGGATGAGCGAGGATGGCGAGCTGGCCCAGATCGGGGTGACCGGGCTGGCCGTGATGGGCCGCAACCTGGCCCGCAACCTGGCCCGGCACGGCTACCGGGTCGCGCTGCACAACCGGACCTACGAGCGCACCCGCAGCCTGGTCGCCGAGCACGGCGGCGAGGGCGTATTCCGGCCCGGCGAGTCGGTCCCGGACTTCGTGGCCTCGCTGCGGCGGCCCCGGGCGATCATCGTGATGGTCAAGGCCGGCCAGCCGACCGACGCGGTGATCTCCGAGCTGACGCCGCTGCTCGATCAGGGCGACATCGTGATCGACTGCGGCAACGCGCACTACCTGGATACCCGCCGCCGGGAACAGGACCTGCGGGGCCAGGGGCTGCACTTCGTGGGGGCCGGCGTCTCGGGCGGCGAGGAAGGCGCGCTGAACGGGCCCAGCATCATGCCGGGCGGCTCGGCCGACTCGTACCGCACGCTCGGGCCGATCTTCGAGTCGATCGCCGCCGAGGTGGACGGCACGCCGTGCTGCGTGCACGTCGGGCCGGACGGGGCCGGCCATTTCGTCAAGATGGTGCACAACGGTATCGAGTACGCCGACATGCAGCTCATCGCCGAGGCCTATGACCTGCTGCGGGCCGGCACCGGGGCCAGCCCGGCGGAAATCGCGGACATCTTCCGCACCTGGAACTCCGGTGACCTGGAGTCGTTCCTGATCGAGATCACCGCCGACGTGCTGGGTCACGCCGATGCGGCGACTGGCCGGCCGTTCATCGATGTCGTGCTCGACCAGGCCGAGCAGAAGGGCACCGGCCGCTGGACCGTGCAGAGCGCGCTGGACCTCGGCATCCCGATCACCGGCATCGCCGAGGCGACGTTCGCCCGGTCGCTGTCCGGGCACGCCGATCAGCGGGCCGCGGCCAGGAAGACCTTCGGCAGCGAGCTGACTTCCTTCCCGGTGGCGGACCGGGACGCCTTCACCGACGACGTGCGCAAGGCGCTGTACGCCTCCAAGGTCGTCGCCTACGCGCAGGGCTTCGACCACATCGAGGCCGGCAGCGAGGAGTACGACTGGGCCATCGACCGCGGCGCGATGGCCACGATCTGGCGGGGCGGCTGCATCATCAGGGCCCGGTTCCTGAACCGCGTCCGCGAGGCCTACGACGAGCATTCCGACCTGCCCAGCCTGCTGGTCGCGCCCTATTTCGCCGAGGCGGTCACGGCCGGGGTGAACAGCTGGCGGCGGGTCGTCGCCGACGCCGCCCTGGCCGGCCTGCCGACCCCCGCGTTCGCGTCGTCGCTGTCGTACTACGACGGGCTGCGCCGGGACCGGCTGCCCGCGGCCCTTATCCAGGGCCTGCGCGACAACTTCGGCGCGCACACCTACCAGCGCACCGACCGCGAGGGCACGTTCCATACCCGCTGGGCCGGCGACAAGTCCGAGGTCCCGGCTTAGCCGGCTGGCTCGTCGATGGTGATGCTGATCGCGCGGAACTGGCGCGGGGTGTCCTTCAGCACCGTGAGCCGCGGATCAGGGACGGTCAGGAACGCCCGCACCGCGACCGCCAGGTGCGGTGCCAGGCGGGCGTCCTTCATGATCGGCGCGAACGCCCGCCGGTCGCCGCCGAGCACGAGGGCGTCGAGGCGGTACGGGCCGAACACGGCGGCCGCGGTGTCCGCGGCCGCCGCGAGCGCCTGCTGGGCCTGGTTCTCCCGGCGGCGGGCGAACCGGCGCTGAGACTGGCCGCCGGCCGCGCTCCGGCCGTGGACGAGGCGGCTGCCGACCTTGGAGGCGGCCAGCACCGGCTCGGTCCCGGTAAACACGCCGGCGGCGTACCCGCCGAGCCGGACCAGCAGGACGCCGACGGTGCGGTCCGCGGTGGCGTGGGCGGCCACCGCCCGGGCCATGTCGGCGGGCGCGGGGCTGGCCGGGCCCGCCGGGCTGGCGGCATCGGCCAGGCTGGCGGCATCCGCCGGGCCCGGCTGGCCGAGCGGCGGGAACGGTACCTGGCAGCTCGCGGCCGCTCCGTCGGCGGCGGCGAAAAAGACGCTGTCCTGGCCGGCCTGGGCGGTGAGCCCGCCGTGGCGCTCCGCGAAGGCATCGATCCAGCCCGCGAAGCGCTGCGGCGAGACATCGATGCGGCGCGGCACCGTCGCAGCCTAGCCGCCCGGGCCCGCTGGCCGGGCGGCGCCTCAGACGTTGAAGCCGAGCGCGCGCAGCTGCTCGCGGCCGTCCTCGGTGATCTTCTCCGGGCCCCACGGCGGCATCCAGACCCAGTTGATCCGCCAGTCGCTGACCAGGCCTTCCAGCGCGGCCTGGGTCTGGTCCTCGATCACGTCGGTCAGCGGGCAGGCCGCGCTGGTCAGGGTCATGTCCACCGTCGCGACCCGGTTGTCGTCGACGGTGACGCCGTAGACCAGGCCGAGGTCGACCACGTTCACGCCCAGCTCGGGGTCGACGACGTCCCTGAGCGCCTCGAGCAGGTCCTCGACCTCCGGGGTGTTCTCGGTCGCGGGCACGTCCTGCAGCCCGGAGTCATTCGCCTGCGTCATCGGTACTCCCATCGGTGCTTGCGTTGGTACGGGCGATCGCTTGCGCGGTCGCGTCCTTCCAGGCCATCCAGCCAAGCAGCGCGCACTTGATCCTGGCCGGGTACTTGGCCACCCCGGCGAACACCACGGCATCGCCGAGCAGGTCCTCGTCCGGCTGGCCGGCGTCCCGGGAGCGCATCAGCTCGAGGAACTCGCCGCTGATCTTCATCGCCTCGTCAACCGGCTTGCCGATCAGCAGGTCGGCCAGCACCGACACGCTGGCCTGGCTGATCGAGCAGCCGAGGGCGTCGTAGGACACGTCGGCCACGACCGGCTCGCCGCCGCCGTCGTGCACCGCGACCCGTAGCGTGATCTCATCGCCGCAGGTCGGGTTCACATGGTGAACCTCGGCATCGAACGGCTCGCGCAGGCCCTTGTGGTGCGGATGCCGGTAGTGATCCAGGATGATCTCCTGGTACATCGACTCGAGCTGCATCACGTCACCCGGAAGAACTTCTGGGCCGCCCTTATTCCGTCCGCGAGCGCGTCTACCTCGTCCGCCGTGTTGTACAGGTAGAAGCTCGCCCTGGTGGAGGACTGCACGCCGAGCGCGCGGTGCAGCGGCCAGGCGCAGTGATGCCCGGCTCGCACGGCCACGCCGCGGTCGTCGAGTATCTGGCTGACGTCGTGCGGGTGCACGCCCTCGATCGTGAACGAGACCGCGCTGCCCCGGTCGATGGCCTCGGTCGGCCCGAGTATCCGCAGCCCGTCGATCTCGCCCAGGGCCGACAGCGCCCGCCGCAGCAGGCTCTGCTCATGGGCACGGACGGCGGCCAGGTCCAGGTCGCTCAGGTAGTCCACGGCCGCGCCGAGCCCGACCGCCTGGGCGATTGGCATCGTGCCCGCCTCGAACTTGTGCGGTGGCGGCGCGTAGGTCGCCCGGTCCATCCAGACGCTCTCGATCATCTCCCCGCCGCCCAGGAACGGCGGCAGCGCCTCCAGCAGCTCGGGCCGGCCCCAGAGCACGCCGATGCCGGTCGGGCCGCAGGCCTTGTGCCCGGTGAAGCCGACGAAATCGGCGCCGAGCGTGGTCACGTCCACCAGCCCGTGCGGGACCGACTGGGCCGCGTCGACCAGCACCAGGGCGCCCGCTTCGTGGGCCAGGGCAGCGATTTCGGCGACCGGGTTGATCGTGCCGAGAACGTTCGACTGGTGCGCGACCGCGACGATCTTGGTGCGCTCGCTGATCAGCTCACCGGCCTGGTCGAGGTCGAGGCGTCCGTCCTCGGTGACGCTGAACCAGCGCAGCGTCGCCCCGGTTCGCTGGCTGAGCAGCTGCCACGGCACGATGTTGGAGTGGTGCTCCATCTCGGTGATGACGATCTCGTCGCCCGGGCCGATGCGCAGCGCCCCCCCGGCGTTGCCGAGCGCGTAGGCGACCAGGTTGATGCCCTCGGAGACGTTCTTGGCGAACACCACCTCGGACTCGTCGGGCGCGCCAATGAACCGGGCTACCTTGATCCTGGCGCCCTCGTAGGCCGCGGTCGCCTCCTCGCCGAGCTCGTGGGTGGCCCGGTGGATGTTCGCGTTGTGCCGCTCGTAGAACTCGCTGATCGTGTCGATCACCTGGCGGGGCTTCTGCGAGGTGTTGGCACTGTCCAGGTACACCAGCGGCCGCCCGCCCCTGACCGTGCGGTCCAGGATCGGGAAGTCCTTGCGTATCCGCGCGACGTCGAACGTCATGCCAGCGCCCCGGCGCCGGCGAAGCGCTCATAGCCGTTCGCCTCAAGCTCGTCCGCGAGCTCGGGGCCGCCCTCGGCGACGATCCGGCCGCCGACGAAGACATGCACGAAGTCCGGCCGCACGTAGCGCAGGATCCGGGTGTAGTGGGTGATCAGCAGCACGCCGTGGTCGCTGCCCTGCCGATAGGCATTGATACCGGCCGACACGACCTTCAGCGCGTCGATGTCCAGGCCGGAGTCGGTCTCGTCCAGGATCGCGATCTTCGGGTTCAGAAGCTGGAGCTGCAGGATCTCGTGCCGCTTCTTCTCGCCGCCGGAGAAGCCCTCGTTCAGGTTGCGCTGCGCGAAGACCGGGTCGATGGACAGGTCCTTCATCGCGCCGTTCATTTCCTTGATGAAGTCACGCACTCGCGGGGCCTCGCCGCGCACGGCCGTGACCGCGGTGCGGAGGAAGTTCGACACGGTCACGCCCGGCACCTCGACCGGGTACTGCATGGCCAGGAACAGCCCGGCCCTGGCCCGCGCGTCGACGCTCATGGCCAGCACGTCCTCGCCGTCCAGGGTCACCGAACCGCTGGTGACCTGGTACTTGGGGTGGCCGGCGATCGAGTAGGCGAGCGTGGACTTGCCTGACCCGTTCGGGCCCATGATCGCGTGCGTCTCCCCGGCCGCGACCGTCAGGTTGACGCCGCGCAGGATTTCCTGGCTCTCGCCACCCTGGCTACCTGCACTGCCCGTCCCGGCGACGCTCACGTGCAGGTCGCGGATCTCAAGGGTGGACATGTCTCTCCTCTTCGGGAAGGGCGACGTAGACGTCGCCGCCGTCGATCCGCACGGGATAGGTCGTGATCGGCCTGGTGGCCGGGGGCCCGGTCGGCTTGCCTGAGCGCAAGTCGAAGCAGGAACCGTGCAGCCAGCACTCGACCGTGCGGTCGTAGACCTCGCCGTCGACCAGCGAGACATCCTCGTGCGTGCAGAACTCGTCGAGCGCGTAGATTTCGCCCTCGCTCCTGATGATCACCAGCGGGGTCCCGTTCAGCTCCACGCCGAACGTGCCCTGGCCGGGAACCTCGTCAAGGGCGCAGGCCCTGACATAATCGGTCATGCCCGGTGCTCCAGCCCGGGAGCGCCGAGCTCGGCCTCGATCGCCCTCATGATCCGGTCCCGCAGCTCGGGCACGTCGATCTGGCCGATCAGCTCGCCGAAGAAGCCCCTGATCACCAGCCGCCGCGCCTCGGCTTCCGGGACGCCGCGGGTCATCAGGTAAAACAGGTGCTCCGCCTCCAGGCGGCCGCTGGTGCTGGCGTGGCCGGCCCGGGTGACCTCGCCGGTGAGGATCTCCAGGTTGGGCACCGAGTCGATCCTGGTGCCGTCGGTCAGCACCAGGTTCCGGTTGCTCTCATAACTGTCGGTGCCGGTGGCCTGCGTGCGGATCAGCACGTCGCCGATCCACACCGCGCGCGCGCCATCGCCTTGCAGGGCGCCCTTGTAGCTGACCCGGCTCCGGCAGTTCGGCTCGTTGTGGTCCACCAGCAGCCGGTGCTCCAGGTGCTGGCCGGCGCTGGCAAAATAGACGCCGCGCAGGTCAGCATCCCCGCCCGGTCCGGCGTACCGGACCGACGGCGAGACCCGCACGACCCCTCCGCCCAGCGACACCACCGTATGGGCGAAGGTCGCGTCCCGGCCGACCAGCGCCCGCTGGTAGGTCACGTGCACGGCGTCGTGGTCCCAGTCCTGCAGGCTGACCGCGGTCAGCCGCGCTCCGGCGCCGACCACGAACTCCACGTTGTCTGCGTGCGTGGCCGATCCCGAGTACTCCAGCACCACCTCGGCGGCGGAGTTGGCCCCGAGCTCGACCAGGATGTGACCGGCCGTCGCGAGCTCGCCGCTGTCGCCGCGCACGGAGATGATCACCGGGCGCGACGCCGTGAAGCCGTCAGGGACGGACACGATGGCGGCGTCGCCGAAGGCAGCGAAGGCCCGGGCGCTCACCCGGTCGGCGGGCGGCCCGGCCGAGCCGAGCCGGGGATCACCGTGCCGCGCCAGGGCCACGGCGATCCCGGTCTCGGCATCGACGGCCACCTCGGTCTTGCCGGCGTCGAGCGGAGCGTCCGCGTGCAGGCCCCGCAGCCCGCGCAGCGGGGTGAACCGCCACTCCTCCTCGCGCCCCGCGGGCACGGCGAAGTCGGCGGGGTCGAACGACTCGCGGGCGTGCAGCTTCGAAACGGGGCCGGCGGTCTCGACGGCCCCGGACAGGCGACTCATCAGCCGACCGCTCCTTCCATCTGCAGCTCGATCAGCCGGTTCAGCTCCAGCGCGTACTCCATCGGGAGCTCGCGGGCGATCGGCTCAACAAAGCCGCGCACGATCGTGGCCATCGCCTCGTCCTCGGTCATGCCCCGGCTCATCAGGTAGAACAGCTGATCGTCGGAGATCTTGGAGACCGTCGCCTCGTGCCCCAGCTCCACGTCGTCCTCGCGGACGTCGACGTAGGGATAGGTGTCGGACCGGCTGATCTGGTCGACCAGCAGGGCATCGCACTTGACCGTGGACTTGGAGTGCTCGGCGCCCTCGGCGACCTGAATCAGGCCCCGGTAGGAAGTACGGCCGCCCCCCCTGGCCACGGACTTGGACACGATCGCGGACGAGGTGTTCGGGGCCAGGTGCACCATCTTCGCGCCGGCGTCCTGGTGCTGGCCCGCCCCGGCGAACGCGACCGACAGCGTCTCGCCCCTGGCCCGCTCGCCCATCAGCCAGACCGCCGGGTACTTCATCGTCACCTTGGAGCCGATGTTGCCGTCAACCCACTCCATGGTCGCGCCGGCGTGGGCCACGGCCCGCTTGGTGACCAGGTTGTAGACGTTGTTCGACCAGTTCTGGATCGTGGTGTACCGGCAGCGGGCGCCCTTCTTCACGATGATCTCGACGACCGCGGAGTGCAGCGAGTCCGAGGAGTAGATCGGCGCCGTGCAACCCTCGACGTAGTGCACGTAGGCGTCTTCGTCGACGATGATCAGGGTCCGCTCGAACTGGCCCATGTTCTCGGTGTTGATCCGGAAGTAGGCCTGCAGCGGGATGTCGACGCGCACGCCCTTCGGCACGTAGATGAAGGACCCGCCGCTCCAGACCGCGGTGTTGAGCGCGGCGAACTTGTTGTCGCCGACCGGGATGATCGTGGCGAAGTACTCGCGGAACAGCTCAGGCTGCTCCTTCAGCGCCGTGTCGGTGTCCAGGAACAGGACGCCCTTCTCCTCAAGATCCTCGCGGATCTTGTGGTACACGACCTCGCTCTCGTACTGCGCGGCCACGCCGGCGATCAGGCGCTGCTTCTCGGCCTCGGGGATGCCGAGCCGGTCGTACGTGCTCTTGATGTCGGCGGGCAGGTCATCCCAGCTCGCGGCCTGCTTCTCGGTCGACCGAACGAAGTACTTGATGTTCTCGAAGTCGATGCCGGACAGGTTAGAACCCCAGGTCGGCATCGGCTTGCGGCCGAACAGCCGCAGGCCCTTCAGCCGCAGGTCCAGCATCCAGTCTGGCTCGTTCTTCTTCGCCGAGATGTCCCGGACGACGTCCTCGGACAGGCCGCGGCGCGCGCTCGCGCCGGCGACGTCCGTATCGGCCCAGCCGAACTTGTAGCGGTCAAGACCCTCGAGTTCAGGGCGGGCAGTTGTGGTCATGCGGACTGGCCTCCGACCTCTGTGGTGGTGCTGCGGGTAAGCGATGGTGCCGTGACGTGCGTGGTGCAGATCCCGTCGCCGTGCGCGATCGTGGCGAGCCGCTGCACCGGAGTGCCGAGCAGGCGGCCGAAGGCCTCCGTCTCCGCCTCGCACAGCTGCGGGTACTCGGCCGCGACGTGCGCGACCGGGCAGTGATGCTGGCAGAGCTGCTCGCCGGCGGCCGGACCAGGGCCGGCCGTCGCCGAGGCCGCGTACCCGTCGGCCGACAGCGCCTTGGCCAGCGCCCTGACCCGCTCGGCCGGCGGCGCGGCCTGGACGACCGGCCGGTACCGGCGCTCCAGCTCGGACACCTGTCGGCGGGCGAAGTCGGTGACCGTGTCGGGCCCGGCCCACTCGGCCAGGAAACGCAGCACGCTGGCGGCCAGGTCGTCGTAGGTGTGCTCGAACGCGCTCCGGCCCGCGTCGGTGATCGCGAACACCTTGGCCGGCCGGCCGCGGCCGCGGTTGCCGTAGACCCTCGCTGTCCTGGTCTCGATCAGCCCCTCGGCCAGCAGGTGATCCAGATGCCGGCGGACGGCGGCCGGGGTTAGCCCCAGTCTGGTGCCCAGGGCGGCCGCGGTCACCGGGCCGTTCTCCAGGATCAGCCGGGCGACGCGGGCGCGCGTGCTCTGCTCGGCGGCCGGCCCGGTGACCGCCTGCGGCGGCCCAGCGCCAGCAAACTCCACCGGGTCAGCCGCCTGAACGGCGAGCTGCCGTGGCTGTCCCATGTTTTTCACAACATCATTGTGCCGTAAATCGTTCCCGGCCGGCAAACCGGCCCCCGGGTTAGGGTCGGACCTGGACAAGCGGGTCAAGACGGGAGCAGCCGTGAGTCACGACGATGCCGGAGCGTCAGCCGGGGCCAGCCAGGCTGGGGCTAGCCAGGCCGGGGCTAGCCAGGCCGGGGCTAGCCAGGTGGGCGCCAGCCAGACGGCGCACCGGATGTGGACGCTGACCGAACCCGTGCACGCGGTGACGTATTTCGCCCCTGAGGCCCGGACCGCGTTCGAGGCCGCCGGGCTGCGCGGCTTCTGGCGCGGGTACTTCGCCGGCCGGTCCGCGCCGCTCGGGCCGGTCGCGGCCGCGCCGGTCACGGCCTCGTTCTTCGTCTTCGCGCCGCCGATGGTCAGCCGGGCCGTGCCCGGGGTCTGGGACCTGATCACCCCGGCGCAGGCGCTGGCCGTCCGCGAGCGAGGCGCGGTAGCCGCGCTCAGCCGGCTCCTGGCCGGCCTGGAGGAGTCCGTGGCCACGGCCGCCGACCTGCTGGCCACGGTGGTCGCCGGGCTGGACTGCTCGGGCCGGGTGCTCGCGGCCGCCAACGCGGCGCTGGCACTCCCGGACGAGCCGGCCGCGAGGCTATGGCAGACCGCGACCTTGCTGCGCGAGCACCGCGGCGAGGGTCATTTCGCTGCGCTGCTGAGCGCAGGGCTCGACGGCTGCGAGGCGAACGTGCTGCGGGCCGGGCTGGACATCCCGCGGGCGATGCTCCAGCCGATCCGCGGCTGGGCGGACGAGCAGTGGGATCAGGCTGCGGCCCGGCTGGCCGGGCGCGGGCTGGTCGACGCCGACGGCACGGCGACCGCGGCCGGGGCCGCGCTGCTGGCCGGTGCGGAACGCGTCACCGACGCGGCGGCCAGCCGCCCGTGGCGGGACCGGGAGTTCGCGGCCGACCTCGCGGGCGTGCTCTACCCGATCGCGGTGGCCTGCGCGGCCGAGCTGCCGGCCCTGAACCCGATCGGCGTCCCGGCCCCGGCCGGAGACCACGCATGAAGCGCGCGGGCGAGGCCGCGCCGGGACTAGAAGACCTGGCCAGGCTGGCCGATCCCGGCGTCATCAAGGACCCCTACCCGCTGCTGGCCCGGTTCCGCGACGCCTCGCCGTTCGCCGTCCTGGATGGCGCCCTGATGGTCTTCGGCCGGTATGAGCACTGCTCGGCGATCCTGCGCGACCCGCGGGTCAGCAGTGAGCGGGAGCGGTCGGCGCTCGCGCCGCCGCAGGCGGCGCAGGCGGAGCGGACCCGGTCCTTCCTCTCGCTTGACCCGCCCGATCACACCCGGCTGCGGCGGCTGGTCGCCAAGGCCTTCACGCCCCGGGTGGTGGCCACCCTGGCCCCGCGGATCAAGGCGGTCACCGACGGCCTGCTGACCGAGGCGGCGGCGGGCGGCGAGCTCGAGCTGATCGGGCAGCTCGCCTACCCGCTGCCGGTCCGGATCATCTCCGAGCTGCTCGGGGTGCCGCCAGAAGATCACGCGAGGTTCGCCGGCTGGTCGGCCAGCCTGGCCCATTCGGTGCAGCCGAGCTTCGGGCCGCCCGACCCGGCCGAGCTCGTCCGGATCGAGCAGGCGGCGGCGGAATTCGGTGCCTACTTCACCGAGCTGATCGGGCGGCGCCGGTCCAGCCCGGGTGACGACCTGCTGACCAAGCTGATCAGGGCCGAGGACGCCGGTGACCGGCTGAGCGTCGACGAGCTGATCGCGACCTGCGTGCTGCTGCTCGTCGCGGGCCACGAGACAACGGTGGGGCTGATCGCGAACGCGATGCTCGCGCTGCTGCGCCAGCCAGAGCAGTTCGCCGCGCTGGCCGCCGACCCTGGCCTGGCCGCGGGCGCGGTGCAGGAGACACTCCGCTACGACCCGCCGGTGCAGCTCACCGGGCGGGTGGCCAGGGACGGCCTGCGCGTCGGCCCGCTCGAGCCGCCGGCCGGCTCGGTCCTGCTGCTCCTGCTCGCGGCGACCGGGCGGGACCCGGCAGGGTTCGACGATCCTGATCGCTTCGACATCCGCCGCTGGATCAGCCGGCCCGAGCGGGAGCACCTGGCCTTCGCGGCCGGGCCGCACTTCTGCCTCGGGGCTCCGCTGGCCAGGCTGGAGGCCACGATCGCGCTGGGCGCGATCGCGCGGCGGGTGGCCGGCCCGCGGCTGGACGAGGCATCGCTGACCTACAAGCCGAACTTCAACCTGCGCGGGCCCGAGCGCATGGTGGTCGGCTTCGCCGGCCTCCGGCCCCCCGGCCAGGATTAGGCCGCGCGCAGCCGCGTCCCGGCCGCCCGGCCCCGTCGCAGCTAGCGGGCCTCTTGCCGCCAAAGAGTTATCAGCGGTCGCCTTACGGATTGCTTCTGATAGTTGTATAACTGCCGTAAGGAGGTGCCAGATGATATCTATTCCGGTTAAGTCTGAATTGCGGCAACAGCGCCAGAGGTCTCGCCGCACGGCGCGCGAGGCCGGGCTGGCCGGACTGGCCGTGATCGCGCTGGGCGTCGCCGCGTGCGGCGGGTCCGGGTCGCCCTCCTCGAACGGGAACTCGTCGTCGGCCGGCCAGCCGAAGGCCGGCGGCACGTACATGATCCTGGCGAATTCCGCGTTCGGCGTCGCCGATCCGGCGCAGAATTACACGCTGCAGGAATGGCAGCTGCTCATCGACACCCATGACGGCCTGGTGGCGTTCGAGCGCGTTGGCGGAACGGCGGGCACCAGGCTCGTACCGGACCTGGCCACCGCCATCCCGGTGCCCACCGACGGCGGCAAGACCTACCTGTTCCATATCCGCCGGGGAATCAAGTTCTCCAGCGGCCAGGTGATGAAGCCAAGCGACTTCGTCAAGACCTTCGAGCGGCAGTTCACCGTGCCCGGCCCGACGTCCTTCTACGCCGGCATCGTCGGCGCATCAGGCTGCAGCACCAAGGGCTGCAACCTGTCCAAGGGCGTGGTGGCCGATGACACGAACTACACGCTCACCATCCATCTGACCGCGCCCGATCCTGAGTTCACCGACAAGCTCGCGCTGCCGTTCGCGTACGTGGTGCCGGCCGGCACCACGCCCAAGCTCACCGGCAACAACGTGCCGCCGGGCACCGGCCCCTACATGTGGCAGTCGTACAACCCGAACTCCCAGGCGGTGCTGGTCCGCAACAAGTACTTCCACGTCTGGAGCGCCCAGGCCCAGCCGGCCGGCTACCCCGACAAGATCGTCGAGAAGTACGGCCAGACCGTGTCCGACGAGGTCACCGCGGTGGAGAACGGCCAGGCCGACGAGGTGTTCGACGGCGACGTGATCCCGGCCGACCGGCTGAGCGAGCTGAACGGCCCGCAGTACCAGCACCAGGTGCACGTGAACGCGCTGACCGCGGACTGGTACTTCGCCTTCAACACCAGGCAGCCGCCGTTCAACAATCTCAAGGCGCGGCAGGCGGTGAACTTCGCCGCTGACCGGAACGCCTACGTCAAGATCGGCGGCGGCCCGTCGCTGGCCGTCCCGACCTGCCAGATCCTGCCGCCGAACTTCCCCGGCTACAAGCCGTACTGCCCCTACACCGCGGGCGGCGGCAGCACCAAGTGGACCGGCCCTGACCTGACCAAGGCCAGGGCGCTGGTGAAGGCGTCGGGCACGGCCGGCATGAAGGTCGTGGTCAACACCGACATCCCGGACAAAGCTCTCGGCGAGCAGATGGTCTCTGACCTGGGCAAGATCGGATACAAGGCCACGCTGCAGGTGCTGGCGGGCAGCATCCAGTACCCGTTCATCCAGAATTCCAACAACTCCAAGAAGTGGAACATCGCCTGGTCGGCCTGGTACCAGGACTATCCGGCGCCGTCGGACTTCCTGAACGTCCTGCTCGGCTGCGGCAGCATCCACCCGGGCAGCGACGCCAGCCCGAACATCGCCGCCTTCTGCGATCCGGCGATCCAGAAGCTGATCACCAAGGCCGAGAACCTCGGTGTCACCAACCCGACGGCCGCCAACACCATCTGGGCCCAGGTCGATCACGCGATGACCGACCAGGCTCCCTGGGCAGACCTGTACAACCCCAAGCAGATCGACTTCCTGTCCAAGCGGGTCCACGGCTACCAGTGGAACCCGCAGTGGTACATCCTGATCGACCAGCAGTGGATCAAGTAGCTGTCCCGGCTGGCCGCTGATGGCGATCGCCCTCACCGAGTCCGCTGAGCCTCCGGCCGAGCCGTCGCATGACGAGCGGCCGGAGATCAGCGGCCGGAGCCCGTGGGCGCTGGCCGGGCGCAGGCTCCGGCGCAACCGCGTCGCCCTGGCCGCCCTGGTGCTGTTCTTGCTCATCGTCGCGGTCAGCTTCGCGGCGCCGCTCTACGCGCACGACATCGCGAAGGTCAACCCGTTCGTCAACGACCTGAACGGCACGACGATCGTCAACGGGCACAAGGTGCCGCTGATGCAGCAGGGCGGCGGCGTGCTGAAGCTGGGCGAGACGCCGATCGGGCCGACCTGGGACATCGGCCGCTACTTCCTCGGGGCTGACCAGCAAGGCCGCGATGTCTTCGCCAGGGTCCTGTACGGCGGCCGCAGCTCGCTGGAGATCGGCATCGGCTCGGCGGTCATCTGCTGCCTGATCGCCACCATCGTGGCCCTGATCGCGGGGTACCTCGGCGGCCTGATCGACGCCATCTTGTCGCGCCTGATGGACGTGATCTGGGCGTTCCCGGTCTACCTGCTGGCGATCTCGATCTCCACCGTGCTGCTCACCAAGGCCAGCGGGCTGTCGATCGGCCCGGTGCACCTCGTGGCGACCAGCCTCTGGCTGCCGACCATCATCATCGCCTTCATCTACCTGCCGTATGTGTACCGGCCCGTGCGCGGCAACGTGCTGACCGTGGCCGAGAAGGAGTTCGTCCAGGCCGCCGTCGCCCAGGGCGCCTCGGACCTGCGGTTGATCTTCTCCGACATCCTGCCCAACGTCGTGTCCCAGGTGATCGTGCTGCTGCCGCTGATGATCGCGACCACGATCCTGACCGAGTCGGCGCTGTCGTTCCTGTCCATCGGGGTCCAGCCGCCCAACGCGAGCTGGGGCACCATCATCGCCGACGGGCAGGACCTGCTCTACACCAGGCCGTGGGTCGCGATCGCGCCCGGGATCATGATCGTGCTCACCGTGCTGGCCCTGAACGTGCTCGGTGACGGCGTCCGGGATGCCCTCGACCCGCGGGCCAAGCTGCGGGCGGAGGGCTGATGCTGACCTTCATCGTCCGGCGGATGCTGTGGACCGTGCTGGTGATGTTCGCGATCACGGTGCTGGTCTTCGTGATCTTCTTCAAGACCCCGGGCATCGACCCGGCCCGGCAGATCGCCGGGCGCAACCCGAGCCCGCAGGTCATGGCCGAGATCAGGCACCAGTTCGGGCTGGACCGGCCGTTCCCGATCCAGTACGGGCTGATGATGAAGAAGATCTTCATCACCCGGGACCTGGTGTCCTATTCCAACCAGGGCCAGAAGGTGGTGCCCGAGATCTTCGCGGCCGCGCCCGCCACCTTGTCCCTGGTCTTCGGGGCGGCGATCATCTGGGTGGTGGCGGCGATCGCCATGGGGGTGGCCGCCGCGCTGCTGCGCGGCACGCTGCTCGATCCGCTGCTCATGATCATGGCGCTGATCGGGATTTCCGTGCCCGTGTTCTGGCTTGGCGAGGTCGTCAACCTGGTCACCCAAAGCCGGCTGCATCATTCGTTCCTGTTCAGCTGGGTTCCGCCGCTCGGGTACACGCCGTTCACCCAGAGTCCCGTGCTGTGGTTCAAGGGCCTGGTCTTCCCCTGGATCACGCTCTCGATCCTGTACATCGGCTTCTACGCCAGGGTGCTGCGGGCCAACCTGCTGGAGATACAGAACGAGGATTACATCCGCACGGCCAGGGCCAAGGGGCTCACCGAGCGCCGGGTGCTGGTGCGGCACACGCTGCGGAATTCCATGATCACGTTCGTCAGTCTGTTCGGGCTGGACTTTGGCGTCCTGGTCGGCGGCGGCGCGCTGCTCACCGAGGTGGTATTCGCCATCCACGGGGTCGGCTTCCTGACCTACCAGTCGCTGACCAATCTGGACCTGCCGACGATCATGGCCACGGTCATCTACGGTGCGTTCTTCATCGTGCTCGCGAACACGCTGGTCGACATCGCCTACGCGGGCCTCGACCCGCGGGTGCGGCCGACATGATCGCGGCGGACGCTGATGCCTGACGCCCTGCTGGAGGTGCGGGACCTCAAGGTGCGGTTCCGGACCGAGGATGGCGTGGTGCGGGCCGTGGACGGGGTGTCGTTCTCGGTGTCCGAAGGCGAGACCCTCGGCATCGTGGGCGAGTCAGGCTCGGGCAAGAGCGTCACGATGATGTCGGTGATGCGGCTGATCATCGACCCGAACGCCCAGTTCGAGGGCGAGGTGATCTACAAGGGCCGGGACCTGATGTCGCTCGGCCAGCCCGAGCTGCGCGGGATCAGGGGCTCCGAGATCGCGATGATCTTCCAGGACCCGATGACCTCGCTGAACCCGGTCTACCGGGTCGGCTGGCAGATCAGCGAGCAGATCAGGGCGCACGAGAAGGTCTCCAGGCAGGCCGCGCGGGCTCGCTCGACCGAGTTGCTCGCGGCCGTCGGCATCCCGCACCCGGGCGAGCGGGTCGACGACTTCCCGCATCAGTTCTCCGGTGGCATGCGGCAGCGGGTCATGATCGCGATGGCGTTGTCCTGCAGCCCGAGCCTGCTGATCGCCGACGAGCCGACCACCGCGCTGGACGTCACGATCCAGGCCCAGATCCTCAAGCTGATCAAGCAGCTGAAGGATGAGTTCGGCTCCGCGGTCGTCCTGATCACGCACGACATGGGCGTGGTCGCCGACGTCGCGGACCGGGTCGCCGTGATGTACGCGGGCCGGATCATCGAGCAGGGCAGCAAGGAAGATGTGTTCTACGACGCCCAGCATCCCTACACCTGGGGGCTGCTCGGCTCGATCGCCAGGATCGACCGGCCCAAGCCCCGGCGGCTGACCGCGATCCGCGGCCTGCCACCCTCGCTGATCGGCCTGCCGCCCGGATGCTCGTTTGCCGAGCGGTGCCCGCAGCGGTACGAGGCCTGCGGCCAGACCCCTGAGCTAGCCAACCGGGCGGCCTTCGACCACGCCGATGCCTGCCACCTCGACCCGGTGCTCAAGCGGGCCAGGCGGGAGGCCACCATCCATCCCGAGCTGGCCCAGGAGGTGCCATAGCCGCCATGGCGCAGGACAACGTGATCCTCAGCCAGGACAGCGCGGGAGACGGGGCCGGGGCCGCCGGGACCGGCGGTGACGGTGACGTGCTGCTGCGGGTCGAGCACCTGACCAAGTACTTCCCGATCAAGCGCGGCATCGTCTTCAAGCGGGAAGTCGGCCGCGTCCACGCGGTGGACGACGTCAGCTTCGAAGTCAGGGCCGGGGAGACACTCGGCCTGGTGGGCGAGTCCGGCTGCGGCAAGTCGACGCTGGGCCGGTGCATCATCCGGCTGCAGGATCTGACCGGCGGATCGGTGACCTTCGGCGGGCGGGACATCTCGCGGCTGTCGCGCCGGGCGCTGCGACCGGTCCGCGGCGACGTTCAGATGATCTTCCAGGACCCGTACGCCTCGCTGAACCCGCGCAAGCGAGTCGGCACGATCATCGCGGACCCGCTGCGGATCCACGGCCGGACCACCCGCCGGCTGATCAGGGACCGGGTGCGGGAGCTGCTCAAGCTGGTCGGGCTGTCGCCCGAGCACATCAACCGGTACCCGCACGAGTTCTCCGGCGGGCAGCGGCAGCGGATCGGCGTCGCCCGGGCGCTCGCCCTGCACCCCAAGCTGGTCATCGCGGACGAGCCGGTCTCGGCCCTGGATGTCTCGATCAGGGCGCAGGTGATTAACCTGCTCGATGACCTGCAGGACGACCTCGGCCTGACCTACATCTTCATCGCCCACGACCTGGGCGTTGTCCGGCACGTCTCGGACCGGATCGCGGTCATGTACCTGGGCAAGATCGTGGAGATCTCGCCGGCCGAGGAACTGTACCGGCGGCCGGTACACCCGTACACCGAGGCCTTGCTGTCCGCGGTGCCCATCCCCGACCCGGCCGTCACCGCCCGCCGGGAGCAGATCGTGCTGGAGGGTGACGTGCCGAGCCCGATCGAGCCGCCGTCGGGCTGCCGGTTCCATCCGCGCTGCCGGTATGCGACCGAGGTCTGTTCGCAGGCCGAGCCGCAGCTGATCCCGCTGGGATCGCCTGGGCATCTGGCCGCGTGTCACCATCCGCTGAACACCGGCACCTGAGCGGCCCGCCGCGGCCTTCCCGGTCGCGGTCAGCCGAGGAAGCCGCGCAGCAGCGAGGCGGTGCCCTCCAGGTGCTCGGCCACCGCGGTGCGGGCCCGGCCCGGGTCCCCGGCCAGGATCGCGCCGACGATCTGCTCGTGCTGAGCGGCCGCGTGGGCGATGTTCAGCTTGAGCACCGGGATCGCGTTGAGCAGGTCGTTCAGCTGCAGGCGGGCCTGAGCGCAGGCGGCCGACAGCAGGCTCGACCCGGTCAGCTCGGCGATGGCCAGGTGGAACAGGGTGTCCATCCGGCGGTAGTCCAGCGGGCCCGCGCCGTTCACGTCGGCCAGCTTGCTCAGCAGGGTCTGCCGCCGGGCGGCCAGTGCCTGCGCGTCGTCACCGGCCGCCGGGACGTGAAAACGCCGGGCGAGCATGTCGGCGGCGCCGGTCTCGACCGCGTACCGGAAGGTCAGCGCGTCGGTCAGCTTCTCGCCCCGCTCCCGGGCCAGCTTGCGCAGCTCGCCGACGTTCGGGGCCGGCCTGGTATAGGTGCTGAAGGTGCCCCCGAGCCGCCCGCGCCTGGACTCCACGTACCCGGCGTCGCTGAGCTCGCGGATGGCCTCGCGCAGGGTCAGCCTGCTGATGCCGAGCTGGGCGGCCAGTTCGCGCTCGGCCGGCAGCCGCTCCCCCGGCCCGACCACGCCGAGCTTGATCACGGTGAGCAGCCGCTCGACCGTCTCCTCGAAGGCATTGCCCTCGCGCACCGGCCTGAGTACCGCGGTCAGGTCCGCGCTCACGGTAACCGCCTCTTCAGCCGCTGTGCAGGAAGACACCCTGGGTCTTGACCGGCCGGGCGCTGGGCACGCCAGTCCGGCACGCGGGCCTCCCCTTACCCGCGTGCCGGAGTCTATGGGCGCTGGTGGACTCTGCTGGCCGCAGCCCTGGACGTCCGCCTAGCCTGGACCGGCAATTGGTCTGTTATCAGACCATTAGCCAGGCTAGCGCTCTAACCTGGGTGAAGTCCAGGATTCAGGACCGGGTCGCTGAGTTCGTTCACCACCCGGCGAGTGCTGACGCAGCCGAGGACGGCCTGGCGCAGGTACGCCAGGCCGTCCTCGGCCTCGAACTGCTTCTACGTCAGGTCTTCAGATCGGATGATCTTTAGACCGGGCCGAAGTAGAAGGCGAACAGCTGGTTGGTCCGGACCAGGCCGCCGACGTGGCTCTCCGGCTGCAGCTGAAGCTGCTCCTGCGGCTTCTGGGTGCCGGTGTTGAGGGTCAGCACCAGCGGCTGGCTGAACCTGGTGTCGCCCCCGTTGATCCACGGGCAGTAGTTCACCGACGGGTCGACCCCGGGGCCGACGGGCGGCGTGGTGGCGATCCGGCAGTCGGTGCCGTTGGTGGCGTTGTTGCGGTCCAGCACCCATACCGTGTTGGCGCTGACGCCGCAGTTTTGCAGGGTGACGTTCTCGCCCACGACACCGCCCCGCGCGACGCCCGCGCACAGCGCGGACTCGTTGCCGAACGGAGCCCAGTTCATCTCGAACACGTCGAAGAACGGGTAGTGGGTGCAGATGTAGCTCGTCGGCGAGAAGAAGTCATTCGCCAGGAA
>JBPCKO010000336.1:0-4114 GCA_051004215.1 Streptosporangiaceae bacterium | reverse complement strand
GCCTCGGCCGGAGCCGGGCTGGCCGGCCTGACCTCGACCGGGTCGGCCGCGCTGGCCCCAGGTGACCAGGACACGTCGGCCGGCAGGATGAGCGTCGCGACCTGGCCGGGCGGCCGCCGCGAAGCGGCCAACACGGCGGCAGCGCCGGCGCCGAGGTCCTCGGGCCTGGTCGTGCGCCTGACCCAGCCGGAGACAGTTCGCGCCAGCGCGTCGATGTCGGACTCCAGCGGGGCGTCCAGGCGCTTGTGATACGTGGCGTGGTCGCCGACCACGGCCAGCACCGGCGTCCCGGCCCGGCGGGCGTTGTGCAAGTTGGCCAGGCCGTTGGCCAATCCTGGGCCGAGGTGCAGCAGCGCCGCGGCCGGTCGCCCGGTCATCCGCCCGTAGCCATCGGCCGCGCCGGTCGCCACCCCCTCGAACAGGCACAGCGTGGCCCGCATCGCGGGCACGTCGTCCAGCGCGGCGACGAAGTGCATCTCCGACGTGCCGGGATTGGCGAAGCAGGCGGTCACACCCGAGCCGGCGAGCGTGCGGAGCAACCCCTGCGCTCCGATCATGGCGGGACTCCCTCCGGGCCTGGCGGCGTCCAGCCGAACCTTAGCCCGCCCGGCCAGTCCCGCAGTTGCCCGGCCGGCGGCACTTTGGTTAACTGCGCGAATGCCGTTCCCGCCGTCCCCAGCTCCGGTGCCGCAAACTCCGGTGCCGCGCATCGTGCTCGGCTGCGGCAACTTCGGCGGGGTCGGCTCGGCCCCGGAGTTTTTCGGCCAGGGACAGTCGGCGGTCGAGGCGTTCGAGCTGATGGACGCGGCCTGGGAAGCCGGCATCCGGCATTTCGACACCGCGGATGCCTACGGCGGCGGCCGCAGCGAGACGGCGATCGGCCAGTGGATCGCGACCAGGGGCGTGCGGCCTGGCCTGACCACCAAGACGTTCCACCCGATGTCGGCCGGCGCCGACCACGGCCTCGCCCCGGAGCGCGTTGCCCGCCAGCTCAGGTCCAGCCTGGAGCGGCTCGGCACCGGACACGTCGAGCTGTACCTGGCCCACGACGTCGATGCCGGCGTGCCGCTGGCCGACACGTTCGCGGCCTTCGAGGCGGCAGCGGCGCAGGGCACCGTGCTCGCCTACGGGGTCAGCAATTTCGATGCCGGCCAGCTGCGCACTGCGCTCGCGGCCGGCCGGCCGTCGGCCATCCAGAACAGCTGCTCGCTGCTCACGCCGGAAGACGCCGGGCTGCTCGCCGTGTGCGCGGAACACGGGGTCGCCTACCAGGCGTTCGGCCCGCTGGCCGGCGGCTGGCTGACCGGCAAGTACCGGCGCGGTGAGCCGTTCCCGGCCGGATCGCGGATGACGCAGCGGCCGGAGCCCTACCGGCGGTTCGGCTCGCCGGCCACGTTCGGCGCGCTGGAGCGCCTCGGGGCCGCGGCGCGCGCGCGGGGCATCTCGATGGCCGGCCTGGCGCTGGCCTGGCTGCTGGCCGACCCGAGAGTGACGCAGATCGTGGTCGGGCCTGGCCGGCCAGCCCACCTTGATCCGGTCGCCGAGGCGCTGGACCGGCCGCTGACCGGCGCCGAGCGAGCCGAGATCGGAAGGATGGTCAGATGATCGACCTGGAGATGATCGAGGCGGCCCGCGGCCGGATCGCGGGCGCCGCGATCAGGACGCCGCTGATCCGCCTGCCGGCCGACGACGGGCCGGCCGAGATCTACCTGAAGCTGGAGAACCTGCAGCCGATCAACTCGTTCAAGATCCGCGGCGCGATGAACGCGGTCCGGCTCGCGGCGCCTGAACAGCTCGCCGGGGGGCTGGTCACCGCCAGCGCCGGCAACATGGCCCAGGGGGTGGCCTGGGCCGCCCGCTCGCTCGGCGTCCCGGCCACGATCGTGGTGCCGGACAGCGCGCCGCAGGCGAAGCTGGACGCGATCGCGCGGCTCGGCGGCCAGGTGCGCAAGCTGCCGTACGACCAGTGGTGGAACGTGATCGTGACCGGTCAGGCCGAGGGCATCGACGGCCTGTTCGTGCACCCGGTGCAGGACCCGGCGGTGATGGCGGGCAACGGCACGATCGGGCTGGAGATCCTGGAGGATCTGCCCGACCCGGACGCGATCGTGATCCCGTACGGAGGCGGCGGCCTTACCGCGGGCATCGCCAGCGCGGTGAAGCAGCTCAGGCCAGCCACGGCGATCATCACCGCCGAGCCCGCCACCGGGGGCGCGCTGGTCGCGGCGATGGCGGCAGGCGGCCCGGCCGACGCGAGCTATAGCCCGTCGGTCGTGGACGGCGCGGGCAGCCGGCGCGTGCTCGACCAGATGTGGCCGCTGGTGGCCTCGCTGGTCGACGCCGCGGTGGCGGTGCCGATCGCCGACGTCGCCGCCGCCATCCGGGTACTGGCCGAACGGGCCAGGGTCATCGCCGAAGGCGCCGGCGCGCTGGCGCCGGCCGCCGCGCTGTCCGGCCTGGCCGGCCGGGGCAAGGTCGTGTGCGTGGTGTCCGGCGGCAACATCAACCTCAGCACGCTCGCCAGCATCCTGGCCGGATCGGACGGATAGAGATATCCGGGCACCGACTCACAACTGTTACCGAATCCCAAATTGCCCCCCTTGCACGACTGTGCGGCGTGATGGTTTGATCAGCGGAACAAATTCGATCACTGGGGAGGGGCCGAATTTAATTGTCCGCTACGTCCGTGCCCGCGCTCTGGACGCCTGAGGCGACGTTGCGGCGACCTGGCCCGGGTCTGCGCCCGCCCTGTTTCGCAGCCATCTGACACCCCGAGAACTTTGTCGACCCCCGAGAAAGCAGCAGCGCCCGAACTGGAGGCAACGTCCATGAAAGGACGAAAGATTATCGTCGCGTCGGTGCTCGGCGCGCTCGCCCTGGCCGGCTGCGGCAGCAGCGGCGGCGGCAGTGGCCCCACCGCGGCCGGTCGCGGCAACGGCACGAAGAAGTGCGTTGCCTCGATTGGCATCGAAGCCCCGATCACCGGCCCGGTGGCCGTGCTCGGCCAGGAGCAGCTGCATTTCGCGCAGCTCGCGCTGGCCATGGACAACAAGGCCAACAAGACCCAGATCACGCTGGCCCAGGGTGACACCCAGCTCAACCCGGCTCAGGCGACCACGGTCACCCAGCAGTTCACCTCCAACTCCAAGATCGTCGGGGTAGTCGGCCCGGCCGGCAGCCAGGAGGTCGGGGCCGTCGGGCCGTTGTTCGCCCGGGCCGGAGTCGCGTTCATCTCAGGCTCGGCCACGGCCGCCGCGCTGACCACGGGCAAGTACCCGACGTTCTTCCGGGTCGTGTCCAAGGACAGCGTGCAGGGCCCGCAGGACGCCAACTACATCGTCTCGCACCTGCACCCGAAGGCGCTGATGATCGTCGATGACCAGGAGGCCTACTCGACCGGCCTGGTAGCCGCGATGCTGCCGATCTTCAAGAAGGCGGGCATCAAGGTCGACCACGAGTCGGTATCGCAGAAGGTCACCGACTTCTCCTCGCTGGTCGCCAAGATCACCCCGGCCGAGTCGGTCGTCGTGCTGCCCTGGCAGGTCGCGGCCAACGCCCAGCAGTTCGGCCGGAACCTGGCCCAGGAGCACAAGAAGGCCATGATCTTCGGCACCGACGGCCTGTTCTCCCCGGGCACGTTCACGATCGCCGGCTCGTACGTGTCCTCGTTCGGGCCCGACATCACCGCCATCGCGGCCGACGCCTCGATCGTCGCCGCGGCCAAGGCCAAGTACGGCTCGTTCGGCACCTTCGGGCCGCCGGTCTTCGCCGCCACCCACGTGCTGGACGAGGCGATCGCCTCGGTCTGCAAGACCGGCCAGACCCCGAGCGCGAGCAACGTGCTCGCGGCGGTGAAGAAGACCAGCGAGCCCACTTCGATCCTCGGCCAGGCGATCAAGTTCGATGCGAACGGCGACCTGGTCAACGGCAAGTTCTTCCTGTTCAAGATCAGCTCGTCCGGCAAGTATCAGCTGATCCCGGGCTGACCGGCCCCGCGTAAACGAACTGCCCGGGCGGGCGGCGGGGGGGGGCGCCGCCCGCCAGGGGAAGCAAGAAAACAAAAACACAGGGAAGTTGGGGATGGGGGGCTTTTTTGTTCCGGGGGTGGTGGAAG
>JBPCKO010000335.1:0-3106 GCA_051004215.1 Streptosporangiaceae bacterium | reverse complement strand
GGCCCGGCCCGGGCGGCCAGTTCGCCGGCCCGAGCTGACGCGGGTCGAGCAGTGCCCCCGCCAGCGGACCCGCCGCGGTGCCCGGGTCGGCCGGCCCGGCTACGTCAGCTCGCGGGCCCGCTTCCGTCCGGCCGGCTTCTGGCCCCTCCGAGCTGCGCTGGCGCAGCAGGCGCCGCAGCCGGCGCAAGCCGAGCGCGTCGGTACCGCCAAGCGGGCCGGTGAGCAGGTCGGCCGCGGCGTCCTCGGTCAGCCCGGCCGGATCGATGGCGCAGCGGATCAACCGCAGCAGCGGGCTGGTGCCCGGGTCATCGGCCAGCGGCAGTTCATCGCCGGCGACCGTGACCGGGACGCCCGCGCCGGACAGCGCCCGCTGCAGCGCCGGAACCTGGCGGACGGCCGATCGCACCAGAACCGCCATCGAGGACCACGGCACCTGGTCGATCAGGTGGGCGCGGCGCAGCGCGTCGGCGATCAGCGCCGCCTCCTGGCGCTCGCTCGCGGCGACCACCATCCGTACCCGCCCGGGCGGCGCCGACTGCAGGGGCACCAGCATGCGGTGGTCGCGCTGGCCGCCGGCCCGGGCCCAGCCCGGGACCTCGGTCATCGGCACCGCGGGCAGCCGAGCCGCGACCCGCCGGGAGGCGGCGAGCAGCACCGCACCGCCGCGCCGGCCGGTCCGCAGCGCCATCACCTCGGCCGGGCGGCCGTCCGGGGCACGGAACCGGCCGGGGAACCGGCCGATCGCGTCCGCGTCCGCGCCGCGGAATGCGTAGATCGACTGATCGGGGTCGCCCACGACGATGAGCTCCCGGCCATCCCCGGCCAGAGCGCGCAGGAGCTCCTCCTGGGCCGGGTCGGTGTCCTGGTACTCGTCCACCAGCACCACGTCATAAGCGAGTCGCTCGCGCTGGCGGATCTCGGGCCTGCCCAGAAGCTGCCCGGCGATCCTGATGATCTCGGCGTAGTCGTAGGCGGGCACCGGCGCGAGGTCAAAACGGGCCGCATACCGGGATAGGAACGCGCCCGCGGCGGCCCAGTCGTCACGGCCGGTCCGCCGGCCGAGGCTGGCCAGCCCGGGTCCGTCCAGCCCGCGCTCGGCCGCGCGGAGCAGGAAGTCACGCAGTTCAGCGGCGAACCCCCGGGTGCCGAGCAGCGGCCGCAGCCGGTCCGGCCAGTGCCCGGCGCCATCCAGCGCCTCACCGCGGAGCATCCGCCGGACCTCAGCCAGCTGCTCGGGGCCGGACAGCAGGACGGGCGGCTCGGCCCCCGCGAGCACCGCCTCCCGTCTGATCAGCGCGTAGGCGTAACTGTGGAACGTCAGCGCGAGTGGCTCCGACGTGGTCCGGTCCAGCCGGAGCGTGATCCGCTCACGCAGTTCCTGGGCCGCCTTGCGGCTGAACGTGAGCACGAGGACGCGGCTCGGGTCCAGGCCACGGCCCGCAATGCGGTCGACGACCGTCTCCACGATCGCGGTGGTCTTGCCGGTGCCTGGTCCGGCTAGCACCAGGAGCGGGCCGCCGGCGTGACCGACAACCCGCGCCTGGGCCGGGTCCAGGGCGGGTGGTGCGGCCGCGGTGAGCGGCCGGCGAACCAGACGATACGCGGGCGGTTGCCTGTCCATGTCCTGTCGATTCCAGCAGAGGACACCGACAGACGCCGGGGACTTCGCGATGCCGGCGTGTCCGGCCCGGCCGGTTTACCGCGAGTACGCGGAACTTAACCCGGTTCGCTCTCCCCCGCCCAGCGCGCCCGGCGCATGTCGAGCCGGCCAGGCTTGCCGTCGGGGCCGGAACGCAGCGGTGTCCGCTCACGCTGATAGTGGCGCAGCGCCTCGCGTTCGTGCCCGGCCAGCAAGCTGCCGTCCGCGTGCACGACCCGCCACCACGGGACGCCGCCGCCCCACAGGGCCATGACCTGGCCGACCTGGCGCGGCCCGCCTTGGCCGACATAGTCGGCGATGTCGCCGTACGACATCACCCGCCCGGGCGGTATCGACTCGGCGACGTCGAGCACCCGGCTGGCGAAGTCACCGATCCGCTGACCGCCGCCGCGGCCCTCAGGACCCGGTGTCGCGGCCATCCGAGCCGTCCGCCCCGGCCGTACCGTCCACCCCGGCCGTGCCATCGGCCCCGGCCATGCCATCGGTCCCGGCCGTCTGAGCCGGGCGCCGCACGTCCCAGACGCTCGGCAGCGTGCTCGATGGTGCAGGCCGGGTCCCGCCCGGCCGCCGCCGCAGCGGCGCGGCCAGGTGGGTCTGGGGCTGCCGGCGCGGCAGAGGCTTCGACCCGGCCGGGCCCTGGCCGGCCGCGGCCAATCTGTTACCGGCGCCGCCCGAGTCGCCCACGGTCGGCCCGTCACCAGTGCCGCCCAGGTCACCCGCGGCCGGTCCGTCACCGGCGCCGCCCACGGCCGTGTCGGCCGCGGGATCTCCGGCCGGACCGGCGACCCCGGCTGAGTCCGGCGTCGACCGGTCCCACGACGAGGAGGGCGCGGCGGCAGCCGACCTGTCGCCAGCCAGGGCGGCCCGGTCCAGGCGGGAGGTGCGGCCCGGAGTCACGGGCCGCTCGGGCGGCGTGAACCCATCGGGGGCCGGCCGCTCCCACAACGAGGACCTAGCCGATGAGGGCGGCCGTTCCCACAGCGACTGCCCGCTCGGTACGGCGGGCCGGTCCGACGCACTCGGTTCGCTGGCGAACGGCTCCCGTTTCGGCAGCGGGCCACGCCCGGCCAGGGGCTGCCTTCTGGGCAGCGACTCGCTGCCCGGTCCGGCCGCCGTCCGCCTGGGCAGGCCGCCGGCGGGTTCGGCCGGGCTGCCCGGTGATCCGCCGGAACCCGCAGGCCCGTGGTCTGGGCTGACCGGCGTGCGGCCCGTGGCCGCCGACGGGTCCGGCACCGACCCGGCACCGGCCGTCGCCGCCGAGGTCCCGGCCGCACCACCTGCACCAGCCGCGAGCCCAGACTCGCCACCCGCAGGCCCAGCCACGCCACCCGCAGGCCCAGCCACGCCACCCGCAGGCTCGTTCGCGTGGCCCGGGTCCGCGCCCGGCGCGGTGCCCGCGGCGACGTCACCTGCTCCCGATGCCGGGGCCGCTGGCCCGGAGGCGCC
>JBPCKO010000334.1:0-9909 GCA_051004215.1 Streptosporangiaceae bacterium | reverse complement strand
CTCCGTGGTAAATGCGTTCGGGTGCTTTGGGGGGGGGGGATTGCCGGGCTTGTGGGTTTGGTAGTTTTTCCCCTCTCCGGGCGCGCACGTGACCGGCGTCGACAAGACCGAGCCGCCGGCCGCCCGCCAGCTAGCCGGGGTCAGCTACGCCTCGGCCGACGTCCTGGACGACGAGGCGGTGGCCGCGTTCTTCCGGTCCGCCTTCGGCGGCTCGGCATCGGCTCAGCCCGGCGCCGCGCCGTGGGCGGTGGTGAACACCGTGGGCGGGTTCGCGCCCCATCGGCCGCTCGACCAGCTGGACGTGGCCGAGCTGACCGGCCAGCTGGCGCTGAACCTGGTGAGCGCGGCCGTGATCACCAAGCAGGCGCTGCGGCTACTCCGGCCAGCCGGGGCGGGCCGGATCGTGCACACGGCCAGCCGGGCGGGCGTGGTCAGCAAGGGCTCGGGATTCGCCTACTCGGTCAGCAAGCTCGGCGTGCTGCACCTGGTCGCAATGGCGGCCGACGAGGTGCGCGGAACCGGGGTCACGGTGAACTGCGTCGTTCCGAGCATCATCGACACGCCGGCGAACCGGGCCGCCATGCCGGGCGCCGACCACGCGGCGTGGCCGAAGGCGGCCGACATCGCCCGTTCCTACCTGTACCTGGCCGATCCTGGTTCCGGCCTGGTCAACGGGGCCGCGATCCCGGTCTGACCGGCACCGGATCCGGCGCGCTCCCGGGGTCAGCGCTCCCGGGGTCAGGGGGACCGGGTCAGGTCCAGCGCTCGGAATTCTGCTGCGGCCGGCCGGCCGGCGGCGGGCTCGCGGGAGCCCACGGCGGCCCCGCCGGGCTCGGCTGGCGCGTGGCGGGTGCGCGGCCACGTACGTGGCGGGCCTCGTACCGGCGGCCGAGCAGGCTCGCCCGGCGCTGGTCGGGGCCGTCCGCGAGCAGTCCCGGTGGCGAGGACGCGGCCCAGAGCGTCGGACCGTTGCCGGCCGGGGCGAGGCTCGCCGGACTGAGGCCGTTCCCGTTCATCATGGGCTCGCCCGCCATGGTCGGCTCGGAGTTCGTGGCCGGCGAGGAAGCCGGCGGGCGGATCCTGACGATCGCGGAGATCGACAGGGCCAGCAGGGCAACCATGAACGCCAGGGTGGATTCGAGGACCTGATTCAGCATGACCGGACTCAACTGAGCCACTCGTCCCTTCTCAGCCGGCTGGTGACGGCGTGCCATCCGGCCTGCCCCCTGCCGCGGGCGGGGCACCCTGCAAGGTCAATGGAATCACAAGTTGCGACTCCGCCGCCGCCTGGTTGGTGCCATTCCCCCTTATTGTGCACGAAGCCGGAATTCGGTGGGAAGGGGCTTGACGGCGGCGGCCGCCGCGCGGTTAGTGGCCGGAACTGCGCGCGCGAACGACCGGAGGGCGCGCATGACCGCGTACACCGAGATCCGCTATCAGGTCGACGACCCGGTCGCGACCATCACGCTGCACCGCCCGCAGGTGCTGAACGCCTGGACCGACCGGATGGGAGCCGAGGTCCGGCACGCGGTCGGGGCCGCGGAACGCGATCCGCGCGTGGTGGGCATTGTGCTCACCGCGCCGGGCGCGGCTTCTGCGCGGGGGCCGACATGAACCGGCTGTCCGCGCTCGCCTCCGGCAACGCCCGGGCCGGCGAGCCGGCCGGCGACCTGGCCAGCGACCCGGGTGATCCGTTGTCAGGGGCCGACCTGCATGACGGCACCTACACCTACCTGATGTCGGTCCCAAGCCCGTGATCGCCGCCATCAACGGGCCGGTCGCGGGCATGGCCGTGCCGATCGTGCTGGCCTGCGACCTGCGCTTCATGGCCGCGGACGCCATCTTGATGACGGCGTTCTCGCAGCGCGGGCTGGTCGCGGAATGGGGGGCGAGCTTCCTGCTGCCCCGCCTGGTCGGCACGGCCGCCGCGCTGGACCTGCTGTTCTCCTCCCGCAAGATCACCGGTACCGAGGCGGCGGCGATGGGCCTGGTGAACGCCGCCCGGCCGGCCGGGGACGTGCTGCCGCATGCGCAGCGCTACGTGGCCGGCCTGGCCGCGGCCAGCTCGCCGGCTTCCATGGCCGTCATGAAGCGGCAGGTCTACCAGATGCACGCTGGCCTGCTGGCCGCCGAGCGGGAGGCGCGTCAGCTGATGCTGGACAGCTTCGGCCGCCCCGACTTCCGCGAGGGCATCGGGTCCTACACCGAGTGCAGGCCGCCGAGATTCGGGCGGCTGCCCGCCGGCCAGGAGGACGGGTAACCCGGCCGCGATCGGGATAGCCTGTGCTGATGCCGCTCCCCACGGCGGCGGCGACCGACGCCGCGACGCCGCGCCGTCCCCCGGCTCCCGTCCAGCGAGCGGCCGGCCAGGCGGGTGAGGCCGCGAGCGGCAAGCGGGCCGCCCGGGTGGCCGACCAGATCGTCGCCGACGTGATGGCGATGGGCTGGCCCGTCGGCGGCGTGCTCGGCTCAGAGGCGGACCTGCTCGGCCGCTACGGGGTCAGCCGCGCGGTGTTCCGCGAGGCGGTCAGGCTGGTCGAGAACCAGCAGGTGGCGCGTACCCGGCGCGGGCCGGGCGGCGGGCTGGTCATCACCGAGCCGACGGTGAGCGCGGTGACCGGTGCCGTCGTGCTGTACCTGTACCGGGTCGGGGCCAGCCGGGACGAGCTGTCGGCGGCCCAGGTCGTGCTCGAGGCCGTTCCCGCGGGCGGCCCGGCCCGTGAGCTCTTCGGTGACGTGCTGGGCCTGGTCTCCGCGATGTACGCTGCGGATCAGCAGGATCTCGGGGCCGAGGTGCTGGCCGAGCCCGCGACCGGCAAGCGGGCGGAGGCGGTCGCGCGCCAGATCACCGGGCGGATCGTGGCGTCGGGGCTGCGGCCAGGCGAGCTCGTCGGCACCGAGCGGGACCTGATCGATCAGGCCGGGACCGGGCGGGCCGTGCTGCGGGAAGCGGTCAGGCTGCTCGAGTATCACCGGATCGCCCGGATGCGGCGGGGGCCGGGCGGCGGCCTGTTCGTGCTCGAGCCGGATGTGGTCGCGGTCACCGAGGCCGTGGCCATCTACCTGGCCAGGCGGGGCATGCGGCGGTCCGACCTGGCCGGGCTGCGCATCGGGGTCGAGGTCGCTCTGGCCGGGCTGGCCGCGGGGCGGCCAGGCGGCGCGCCCGCGGTCAGCGCGGCCGTCGAGTCCGAGCGCGCTTACCAGGGCGATGACGAGGCTCAGGTCAGGCATGCCCTGCATGCCGCGGTGGCGGGCTCGGCCGGCAACCGCGCGCTCGAACTCGTCGCGCTGGTGCTGATCAGGCTGAGCAGGCTGCACCAGATCGAGCGGCTCGCGCCGGTCGCCCGCGATCAGGTGCGGGCCGAGGTGCTGCGGGCTCACCTGGCCATCGCGGCCGCGATCGCGGCCGGCGACGGCGAACTGGCCAGGCACCGGATGCGCCGGCACCTGGAGGCTCTAGCCGCGGTCATGGCGTAACTCCACGTCCGCGTGCTCTCACTTGATCAGCGGATCGCGCGGCAGGCCGAGAATCCGCTCGGCGATCTGATTGCGTTTGATCTCCGAGGTCCCGCCCGCGATCGACATCGCCCGGTGGGCCAGCGCGAGGGTACCGCCGAGCGCCCCAGGGCCCTCGAGGAACGCCAGGTCGGGGCCGGCCAACGCGGCCAGGATGGCGGCCGCCTCATGCCCGGTCTCGGACAGCAGCAGCTTGGTCACGTTCCCCTCCGGGCCCGGGCCGCCGCCGGCCACGGCCCGGTGCGCGCCGCGCAAGTTGAGCATGCCCATGGCCTGCAGCCGGGAGATGTGCCGGCCAACCCGCCCGGCCCCGCCGGCCAGCCGCCCGGGATGCGCGTCGAGCGGCGCGATGAAGGCCTCGGCCGGCATCGACATGCCGCCGCCGCCACCGCCGATGCTGACGCTCTCGTTGCCGAGCGTCGCCCGCGCGACCGCCCAGCCGAAGTTCACCTCGCCGACGACGTCGGTGTCGGGGACGAAGACGTTGTCGAAGAAGACCTCGTTGAAGTCCGAGTTGCCGGTCGCCATCTTCAGCGGGCGCACAGTCACGCCGGCTGCCTGCAGGTCGATCACCACCATGGTGATCCCGTTGTGCTTAGGGGCGTCCGGGCTGGTGCGCACGGTCGCCAGCCCGAACCTGCTGTAGTGCGCGCCGCTGGTCCACACCTTCTGGCCGCTGACGATCCAGCCGCCGTCGGTCCTGGTCGCCCTGGTCCTGATGCCGGCCGCATCCGACCCGGCGCCGGGCTCGCTGAACAGCTGGCACCAGATCACCTCCTGATTCAGGGCCGGCACGACCCAGCGCTTGACCTGCTCGGCGTCCGCGTACTGGATGAGCGTGAGGATGACCCACGCGGTGATCCCGTACGAGGGCCGCTTGATCTTGGCCGCGCCGAACTCCTGCTCGATCACGAGCTGCTCGATCGCGCCCGCGTCCCGCCCCCAGGGCTCGGGCCAGTTCGGCATCACGTAGCCGGCCTCGATCATCGCGGTCCGCGTGGCCTGCTCATCCAGGCCGCGGATGCCGTCGATGAACTCGCGCACCACGGCCCTGACCGGCTCGGCCTCCGGCGGCAGGTCGATCGCGCGCTCCCGCCGCACGCCCGCCCGCACGCAGTCGGTGACGGTGATCGCCGCCGCCTCGGTGTCGATGATGGCCTCGATCGCGGTCGCCCGGCGCAGGAACAAGTGCGCGTCGTGCTCCCAGGTGAACCCGATGCCCCCGTGCACCTGGGTGTTCAGGTTCGCGTTCTGGTCGGCCGCCGCCAGCGCGAGCACGGCGGCCATGGCCGCCGTGAACGTGAACTGGTCGCCGCCCGCCGCGCTGGCCCTGGCCGCGTCCCAGACCGCCGCGGTGGCGAGCTCGGCCGCCACCAGCATGTTCGCGCAGTGATGCTTGACCGCCTGGAACATCGCGATTGGCCGGCCGAACTGCTCCCTGACCTTCGCGTACTCGCTGGCCATCTCGGTGCACTCGCGGGCCACGCCGGTGGCCTCGGCGGCCAGCAGCGTCCTGGCCAGGTCGGTCAGCACGGCCCGGCCGCCGGGCACGACCTCGGCGCGGGCGCCGTCCAGGCTGACCCGGGCCGCCCTCCTGGCCGGATCCAGGTTGGCGGGCACGGCCGCCGTCACCCCGCCGGCCGCGCAGTCGACGACGAGCACGTCGTCGCCGGTCCCGACCAGCAGCACGCCGGCGAGGTGACCGCTGAGCACGACGCCGGCCAGGCCGGTGACCGTGCCGTCGGCGACGCTCACGTCCGCGTCGAGGGCCACCGCCCCGGCCACCGAGCCGTCGGCCAGGCCGGGCAGCCACCGCTGCCGGACGTCGTCGGAGCCGATCGCGGCCAGCGCCGCGCTCGCGATCACGGTGGGCACGAACGGCCCTGGTGCGACCGCCCGGCCCATCTGCTCGGCAACGATGACCAGCTCGGGCAGGCCGAATCCGGAGCCGCCGTACTCCTCGGGCAGATGCAGCCCGAGCCAGCCGAGCTCGCCGAGCTCGGGCCAGAAGGCCGGCAGTTCCTCGGCCGGAGCTTCGAGCAGCGCGCGGTTCGCGGCGCGGGCGCCGCGGGCGGACAGGAAGTCGGAGACGGTGCTGGCGAGTTCGCGGTGCTCATCGGCGATGGCGATCGACATGGCAGAACAGTACCCTCTTTTATCCGGCGGTCGTCGGCCCGGGACAGGCCGCCCCGGATACTTTTGCACGATACGTGAAAGAACCTCGGCCGGGCAGGCCCTGGCGGCCGGGTTAGTCCTGTGCCGTGAGCGGCCCGGGACGCCGGCTGCCCGGCCGGAACAACGACTCCTGGGCCAGGCCGGCCGCCAGCGTGCCCGCGGCGGTGAAGATCCGGCCCGTATACATGCCGCGGCCGCCCGAGGTGGACTCGGCCTGCAGGTCCATCAGCACCCAGTCGCCCAGGCTGGCCTGGCGGTGGAACCACACCGCGTGGTCAGTGCTGGTGACCGGGCCGACCTGGCTGATCGCGGGGACGCTGGCCAGGCCGGTGAACATGTCGGAGATATAGGTGAGGGCGCAGGCATGCTCGGTCTCGCCGGCCAGGGTCTCGCGGGTGCGCATCCAGACCCTGGACGGCCATTCCGGCCCGGGATCCGGCTGCGGCGGGACCCTGATGTCAATGCCGAGCATCCTGGTCCGGCCGGTGAGGTCAGGCAGCCCGTCGGGACCCGGTACCGGCGGCATGGCGTGGGCCTGGTAGTCGGGGCCGTCCTCGGCAACGTGGAACGAGGCCGCCATGTTGAAGATGACCACGCCGTTCTGCACGGCGATCACCCGCCGGTTGGAGTAGGACCGGCCATCGCGGTCCCGGTTGACCATCAGCAGGACGCGGCGTGACGGATCGCCCCGGCTGAGGAAGTAGCCGTGCAGCGAGTGCGGCTGGCGGCCTGGCGGCACCGTCTCGGCGGCGGCCCGCAGGGCCTGGGCGGCCACCTGCCCGCCGTACAGGCCGTACGGGTCGTCGTAGACGACGCGGGACCTGAACAGGTCGGCCTCGATCCGTTCCAGCGTGAGCACATCGGCCAGCCCGGGGTGCTGGCCGCTCACGAGTAGTACTCGCTCATCAGCTCGGTGGCCCAGGCCGGCTGCCTGACCTCGCCACGCGGCCCGAATTCTCGCAAGGCGAAGATCCCGGTCCGCGGCTGCGTACCCAGCCGACCGGCTCGAGCGGCCCTGGCCCGGCGGGCCGGCCGGCCGTCAGGGCCTGCGACCATTGCGCAACCGCGAGCACCTCGGCCTGGCGCGGGAACACCTTGCCGGCAGCACCTCGTGCACGTCCTCGTCCCGGTCGAGGTCGCCGAACCGGGCCAGGATCGCTTCCTGCACGTCCATCACCAGCAGTACGGTCGACTCCATCGCGCGCCCTGCCTCGGCCTGCCGGATCAGGACGCGTGGAAGGCGGCGTAGATGATCGCGCTCAGGCGGTCGACCATCTCCTCGCGCGGAAGCCGCACCTCGACGCTCAGCAGGTAGTTGACCCGCTCGAGCATCATGAGGCAGGCCAGCGCGGTGAGCTCGGCGTGATCACCGGTGCCGGGGGCAGCCGGATCGGCGTTCTTGCGGGCGGCGGTCATTCCGGTGGCGATGGCCTCGGACAGCCGGAACAGCATGCGCAGGCCGTCGCCGTAGACCTCTTCGCCGACAACGTCGGCCTGGCTGAGCACCCTGATGACCGTGGCGTGCGCGGCGTAGGTGTCGGTGAAGCTCTCGATCCACCGGCGCAGCGCCGCCCGGCCCGCCTCGTTGCTGGTCACGACGGGGAAGTCATCGGTGATGATCTCCATGTCGTACAGCGCGTCCAGCAGCAGCGTCCTGAACAGATCGTCTTTGTTAGCGAAATAGAGGTAGAAGGTGCCGTGCGAGGTTCTGGCCCGGCGGACCACGTCATCGACCCTGACCGGCTGGAATCCCTTCTCGTCGAACTCCACCAGGCCGGCCTCGAGCAGCCGGCGGATCGTCTGGCGGCCCTGGGTGCCTAGCTCGCGGCCCTGGGCCGGGATGCCGCCGCCCATCGACGGCCGGCGCGGGCTGGTCCGCGGAATCCGGCTGGCCGCCGCGGCCGGGCGTTTCTCCTGGCCCGGCTGGCTGCCCGCATCGTGCGCCTGGCCGGCGACGACGGTCGGGACGGTGGCCGGTACCTCCTGGCGCGGTTCCCTGGTCATGATCGGAGAATTCTTCCCTCATCTGCGCCTGGCCCGCGGCCGGGTTCCCAGGTCATGCAGCAGACTAGCCGCTCAGATGGCCCCGGGCCATGTCCAGGGGCCGCGTCGGGGCCAGGACCGCGCCCGGGTGGGGTAACTCCATCCGCAGCCGACGTTTTCGCAGGCCAGCCGGACTCCATGCAATAGTGACCTAAGTCAGTACTTAGTCGACCAAATGGTTTATTCCCCCACATCGGGACGAGCGGCTCCGCGCACGCATATTTGCAATGCTCACGAGCGTAAAGGCGACGCCGGCATCAGGTGACGTCGATGTCATTGTTTGCATTTCATTCGGTCTCCGTGCGCAAATAGGGATCGTGGCGGGGACAGACGTGGGGAGCGGCGGCGGTCGCGCTCCCGGGGGAGGCCATGGCGGATTCGGTGATCGACGGACGGGCTGGGCAGCGGGCCGGGGAGGCTCCCCAGGCCAGTACTGACGCGCCCGCGGCCAGGGCCGCGCAGGAGAACTTTCCGGTGGCCCTGCGGCTGATGCCCCGCAGGCAACGCGAGCACCTGATGGCCGTGTACGTCTACGCCAGGACGGTCGATGACATCGGGGACCAGGCGCCGCCGGCCGACCGGCCGCGCCTGCTCGCCGAGGTCGAGCAGGCGGTGCGGAGCCTGTACGACGAGGGCGCCGGCGGCGGCCAGGGCCGCCGCGAGCACGTCCCGCCCGCGGTCAGCGGGCTGGCCCGCACGGTCAGCGAGTGCGCGCTCCCGGTGCAGCCGCTCCTCGACCTGATCCGGGCAAATCAGCAGGATCAGGTGGTCACCAGGTACCAGGGCTTTGACGACCTGGCCCGGTACTGCGAGCTGTCCGCCAACCCGGTCGGCCGGATCGTGCTGCACGTGTTCGGCTGCTACGACCAGGCCAGGGCCGCGCAGTCCGACCTGATTTGCACGGGACTGCAGCTGGCCGAGCACTGGCAGGACGTCGCCGAGGACCTGAGGGCCGGGCGGATCTACCTGCCGCTTGACGACCTGGCCGAGCACGGCTGCACCGAGGCCGACCTCGCCGCCCCGCGGGCCGGGCCGGCCGTCCGGCGGCTGGTGGCGGCCGGGGTGGCCAGGGCCCGGGAGCTGATCGACGCCGGGGCACCGCTGACCGGCTCGCTGCGGGGGTCCGCGAGGGCCGCCGTCGCGGGCTACGTGGCGGGCGGCCGGGCCGCGCTGGCCGCGATCGCGGCCGCCGACTACGACGTGCTGTCAGCTACCCGCCGGCCGGGCCGGACCAGGACCGCCGCGGAGCTGCTGGCGGCCTACGCGAGAGGCAGGTGAGCCGGTGACGGTGCCCGCCACCGCGAGCCTGGACGTGCGCGATGCCTACCGGCAGTGCGAGCAGATCACCCGGCAGCAGGCCAAGAACTTCTCCTACGGAATCGCGCTGCTGCCGCCCGGCAAGCGCCGCGCCTTGTCCGCCGTGTACGCCTTCGCGCGCCGGATCGACGACATCGGCGACGGGCCGCTGCCGCCCTCGGACAAGGTGACCGAACTGGACCGGGCCAGGGCCGACGTGACCGCGCTGCGGGAGGGGGGCCAGGCCGGGCCGGCCGCGGCCGATCCGGTCCTGGCCGCGCTAGCCGACGCGGCCACCAGGTACCCGATCCCGCTGGCGGCATTCGGCGAGCTGATCGACGGCTGCGAGGCGGACGTCCGCGGCACCAGCTACGCCAGCTTCGCCGGGCTCGAGCGCTACTGCCGGTGCGTGGCCGGCTCGATCGGCCGGCTCTCGCTCGGCGTGTTCGGCAGCGCAGATCCTGAGCAGGCCGAGTCGCTGGCCGACTCCCTCGGCGTCGCCCTGCAGCTGACGAACATCCTCAGGGACATCCGCGAGGACCTGGGCACCGGACGGGTCTACCTGCCGGCCGAGGACCTGGAGCGGTTCGGCGCCACGATCACGCCCGGCGGCCCCGATGGCGCGGGCACGATGGCCGGTGACCTGGCCGGGCTGATCAGGTTCGAGGCCGACCGGGCCCGGTCGTGGTACGCCACCGGCATGCGGCTGATGCCGCTGCTTGACCGGCGCAGCGCCGCGTCAGCAGGCGCAATGGCCGGCATCTACCGCCGGCTGCTCGACCACATCAGCGCGGCGCCGCAGGAGGCCCTGCGGCGCCGGCTGTCCCTGCCGGCCCGCGAGAAGGCCGGGGTCGCGGCGGGGGCGCTGCTGGGCATGGC
>JBPCKO010000333.1:0-12712 GCA_051004215.1 Streptosporangiaceae bacterium | reverse complement strand
CCGGTGGTGAGCCGGCCGCGGGACCCGGCGCCGCGGGGCAGTCGGCCGCGGAACCGGCCGCCGCTGGGCCCGGGGGCGCCGATGGTTCCCGGCCGGGTTCGGCCCAGTCGTGGCCCGCCGGACGAGGCTGGGAGGCGTTGACCAGGCATGACCCGGGCCCAGCGTGGTACGACCCCGAACTCGGGCCGTCGTCCCGCACCAGCCGGCCCGGTTCGGCCCCGGCCAGCGGACCTGGGTCGGCGAGCAGCCCCGATCTGCCGGGTCGCCCAGGTCCGGATGGCGGCTCAGGTCCGGATGGCGGCCCGGGTGTCGCGGCGGACGCCGGGGCGGTCGGCGCCGCCGGGACCGGCCCTGGGCCGGAGTCGCCGGGCCGGGACGACTGGCCAGGACGGCGTGCCGAGCAGGCCGGCTGGCGCTCGCTGCCGACCTGGCTCGGGCTCGGCGCGCTGGCTGCCTTGCTCGCGGTGGTGGGCGGCCCGCTCGTGCTCGCAGTGCCGCTCGCGGTAGTTCTGGCTTATTACCTGCCTCGCTGGTGCGGATGGGTCGCGTGCGCGGCGATGATCGCGGCAGGCCTGCTGACCGCCCTGACCGCGCACCCCGCACAGCCCGGAACCGGCGCCTTCGGCGGTCCGGCCCAGGCGTGCGCGCTGCTCGCGCTCGCGGTCGCGCTGGTGCCGGCGCTGCCAGCTAGGCGGAGCCTACGATGACGCGGCCAGCGGCGGGGACCGAGCCGTTCGCGGTGGCGGACGAGCTGACCTGCTACTACGACCGGCCAAGCGAGCCCGCCAACGTGCACCTCGAGGTGCGGCTGCCTGGCCGGCTCGACCAGGCCGTGCTCACGGCCGCGGTGGCCGGGCTGCTCGAGGCCGAGCGCGGGCTGCGAGCCCGCCGGGCCGGTGGCCGCCACTGGCAGCGTCGCTACCGCTGGGAGTTCGCCGCCCGGCCGGACACCGAGCCGCTGGTGGTGTCCGCCTACTCCGACCAGGCCGACCTGGACCGGCAGCGGGACGCGTTCGTGTCCTTGCCGCCGCCGCTGGACAGCGCGCCGACGTTCCTGCTCCTGCTGGCGTCCGGCCCGGGCGGAGATCACCTGCTGCTGAACGCGCACCATGCCCGCTTCGACGGTCTTGCCTGCCTGCGGCTGCTGACCGAGCTGGGTGCCGCCTACGGTGGGCTGGCCCGCCTGGCCGGCCGGGCCGCCGCCCGGCCGGATGGCGAGCCGGCCGAGCCGGACGCGGGCCCGCAACCAGGTCCAGGTTCCCGATCTGAGCAGGCCGAGGCGCTTCGCCAGCTCGGACCGGCCGGGGCCGAGACGAGGTTCCAGATCGGCGTGCTGGCCGCCGAACCCGGGCGGCCGGGCGAACCAGCTCGCCGGCGACCGCGCGGGCGGATTCCCGGCCGGGTCGCGAGGATCGCGCCCGGCCGGGAAATGGGTCGCCGCAGGCCCAGGCCGGGCTACGGCACCTGCCTGCTGACGTGGGAAGGCCCCGGGCTGGCGGCGGCGGCCCGCGAGGCCGGCGCCAGCGTTAACGACATGCTGCTGACGGCCCTGATGATGACGGTCGCCGACTGGAACGCGAGCCGCCGGCCACCGGCCCGGTCAGTCTGGCCCGGCCGGCCTGTCCCGCCCGGCTTGATCAGGATCACGATGCCGGTCGGCGACCAGGTCCAGGCCGGTCCGGCCGGCGCCTGGGCCAACCGGTCCCGGCTCGCCGCCGTCGCCGCCCGGCCCGGTCCCCGGTCCGAGCCCGGCGCCCTGCTCGCCGACGTGGCCAGGCAGACCCCGGTCGCCAAGCGACGCCAGGGACCTCAGGTTGGCCTGGTGTCCAGGGCGCTGACCGCCGCGCCAGGACCGGCCGTGGCTAAGCACGCCGCGCTCCGGGCGGCCCTGCGGATCGCCGGGCCAGTGTTGTGCGATACCGCACTGCTGTCCAATCTCGGCCAGGCCGCCGCGCCTGCCTTCGGCGATCTGGTCGGTTCCGAGATGTGGTTCTCCACCTCCGCCCATCTGCCCCGCGGGCTGTCGGTTGGTGTCGTGAGCTCAGCCGGGCGGCTGCGCTGCACCTTCCGCTACCGGTCCGCCCTGCTGTCCGCGGCCGACGCGGCCGAATTCGCTGGCCGCTACGGCAAGGCTCTGGACCAGCTCGTGTCCGCGAAGGCGGGCCGGTGATGGCCGGGACCGGCGTCGCGATCGTGGTGGCGCTGCTCGCGACCACGGCTTACCACCTGGGCCTGATTCTGGAGAAGCGAGCGCTGGCCAGGCTGCCGGCCATCGACGCCCGGCACGCGGTGCGGTTGCTCCGCACGCTGCTGACCGCGCCGGCCTGGCTGGCCGGATTCGCGCTGATGCTGTGCGGGTTCGGGCTCCAGGTCGTCGCGCTCAGCCGGGCGCCGGTCAGCGTCGTCCAGCCGGTACTCGGTTCCGGCATCGTGATCTTGCTCGTCCTGTCCATGGTCGTGCTGCGCGAGACCCTCGGCCGCCTTGAGCTCGCTTGCGTGCTCGCAATGACCGTGGCGATCGTGCTGATTGCGCTCTCGGCCGTCGGCGCCAGCGGGCAGGTCGGCCATCAGGCCAGCGGGCCTGCCCTAGGCGCGGTTGCCGCCGGGGCGGTGATCGTCGCGCTCGCGCTCGGGGCCAGTGCGCTGCGGCCAGGTCTGGCTGGCCGGCACCGCCTGCCCGCGATCGGTGTCTCGTACGCGGTCTCGTCCGGGCTGCTGTACGGGGTCGCCACGCTCGGCCTCAAGGCACTGTCCGGCCTGCTCACCGGGTCCGCCGGTGCCGGGTCGCACCTGATCGCGGAGATCGCCGTCTCGCCTTACCCGTACCTGACGTTCGGCTGCTCGGCCATCGGGATGCTGATCTTCCAGACCGGCCTGCAGCGCTGCCGGGTCTCGATCGTCGGCCCGGTCTCCAACATCACCGGCAGCGTCTTCTTCATCGTGGCCGGGACCTGGCTGTTCGGCGAGCGACTGCCGGCCGACCCGGCGAAGCTGGCGCTGCGGCTGGGCGGCATCGCCGTCGCGGCCACCGTGGTCGTGGTGTTGTCCCGCCGGCCGGCCAGGGGAGAAGGCGAGATGTTCCCGGACGCGGACGCCGTGGCCGCGAAACCCGCGGCCGTGGCGGGGGACGGAGCGGATCCGGCCGACGGCGCGACCCCGATGATGGGCGCGGCGTGAGCGAGGCGGGAAGGCGCCCGGATGGCCCGCGCCCGAGCCGGGTGCGGCCACCTCGGACGCCTGCGGTGTCGGCCGACAGGCCGGCTGGGCCGGCCGACCGGCCCGCGGTGTCGGCCGTCCGGCCGGCTGGGCCGGCGGAAAGGTCATTCATGCCGATCGAGCGTCCTCTGCTGGACATCCTGGCTTGCCCGATCGACAAGCACGGCCTGCTGTATTTCGAGGACGAGGCGATCTTGTACAACCCTCGGCTGCGGCGGATCTACCGGCTGGCCGACGACCACCTGATCATGCTGGCCGGCCGGGCCGAGCCCGCCCCGGCCCAGGAGCACGAACGGCTGCTCAAGCGGGCGCGGCACGGCGACGCGGCCGGCACTGGCGGGATGACCGCCGAGACGCTCGCCGCGGATGGATCGCAGCAGCAGTCCGGGCCGGCTTGGGCGGATGGGTCGCAGCAGCAGTCCGGGCCGGCTGGGCCCGCGGCGCGCACCGACGAAAGCGGGCGGCCGGCCTGAGCGCAGGCGGCCGGGTGAGGCCGGAAATGGCCAGTCTGGCCAGGGCGTATTCGCCTTAGCGCAGGGCCGGTGCGGGCGCCTGATCGGTCGTTACGATCACGTGTCCCGACTCTAGTGACACCACCACTACTCGTCGGTATCATGCGTCAAACTTGCATAATCCCCGCTAGCCACCAGATTCAGTGGTAATCCCCTGGAGGACTCAATGCGCCGCGTCGTCTGGTCAGTCCTGACCGGTCTGGGGGTCTTCTTCATCATCGTGGCAATCATGGCGCGATTCTTCATTCCGGGGCAGGCCATCAAGTTTCCGCTGAACGAGTACAGCAAGAGCACGCTCCAGGCGGATAACGGAAGTTACTTCAGCCCGAAGCTCGTCACCGAAGAATCAGGGGTCACCCTGCAGGCCACGAACACCCAGAAGGGCGACGTCGCGGCGGCCAAGGCGAACGGCAGCTCCAAGATCGCCGTCTGGCAGAGCTTCACCGCCATCGAGGACATCACCCACCACCAGCCCGTGTCGATCCCGGCGCAGGGAGACACGTTCGCGTTCGACCGCAAGACCGGAGTCCTCGTGCCGTGGAGCGGCAACCTCGTCGGCGGCCAGCATGTCAGCGTCAGCGGCCAGGGCCCGCTGTTCCCGCTGGGCACCAAGAAGCAGAACTACGCGGTATTCGACACCACGCTGGTCAAGCCGGTGACGTTCCACTACACCGGTACCGCGACGACCGGCGGGATCGGCACGTACGTGTTCACGGCGACCATCCCGAGCACGCAGACCGGCACTCAGTCGCTGCCCGGGTCGCTGGTCGGCATGTCGGCCGCCGAGGTGACGCTGCCCGAGTTCTACAGCGCCAAGTACACCTATTACGTGGACCCGCAGACCGGGGTGCCGCTCGCGGTCGAGCAGAACGTCCAGCAGGCGCTGAAGGACAGCACCGGCACGACCCGCCTGGTGCTGCTGGCGGCCGACTTCAAGACCACCCCGGCCAGCCTCGCCGCCGGGGTAAAGACCGACAAGAAGGGCCGCAACGAGATCAGCCTGCTCACCGTCATCATCCCGATCGTCGGCGGACTGCTCGGGATCGTCCTGGTCATCCTCGGTGTGGTGCTGAGCCGGTCAAAGCCGGAAGATGAGGAGTACGAGGACGACGACCGCACGGTCGGCGTTCCCGCCTAGCCAGGTAGCCAGCCAGGCCGCGGGACTGCCTGCTCACGATCGGAGGCGCTGGTGGGGTTCTGGGAGCGCGCGCAGGCAGACCCGGACTGGATCGCGGTCATCGAGCCCGACGGCACCGAGCACGCCGCCGGTGACCTGCACGGCCGGGCCAATCAGATCGTGCACGCGCTGCGGGCCAGAGGACTTCGGGCCGGTGACGGCATCGCCGCGCTCGTGCCGAACGGGATCGCGCCGCAGGAGCTGAGCCTGGCTGCGCTGCAGGCCGGCTGGTACTACACGCCCATCAACTGGCATTTCACCGTGCCGGAGATCGCCTACATCGTGCGGGACACCGAGTCCAAGGCGTTCTTCGTGCACGAGCGGTTCGCCCAGGCCGGCCTGGCCACGGCCGACGAGGCCGGGGTGCCCGCGGAGGCGCGGTTCAGCTACGGCGAGGTGCCCGGGTTCGCGCCGGTCACGCAGCTGCGGGCCGGCCAGCCGGTCAGCCCGCCGCCGGATCGGACCGCGGGCGCGTCCATGCACTACACCTCGGGCACGACCGGACGGCCGAAGGGCGTCCGGCGGGCGCTGAGCGGTCTCGATCCCGACGTCTCGGCCGACCTGCTGACCGGGTTGCTGCAGTTTTTCGGCATCACCGGCGGCCACCCGAACGTGCACCTGGTGACCTCGCCGAATTACCACACCGCGGTCACCATCTTCGGCGGCAGCGCGCTGCAGTTCGGCCACACGCTGGTCTGCATGGACAGCTGGGACGCCGAGCAGGCGCTGCGCCTGACCGAGCGGTACCGGGTCACCAACACGCACATGGTGCCGACCCAGTTCAAGCGGATGCTCTCGATGCCCGAGGAGGCCAGGGCCCGCTACGACGTGTCGTCGATGAGGTGGCTGATCCACGCGGCCGCGCCCTGCCCGGTCCCGATCAAGCACGCGATGCTGGACTGGTGGGGACCGGTCATCTACGAGTACTACGCGGCGACCGAGGGGGGCGGCACGCTCGTCACGCCCCAAGAGTGGCTGGAGCGGCCGGGGACCGTGGGCAGGGCCTGGCCGATGAGCGAGATCATGGTCGCCGACGACAATGGCGAGCCCTGCCCCGAGGGCGTGCCGGGGACCGTCTACATGCGGATGGGCATGGAGTTCGAGTACAAGGGCGATCCGGAGAGGACCGCGGCCAGCCGCCTGCAGGGTGGTTATTTCACGGTCGGCGACATTGGCTTCCTGGACTCCGGTGGCTTCCTGTTCCTGTGCGACCGGAAGTCCGACATGATCATCTCGGGCGGCGCGAACATCTACCCGGCCGAGATCGAGGCCGAGATCATCGTCAGCCCCAAGGTCGCCGACGTCGCGGTGTTCGGCATCCCCGACGAGGAGTGGGGCGAGCAGATCAAGGCCGTGATCGAGCCCGCCGCCGGGATCGAGCCGTCCGAGGCGCTGGCCGCGGAGATCCTCGCATCGCTGGAGGGCCGGCTGGCGAAGATGAAGTGGCCGAAATCGATCGACTTCGTTGCCGAACTGCCGCGCGATCCGAGCGGGAAGCTGCTCAAGCGGCGGCTGCGCGACCCCTACTGGGCCGACCGGGCCACCGCCATCTGACCGGACGCACCCTCTCGCAATCTATTTGGATCCCTCTTTGTCGTATTGACCGAGAGGATTCCGAACAAAACTAGTTTCCACGCTGTTGCCGGGGTGGGTCGCTTTCTTAGGCGAGCGGTCGGGTGGCGGGGTCAGTTGGCTGCCGGCCGGTCATTCGGATGGGCCGCGCCGGCGAGCGCCTCGATCAGGCGGTCGCTAGCCGATCCGCTCGTCGCCGTCCCGTAGGTCGCCGCGTACACCTGGCGCCGCGTTCCCGGCAATTCGGTCGCGACCACCCCCGGATGCCGCGAGGAGCGGACCGCGAGGCCCGGCAGCACGGCGGTACCGAAGCCGGCGGCGACGAGCGCCTGGACAGCCATGTAGTCGTCGGTGCGGACGGCGATGTCCGGGCTGAAGCCTGCCTGCGCGCAGAGCCTGACCAGCATTCCGCTGCACTGCTCGCACCCGGCAATCCACCGCCCGCCCGAGTAGCCGGCCAGCGCCGCGAGCCCGGCCTCGGCGGCCGTCAGTACGCCGTCGGCCTGCCCGGCGTCCGAGGCTGCCCTGGCCCGGGGCACGGAGGTGCGGGTCAGCAGGTAGACCGGCTCGTCCAGCAGGCACCGCATGCGCAGGCCTTCGCCATGGGCCCGCGCGCCAGGCCAGGCCCCGGGCCCGGCCAGGTCACCGGCGTCCTGGCCGGTGTACCTGAACACCACCGCGATGTCGGCCTCGCCGACCCTGAGCAGCCGAAGCGCCTCGTCCGGCTCGGCCTGCCGCACGACGATGTCCAGGCCGGCCCCCCCGGCCCCGGTTCCGGCGCCGGCCACGCCATTGCCGCCGCCGCCGCCGCCGTGGCCGCGGATGTTGGCGCTGCCGCCGGGGTCGCTGCCGCCGATCCCGCTGCCGCTCCCGCTCCCGCTCCGGCAGGGGCCGCTACCGCCGCTCTCGCTGCGGCCACTGCCATCGTTGCTGCTTCCGTTCCCGCTCGCGTCGTCACCGCGCTCGTCGCCCACGGTGCCTGAGTCGGCGTCCGTCCGTGCCGTGGCGGGCCCGGGGTGGGGCTGGGCCGGCTGCTGGGCGTCGCCCGCTCGTCCTGCCGCGGACCTGAGCTGCGGCTGGGCCGTTTGCAGGGCGGCGTCCGGCCGCTCGGACGCGGGCCTGGCCTGGGGCTGGGCGGCTTGCAGGGCAGCGCCCGCCGCGGCGACCAGCGTGCCGAGGGCGGAACCGAAGGCGGCGATCCTGACCCGCTCCCGGCGCTGGCCGACATGCGCGGCCAGTTCGGCCTCGGCCGCGTCCAGGCGGCCGAGGATCTCCTGGGCCCGCTCGGCGAGCAGCTGGCCGGCCTCGGTAAGCCGGACCCCGCGCCCGGAACGCTCCATCAGCTTGGCGCCGGTCTCCGCTTCCAGCCTGGCCATGTGGTGGCTGATCGACGGCTGGGCGTAATTGAGCGCCTGCGCAGCCGCGGTAACCGAGCCGTGCCGGGCGATGGCGACGAGCACGCGGAGCCTGGTGGCGTCCAGCATGTCATCCAGGATAGATCGCACCGGTCCTGGCCAGCTGGTTCGGCGGGCCGGCCGGGTCCAAACGCGGGCGGCGCTTAGGAGTCGGGGCCGGCCGGGGACGGGCCGCTGCCCCGCTCGCGGAGCAGGCCCCAGCTCGGGTCGCGCCGGGGCTGGCCGGCGGTGCCCCGGCGGCGCCAGGCGATGCCGGACAAGGCCTCCAGCACCACCCGGTTGGCCAGGTACGCCGTGACCTCGGCGTGGTCATACGGCGGCGCGACCTCGACCACGTCGATGCCCGCCACCGGGAGCTCCATCGCGATCCGGCGGACCGCATCGAGCAGCTGCCGGCTGGACAGGCCCCCCGGCTCCGGGGTACCGGTGCCCGGGGCCAGCCCGGGATCGACCACGTCCACGTCGACCGACAGGAACACCCCGTCGCAGTCATCGAGCGCGATCGCGAATGCCTCGCTCAGGCACTCGTCGAGGCCCCGCGACACGATTTCGGTCATCTCGAAGCAGCGCATGCGCTGGTCGGCCATCCAGTCCAGGGTCTCCGGCTCCGGCCAGTACCCGCGCAGGCCAACCTGCAGAAAGCGGTCACCGCGGACGGCGCCCGACTCGATCAGGCGGCGCATCGGGGTGCCGTGCCCGTACAGCGATCCGAACTGGGTGTTGCCGGTGTCCGCGTGCGCGTCGAAATGGATCATCGAGAGACGGCCCCAGCCAATGTGCCTGGCCACGCCGGTCGCGTCCGGGAAGGTCACGGTGTGATCCCCGCCGAGAATCACCGGGATGGCCCCCGCCTCGGCGGCGGCCTGCACGGCCATCTCCAGCCGGCGCAGCGACTGCTCGGTCTCCCCTGAGGGCATCTCGACATCGCCGGCATCGGCCACGGTGAGCTCGGCCAGCGGGTCCACGCCAAGAGCCAGGTGCGGGCGCGAGCCGTCGTGCGGCAGGTAGTCGGTGAACCTGATCGCCTGCGGCCCGAACCTGGCGCCCGGCCGGTGCGACGTGCCGCCGTCGAACGGCGCTCCGATGATCAGGATGTCGGTCCCGGCCAGCGACGCCGGATCGGCCAGGTCGGCGCTGGGCACGCCGAGGAAGGTGGCATCGGGCCCGTACAGGTTGCCGATTCGCGTCATCGCATCATCACCACGCCGACCCTAGCGTTGCCAGCCGGAACGCGCGCACCGGGTGGTCCGGCCGTACGGGGCCGGCCGGTAGCCTGCTGTCGCGGGCCGCGGCGGCGCGAAGAAACGGGCGGGTGAGGTGGCGGCGGTCATTCCCGGTGAACCAGACCTGGCCCGGCTGATCCGGTCGGCCAGTCAGGCGCCGCGCCGTCATCTGGCCGTCCCCGGCACGCTGAACTTCCGCGATGTGGGCGGCTATCCGGTCGCGGGCGGCGGCGAGATCCGCTGGCGGACGCTGCTGCGCTCCGATGGCCTGCACCGGCTCGGCCCGGGGGCCAGCGAGATGCTGGCCGGCTTGCAGTTGCGCACCGTGCTTGACCTGCGCACCGCGGGCGAGGCCGGCCTGGCCCCGGGCCCGGCGGACACGCTGGCCCGCCTCGGCGCCCAGACCCTCCAGGTCTCCCTGATCGGGGACGACCTGACCGGGGCCGACCTGATCGGGGACGACGGCGAGGGCCTGCCGCCCGATCTCGGCCAGATCTACGACTACATCATCGACCGGCGGGGTGGCCAGATCGGGGCCGCCATCAGCGCGCTGGCCAGGCCCGGGGGGCTGCCCGCGCTAGTGCACTGCTCGGCCGGCAAGGACAGGACCGGGATCGTGGTGGGTCTCGCGCTGGCCGCGGTGGGCGTGCCTGACCAGGTCGTCGCGGCCGACTACGCGCTCAGCCGCCGGTACCTGGACCCGCAGCGCACGCCGGTGATCGGCCAGCTCAGCCGGAGCACCGGTCTCGGCGAGGAGAGGGTGACGGCCCTGCTGGCCTGCTCGCCCGAGCTGATGCTGGGCGTGCTGGGCCGGGCCCGCCATCTGGGCGGCAGCGTCCGCGGCGACCTGGCCGGCCACGGCGTCAGCGACGGCGATCTGGCCGCGCTGCCGGCCGCGCTCGTGACGGGAGGCGGGCCCGATGGTCCACGATGAGCTCGACCGGCGCGTCCTGCACCAGCTGGTGCTGGACGGCCGGGCCAGTTACGCCGAGATCGGCGCGGTCGTCGGCCTGTCGGCTCCCGCGGTCAAGCGCCGGGTCGACCGGCTGCGCTCGACCGGCGCCATCACGGGCTTCTCGGCCCGGCTGGACTCGGGTGAGCTGGGCTGGACGACCGAGGCCTACGTCGAGCTCTTCTGCCGCGGCCGGACCTCGCCCGCCGACATCGCCGTGGCGACGCGCAAGTACCCGGAGATCGTCAGCGCCTGCACGGTCACGGGCGACGCCGACGCGCTGCTGCACATCAGGGCGGCCGACATCCGGCACTTCGAGCAGGTCGTCGAACGGATCAGCGCCGAGCCGTTCGTGGTCAGGACGCGCAGCTCGATCGTGCTGTCCACGCTGGTCGACCGGCCAGACGCGCTGCCCGAGCTCAGCTCCTGAGCGGCGCTGGCCCCCTGGGGACGGCCCCTGGGCCCCTCGGCCGGCGGCCCGGCCTGAGCGCGGAGGCTAGTTCGGGAATCTGCGCTGATCAGCCAAGTCGGCGCGGGTGGATCGGCTAAAGTCGGGGCATGTCCCAGCACGACGACCGGTATGCCAGTACTGATCTGCCGCGTACGACGGGGGAGTTCCGAGCCGCCCCCGACGTCTCGGCGAGTACGGCCGAGTTCAAGCGCTTCATGGGCGAGCAGAACGAGCAGGAGCAGCGCGGCGGGGCAAGCGCCTGGCCCGAGCAGCCCCGGGCTGGCCAGGCGCCGACGAGCAAGCCGAACCGCACCGTCTGGTACCTGGTTGGCGCGCTCGTGGTCGTGGCCGTCATCGTCGCGATCATCATCGCTGTCGGCTAGTCGCTGTCGGCTAGGTCGCGCAGGCTCAGAAGCCGCCGCCAAGCTCGGCCCAGGCCGACCAGCCGCTGCTTCCCGGGTCGCTCGCGACCGCGATCTTCCGCCGGCCGTCCAGGGCGACGAGGCTCGGCGCGCCGGAGCCGTTCAGCCAGCCCGCCGGGGTACCGGCCATCTTCCCGCCCGGCAGGCCGCCGACGGTCGACCACACCGACCAGGCCGCCGACCCGGAGGTCCCCTGATGGCGGATGTAACCGGCCTGGCCGCCGGCCAGCCGCGCATACACCACGACCGACCCGGCCGGCCACGTCGCGGCCGACGGTGAGCCGCCTATCTTCGTGCCCGCCGCCGCTGAGCCGGGACCGGCCAGCGGGCTGCCCCAGGTCCAGCCGCCCGACGACCCCGACGACCCCGACGGCCCCGCCTGCCACGCGTCGGCCAGGCCGCCGGCCCTGGTCGCGGCGAAGAACTCCAGCTGCCCGGATCCGTCCGCGGCCACGGCCGGCGCGCCGGCCAGCTTGGCCGGGCTGCCCGCCAGCATGGTCCAGCCGCTCCAGGACGAGCCCCTCCACCGGTTGACCGCCGCCGTGCCCGCGGTCGTCACGCAGAACACGTCGGTGCCGCCCGCGTAGCGCACCGGCACCGGGGTGCTGGCGCAGCTTCCGCCCAGGTTCCGCCACCGGGTCCAGTTCGTGTTCTGGTCCGAGCCGCCCTGGTGCGAGGTGACCACGCCACCGGACGTGGTCTGGAAGACCGCGACCCGCCGGCCGGGCATCAGCACCGCGCCCGGATCGGTGCCGCCAGCGGCCGGGTGGGCGGGAGCCGGCAGCGCGGTGCCCCACTCCCAGTCGTTCGGAAAACCAGGTTGCTGCCAGCCGTGCTGGATCCGCCCGGCCGAGTCGCGCGCGAACACGGTCAGCCGCCCGTCGGCCTGGCCTGCGACCGCCGGGTTGCTCACCAGGCCGGCCGGGGTTTTCCCGACCGGATGCAGGGCGGAGAAGGTCAGGCTGCCGACCGGTGCCTGCCAGGCGTGAGCGAGGCGGCCGGCTGCGGTCCTGGCGAACCATTCGGCGGTGCCGTTGGCGTTGATCGCGACGGCGATCCTGAACCCGCCGTGGGACGAGCCGCCGCTCACCGGCCCCGGGCCCAGGTTGACATCCAGCTGATCGCTGTCGATGTCGATGCTGACGCCGCCGTGAGTTTCCAGGTGACCGCCGAGGTACTGGTGGATGCGCGCGTGCTGGGTCCACCTCCCGGACGGCATGTAGGGGCTGGTCGTGGTGGCCTTGCCGTCCCAGTCGGCGTAGTAGATCACGTCCGGCTCGGTGATCGTGCCCGACGCCTTGATCAGGGCGCCGATGTTGGAGAACGACTCGTAGATCCCGGCCCGGTAGCCGCGGGCGTGCAACTCGGCGTCCCACCCGGACAGGAAGGTGGTCACCTGCCCGTCACAGGACGGGCCGTAGGCCTCCATGTCGAAGATCAGCGGCGTGCCCTTGGCAATCCCGAGACTGGCCGCCCGGGCCGCGGCGTCGTCGGCCGCGGCCGTGCCCTGGGCAGCGGCATGCGCGGTCGTGATGGTCGCGTCGCCCGCGGCGAGCACGCAGCTGGACTGCAGTCCCGGGTAGATCGAGAAGAAGTGCCAGCCCTGGCCGGTGATGCTGCTCAGCCACGACGGGGTGAGGCTGGCCTGGGCGCAGGCCCGGTTGATGCCGCCGATGTAGATTCCGACGGCGCGGAACTTCGACGACCGCCATTTGGTCATGGCGTGCGCGCTCGGGGCGGCGCAGGCGTCGAATCCCGGTCCGGTGTATGCG
>JBPCKO010000332.1:0-40632 GCA_051004215.1 Streptosporangiaceae bacterium | reverse complement strand
GGCCGGCGCGCCGCCTCCGCCCGAGGTGCCGACCCGCAGCAGCGCGGTCGCAAGCTCCCGCGCGGGCAGCCGGCGCCCGGCCCGGTCATCGGCCATCATCTCGACCAGCAGCGCGACCGCCCGGTTGGCCTCCTGGGCGGCCTCGGACCAGCGGAAAGCCCGGAGCAGGGCGGTGAACGGCAGCAGCACGAGGTCGTGCCTGGCCCGCAGGTGGGCCCGCTCGTGGGCGATCACCGCCGCGAGCTCGGCCTGGTCGAGCAGGTCCAGGGCGCCCGCGCTGATCACGATGGCCGAGCGCCGTCCGGGCACGCAGTAGGCGGCCGCGGCCGGGTGGTCGACGACCAGCGCGCCTGGCACCTTGGGGTCATGGTGGGCGAGCAGCTGGAGCAGGGCCCGCTGCCGGTGCCTGGCCCGGAAGACGGCCGCGATGGCGTCCACCAGCACCCAGCACAGCAGCGCGAGCAGGAGCGTCCCGGCAATCAGCGAGATCTCCCTGACCGCGGTCATCGCGTCCCACCGGGGCCGGCCGCCACTGCCCGGGCCAAGCAGCAAGGTCGCGGCCCGCGGGGCGGCGCCGGCCACCCCGGACAGGCCGATCCCGGACCGGCCGTGCAGGCCGGTGGCCCCGAGCCCGACCAGCGCCCCGATCGTCGCGACCCCCCAGCCCAGCCCGAGCGCCTGCCAGAGCGCGATCGCCAGCGCGGGCGACCGGCGCGGCCAGTGCGCGGAGGCCAGCATGCGCGCGGCCGGAACGCAGCCGATGGCAACGGCGGCCAGGAGGAAGACGGCGGCGGACACGGCGCTCAGTCCCCGCCGCCCCCGCTGAGGGCTTCCAGCGCGACGCGGAGCGCCCTGGCCTCGGCCCCTGAGACGCTGCGCGCGAACCTGGTCAGCGCGGCTTGCCGGTCTCCGGTCTGGTCAAGAGCGGTCAGCATCAGCTCGGCGACGTAGGCCTCGCGGCTCTCGGCCTGGCGGTAACGCCAGGCCCGGCCGGCCCGCTGCCGCTTGACGAACCCCTTCTTGGCCAGGCGGTCGAGCACGGTCATGACCGTCGTATGGGCCAGATCCCGGTCGGTGAGGCAGTCTCCGACCTGCCTGACCGTCATCGGATCGGGCGATTGCCACAGGATCTCCATGATGGCCCGCTCAAGCTCTCCCAGCCGGTTCATGCCTTCACGATACGAGACACCCGGCCAGCCTCCCACGCCGGCGTTCAGAAGGCCGGCTGCTTCGCCCGGGCCGCCAGCTCGCGCTACCGTGCAAGGCATGGAGGTGCCGAGGGTCGCGGTCAGCGTCGACCTGGTGATCCTCACGGTCCGGGCCGGCGACCTGTCCGTGCTGGTCTGGCGGCGTACCGCCGAGCCGCATCAGGGCTGGCGGGCGCTGCCTGGCGGGTTCATCCGGGGTGATGAGGACCTGCCCGCGACCGCGGGCCGGGTGCTGGCCGAGCGAGCCGGCCTGCCCGGCGCCCGGGTGCACCTCGAGCAGCTGCAGACCTACGGCTACCCCGACCGCGATCCCCGCCAGCGGGTGGTCTCGGTCGCCTACCTCGGCCTGGCGCCCGACCTGCCGGCCCCCGAGCAGCCCGTCATGAGCTGGCAGCCGGTCGGCAGTCTGGCCGAAATGGCGTTCGATCACCTGCGCATTCTCACCGACGCAGTGGAGCGGGCGCGGGCCAAGCTGGAGTACACGACGCTGGGCGCGGCGTTCTGCCGGGACACCTTCACGGTGGCCGAGCTGCGCCGGGTCTACGAGATCGTCTGGGGCACCCCGCTGGACCCGCGGAACTTCCACCGCAAGGTCACCGGGGCGGAAAGGTTCCTGGTCGATACCGGGGCGGCCAGCTCGTCGGGCGGCCGGCCGGCCCAGCTCTACCGGCGCGGTGACACCGACGTACTGCATCCGCCTATGCTCAGGCCTAGGCAGCGGCAAGCGTGCGAGCCGGTCAGGCAGTCTCCCGGCGGTCCCGTCGAGGTGGCGGCGGGCCGGTACGGTCCGCAGGCGGCCGAGGACGCGCAGACCTGATCCGTATCTGGAGGACGACGATGTCCCGGCAGACACCACGATTCCGGCCGATCCTTGACCAGTTCTCGCCGTACAAGCCGGGCAAGCCGCCGTCGGCGACGGCCGGGCGCACCTACAAGCTGTCCTCCAACGAGTCACCGTTCGGGCCCCTGCCGTCGGTCGCGAAGGTCATCGCCGAGGCCGCGGGCGAGGTCAACCGGTACCCGGACAACGGCGCAGCCGAGCTGACCGAGGCGATCGCGGCCAGGTTCGCCGTCCCGGCCGAGCACGTGGCGGTCGGCTGCGGCTCGGTGGGCCTGGTCCAGCAGCTGCTCGAGGCCGTGGCCGAACCAGGGTCCGAGGTGTTGTACGCGTGGCGGTCGTTCGAGGCCTACCCCTACCTGGCCGACCTGGCCGGGGCGACCTCCGTCCGGGTCCCGCTGGCCGGCGAGCGGCACGACCTGGACGCGATGGCGGCGGCGGTCACCCCGCAGACCCGGCTGATCTTCGTGTGCACGCCGAACAACCCCACCGGGACCGTCGTCACCCGCGACGAGCTGGACCGCTTCCTGGGCCGGGTGCCCGGTGACTGCCTGGTGGTGCTGGACGAGGCCTATGCCGAGTACGTGCGGGACCCGGCCGCGCCCGACGGCACCGAGGTGTACCGGAGCCGGCCGAACGTGGCCGTGCTGCGTACCTTCTCCAAGGCCTACGGGCTGGCCGGGCTGCGGGTCGGGTTCCTGATCGGGCCCGAGCCGGTCGCGGTGGCGGCCCGCAAGACCATGCTCACGTTCGCGGTGAACGCGGTCGCCCAGGCAGCCGCGGTGGCCTCGCTGGCCGCCGAGGGCGAGCTGCTCGACCGGGTCGACCAGGTCGTCGCCGAGCGGGAGCGGGTGCACGCCGGGCTCACCGCGATGGGCTGGAGCGTGCCCCCGACCCAGGCCAACTTCGTGTGGCTGCGGCTGGGCGAGCGGACGGCGGACTTCGCGGCCAGGTGCGACGAGGCCGGGCTGAGCGTGCGGCCGTTCGGCGACGAGGGCGTCCGGGTCTCGATCGGCGAACCCGAGGCCAACGACCTGTTCCTGGCCGTCGCCCGGCAGCACCGGGGCCGGTAAACGCGCGGCAGCTCGCCCGGCGAGCCGCCCTGAATCCTGGTCCGGCTAGTCCGTCTCTTCCTCGACGATGTCGGCACCGAGCGCCGTCAGCCGGGCGGTGACCGACGCGTGACCCCGGTTGATCTGGTACGCCCGGGACACCACGGTCTCGCCTTCGGCGGCCAGCCCGGCCAGCACCAGGCCGATGCCGGTCCGCAGGTCATGCGCGGTCACCTCGGCCCCGTGCAGCTGCGTAGGCCCGTGCACGACCGCGACGGCGTCGGCCAGCTCGACCTTGGCGCCCATCTTGTTGAGCTCGCCGGCCAGCAGGAACCGGCCGTCGAAGATCGTCTCGCGGATGTAGCTGGTGCCGTCGGCCAGGCAGCTGACCGCCATGATCGGCGACTGCAGGTCGGTCGCGAATCCGGGGAACGGGCAGGTGATCACGTTGATCGGGCGCAGCTGCCGGTCCCGGCGGACCTGCAGGATCGCTCCCTGGGTCGAAAACTCCACGCCCATCTGCTCGAGCTTCCAGCGGACCACGCCCAGGTGGTCAAGCGAGGCGCCGACCAGGCTGAGCTCGCCGCCGGTGATGGCCGCGGCCATCGCGAACACCGCCGCGTCGATCCGGTCCGGCATCACCGTGTGCTCGACCGCGGTGAGCTCGCTGACGCCCTCGACGGTGATCAGCCCGGTGCCGCCGCCGCTGATCCTGGCCCCCATCTTGGACAGGAACGCGATGACGTCCTGGACCTCGGGCTCCTGGGCGGTGTTGTCGATCACGGTCACCCCAGGAGCCAGCGAGGCGGCCATGATCAGGTTCTCGGTGCCGGTGTGCGATGGGGTGTCCAGGTACAGATGCGCGCCGCGCAGGCCGTCGGCCTTGACGTGGATCTGGCTCTCGCCTTCCTCGACCGTCGCGCCAAGCCTGGCGAAGCCCCGGTAGTGAAAGTCCAGGTTGCGGCTGCCCAGGTTGCAGCCGCCCACTTCCTCCAGGACAGCCTCGCCGAGCCGGTGCAGCAGCGCGGGCACGAACAGGACCGAGGCCCGGAACTGGCGCGTGATCTCGGCCGGGAGCACCGGGCTGCTGAGCTCGGAGGCATCGATGACCATCGTCCGCTCGGCTTCGTGGAACTTCACGACCGCCCCGACCGCCTGAGCCAGCTCGGCCGCGCGGCGGACGTCCTCGATCACGGGGACATTCCGCAGGACCGTACGGCCCTTCGCCGCGAGCAGCGCGGCGGCGATCATCTTCAGTGCCGCGTTCTTTGCGCCCTGGACGAAGACGGTCCCTTGCAGGGGATTGCCGCCGACGACGCGGTAACGGGTCTGGTGACCGCTGGTCATAAGTTCCGGACTCCTGTCCATGGGGGGCGGGACCTCATTATCCCGGCTCGAAGCACATGCTCTGGCGTCTTCCGGCCAGGCGGGATCCGGATCCGACAGCGTCGTTTCGGCCGTGTTGCGCGAAGTCCAGTATTCCACTGCTTGTTGACCCCCCGGACGATGACGACGCCGATACATAAGGTAACCGGTCGTTCACAAATTGTAACGAGCGCCCTGGCAGGCCGCTCCCGGTCTAATCAGCCCAGGTCAGGCCGGTAATACGTTCGTACGCCTCGATGTATGTTTCCCTTGTCCGCTCGATTACACGGGCGGGCAGCGGCGGAGGCGGATCGCCAGAGCCGCGGTCCCAGCCCGCCTCGGGCGACAGCAGCCAGTCCCGCACGTACTGCTTGTCGAAGGACGGCTGGCTCCGGCCGGGTTCCCAGCGGTCCGCGGGCCAGAACCGGGATGAGTCGGGGGTGAGCACCTCGTCGCCAAGCGTGAGCGTGCCGTTCGCGTCGAAACCCAGCTCGATCTTGGTGTCGGCGACGATGATCCCGCGCCCGGCGGCGATGGCGGCGCCGCGCTCGTAGACGGCGAGGGTGACCCGGCGCAGGTCCGCGGCCAGCCCGGGGCCGACCGCCCCGGACAGCTCGGCGAACGAGATGTTCTGGTCGTGCTCGCCCGGCGGGGCCTTGGTGGCCGGGCTGAAGACCGGCTCGGCCAGCTTCGAGCCGTCGGCCAGCCCAGGCGGCAGCGGGATCCCGCCGACCTGCCCGTTCAGGCGGTACTCGGCCAGGCCTGACCCGGTCAGGTAGCCGCGGGCGACGCACTCGGCCGGCACCATCGCCAGCGGCCGGCAGGCCATGGCCCGGCCCGCGAACTCCGCCGGGACGGGCGCGTCGATGACGTGGTTCGGCACGATGTCGGCCAGCTGCCGGAACCACCACAGCGACAGCTGGGTCAAGATCTTGCCCTTGCCGGGGATCGGGTGGTCCAGCACGAAGTCGAACGCCGACATCCGGTCGCTCGCGACCAGCAGCAGGGTGCCGTCGTCCTGGGAGTAGATGTCCCGGACCTTGCCCGAGTACCGGCGGGTCAGCATCCCGGCTCGGCGCCCGCCGGGTCCAGTTTCTCCAGCCTGGCGAAGACGCCGCCGAGCCTGGCGACGTACCGCTCGGGCCGGAACACCTCGTCGAGGCGCCGCTCGTCCAGCGGCTGACCGCGCTCGCGGGCCTCCTGGGCCAGCGTGTCGCGGAACCCGCGGCCGGTTTCCCAGGTCACCATCGCGGCCCGCTGCACCAGCGCGTACGCGTCCTCGCGGGGCAGGCCCGCGTCGACCAGCTCAAGCAGCACGGCCGAGGAGTAGATCAGCCCGCCGGTCAGGTCCAGGTTCGCCCGCATCCGGGCGGCGTCGACGACCAGGCCGGTGACCAGCGCCGTCGTCTGGGCCAGCAGGTAGTCGGTCGCGATCGCGGCGTCCGGCAGCGCGACCCGCTCGGCCGAGGAGTGCGAGATGTCGCGCTCGTGCCACAGCGGGATCCCCTCGAGCACGGGCACGATCTGCGCCCGGACGACCCTGGCCAGGCCGCAGATCCGCTCCGAGCGCACCGGGTTCTTCTTGTGCGGCATCGCCGAGCTGCCTTTCTGCCCGGCGGTGAACGCCTCGGACAGCTCCCTGACCTCGGTCCGCTGGCCGTGCCTGACCTCCAGCGCGACGGCCTCGCAGACCGACGCGATGATGCCGAGCACGCTAACCCATTCGGCGATCCCGTCCCGCAGCACGACCTGGGTCGCGACGTCGGCCGGGCGCAGCCCCAGCCTGGCCAGTACCGTCGCCTCGATCGCCGGGTCGATGCTCGAATAGGTGCCCACCGGGCCGGACAGCTTGCCGACCGCGATCGCGGTCCTGGCCCGGCGCAGCCGCTCGCAGCAACGGGCCATCGCGAACGCGAAGTCGGCGACCCGGTGCCCCCACACGTCGGGCTCGGCGTGGATGCCATGGGTCCGGCCTGGCCGCAGCGTGTCCCGGTGGGCCAGGGCGTGGTCGCGCAGGGCCGCGGTCAGCTCGGCCGCGCGCCCGGCCAGCAGGCCGGTCGCCTCGCTGAGCTGCAGCGCCAGCGCGGTGTCGAGCAGGTCAGAGGAGGTCAGGCCGAAGTGCACGTAGGCGGCGGCCTCGCGCGGGGTGGTGTTGTCGGCCCAGGCGGACAGGAACGCGATCACGTCGTGGTTGGTCACCGCCTCGATCGCGGCGACCGCCGCGGGCACCGGCGGCGGGGCGGCCCTGACCGGCTCGACCGAGCTGGCCGGGACGATCCCGGCCTCGGCGTTGGCCTCCAGGACCGCGGTTTCGACCCGGCACCAGAGCTCGTACTTGTGCGCCTCGCTCCAGACCAGGCCCATCTCAGGCAACGTGTAGCGCTCGATCACGCTGATCATTGTCCCGCAGGCGGCAGCCGGCCGCGGTCAGCCGGGCCGGGCCGACGGGAAACCGGACTCGGCCGCGATGTCGGTCCGGTACCAGCCGCCGCGGAGGCTGATCCGGGCGGCCGCCGCGTAGGCCGCCGCCCGGGCCCCGGCCACGTCAGGCCCGGTGCCGACCACGTTGAGGACGCGACCGCCGGCGGAGCGCAGGCTTCCGTCGGGCCGGGCCGTCCCGGCCTGGAGGACATAAGCCCCGGCCAGCTGTTCCGCCGCTTCGATACCGCCGATGCCATCCCCGGCCGCCGGCTGGCCTGGATAACCCTGGGCGGCGATCACGACGGTCACCGCCGCGCCGGAGGCCCAGCGCGGCTGGCCCGCCCAGGCCAGGCCGCCGTCGGCCGCCGCCGCGAGCAGGCCGGCCAGCGGCGTCGCCAGCCGGTCCAGGATGACCTGGGTCTCCGGATCGCCGAACCGGGCGTTGAATTCGATCACCTTGAGGCCCGTCCCGGTCAGGGCCAGGCCGGCGTAGAGCAGGCCGCGGTAGGGGGTGCCGCGGCGGCCCAGTTCGGAGATGGCCGGCTTGATGACCTCGGCCATGGTCCGTTCGGCGAGGTCGGCGGGCGCCCACGGCAGCGGCGCGTAGGCGCCCATCCCGCCGGTGTTAGGCCCGGTGTCACCGTCGCCGGCCCGCTTGAAGTCCTGGGCGGGCAGCAGCGGGATCGCGTTCGTGCCGTCGGCGAGCGCGAAGACCGACACCTCGGGACCGTCGAGGAACTCCTCGATCACCACCTGCCCGCAGGCCGCCGCGTGCGCGGCCGCGGCCGTCCGGCTGGTCGTCACCACGACGCCCTTGCCGCCCGCGAGCCCGTCGGCCTTCACCACGTACGGCGGCCCGAACTCCACCAAGGCCGCGCTGACCTCGGCGCCGGTGCGGCAGGTACGGGCGGCCGCGGTCGGGATCCCGGCGGCCAGCATGACCTCCTTGGCCGCCGACTTCGAGCCCTCGATCATCGCCGCGGCCCGGTCGGGCCCGAAACAGCTCAGGCCGGCCGCGCGCAGCGCGTCCCCGACCCCGGCGATCAGCGGCGCCTCAGGCCCGACCACGACCAGGTCGGCGGCCAGGTGCTTGGCTAGCCCGGTCACCGCCGCCGGGTCGGTCAGCCCGGCCTGGTGAAGTTCGGCCTCGCGGGCGATGCCGGGGTTGCCGGGAGCGGCGTGCAGGTCGGTCACGTCCGGGTCGGCGGCGAGCGCACGGGCCAGCGCGTGCTCGCGGCCGCCCGAGCCCAGGAGCAGAACGCGCACCCGGCGAGCCTAACCGCCCGGGTCCGGCCGGCTCAGATGAGGTCGCGGATGTGCAGGGTCTGATCCCGCCGCGGGCCGATGCCGACCGCGGTGACCGGAGCGCCGATCATGTCCTGCAGCGCCTCGATGTAGGCGCGGGCGTTGGGCGGCAGGTCGGCCGGCTCCTTGGCCTGCGAGATGTCCTCCCGCCAGCCGTCCAGGTACTCATAGACCGGCCTGGCGTGGTGGAACTCGGTCTGGGTCATCGGCACCTCGTCGTGCCTGGTCCCGCCGACGTCGTAGCCGACGCAGACCGGGACCCGCTCCAGCCCGGACAGCACGTCCAGCTTGGTGATGAAGTAGTCGGTGATCCCGTTCACCCGGGTCGCGTACCGGGCGATCACGGCGTCGAACCAGCCCGTCCGCCTGGCCCGGCCGGTGGTGACGCCGTACTCGCCGCCGGTCTTGCGCAGCCACTCGCCCTGCTCGTCCTGCAGTTCGGTCGGGAACGGGCCGGCCCCGACCCGGGTCGTGTACGCCTTGAGTATGCCGACGACCCGGCTGATCCTGGTCGGCCCCACGCCCGATCCGGCGCAGGCCCCGCCCGCCGTCGGGGACGAGGAGGTCACGAACGGGTACGTGCCGTGATCGACGTCGAGCAGCGTCGCCTGGGCGCCTTCCAGGAGCACGACCTTGCCGTCGTCGAGCGCGTGGTTCAGCACCAGGCCGGTATCGGCGACGTAGCGGGCCAGCCGCCTGCCGTAGCCGACGTACTCGTCGCAGACTGCGGGCACGTCGATGCCGCGCCGGTTGTAGAGCTTGGTCAGGATCTGGTTCTTCTCCCGCAGCACGAGCTCGAGCTTCTGGCCCAGGATCGCCTCGTCGAACAGGTCCTGCATCCTGATGCCCACCCTGGACGCCTTATCGGCGTAGGTCGGCCCGATGCCGCGGCCGGTCGTCCCGATCCTCGCGTTGCCCAGGTAGCGCTCGGTGACCTTATCCAGCGCGACGTGGTGCGGCATGATCAGGTGCGCGTTGGCCGAGATCAGGAGCCGGCCGCAGGAGATACCGCGAGCCTGGATGCCCTCGATTTCCTCGATCAGCACCGCCGGGTCAACCACGACGCCGTTGCCGATGACCGGCACCGCGTGCTCGGACAGCACTCCCGAGGGCAGCAGGTGCAGGGCGTAGCTCTCGTCGCCGATCACGACCGTGTGCCCGGCGTTGTTCCCGCCCTGGTAGCGGACGACGTAGTCGACGCTGTCGCCGAGCAGGTCGGTGGCCTTGCCCTTACCTTCGTCGCCCCACTGGGCGCCGACGATCACGATGGCGGGCATGGCTACAGGCTAGCGAGGCCGCGTTCCGGCCGCGCGGACACCGCCCCGGCCGGCGCGGCCGCGCCCCGAGGGGCCGCCCCGGCAGGCAGTCAGGCGGCAGCCCGGGGAGCGGGTAGTTGCGCTGCTTACGAACGATCCGAGGCCAGGGCGTCGGTCGCGGCCGGGCTCGAGTCGTGCAGGAACTCTCTCGTCCTCATCGCCTCGTCTTCCTCGCCGATCGCCGCGGCGGACTCGCCGAGCAGGTGCAGCGCGCGCAGGAAGCCGCGGTTCGGCTCATGCTCCCAGGGGATTGGGCCGTTGCCGCGCCAGCCGGACCGGCGCAGCTGGTCGAGCCCGCGGTGGTACCCAGTCCGCGCGTAGGCGTAGGCGGTCACCGGGTCGCCGGCCAGCGCCCGCGCGGCCAGCTCGGCCCACGCGGCGCAGTAGGCCGGGTACCGCCGGGCCGCCTCCTTAGCCCCGTGCTCGCGCAGGGCGGCGGCGGCTTCGGCGTGCTCCGGCAGGAAGGTCGGCGGCGGCGTAGCCCCGAGCGTGAGATTCTGATGCGTCATGTGCCCCATCCTCCCCCGCCGCCCCCGCCCCCGCCCCCGTCCCGCCCCGCTCCGACCCGCCGTGCTCACATATCACTGGTTCCAGTCAGCGAATCGGGGCAAATTGCATCATGATCATGGCGCGAACCCGTGATATGTCAGTGTCGCCGGCGATTGTTGCGGTCATGGATGACAACCGGGTGCCCGAAACGGGGAGATTAGCGGGAATTGTTACAACGGCCGAACTGCGCGCGGCCGGGCTGATGGACCACGACGTGCGGGCGCTGGTGCGCCGAGGCGTTCTCAAGGCCTTTGGGCGAGGTGTGTACGCCCAAGCCGACCGGGCCGCCGTCGTGATCGCGAAAGACCCGGGCGGCGAGGGCCTGATGCGCGCCGCCGTCGCGATCGCAGTGTCACGGCCGGGAACGGCGCTCAGTCATGTCGATGCCGCCCTGGTGCACGGGCTCGCGTTACTAGACCGGCCAGACAGTCGCGCAGTCGCCGTCACAAGATCGCCGCGCGCCGACGGATGCCGGACGGCCAGACCGAGTATCGCAATGCATGTTGCCGCGCTGCCCAGCTGGCATGTGACGTCCGTGGACAAGATTCCGGTCACGTCGGTAGAGCGAACGGTAATCGACTTGGCCAGGGCGCTGCCGTTCGCGGCGGGCGTCGTGACCGCGGACTCGGCGCTGTACCTCAGGAAGACGACCGCCGGGCGGCTGCAGCGCGTGCTCGGCGACTGTGCGAGATGGCCAGGAATCGCGAAAGCCACCCAGGTCGTTGAATTCAGCCACCCGCTCGCCGAGTCGCCGCTTGAGTCGATCTCGCGGGTCGCGTTCCGCGACGGCGGGCTGCGGCCGCCGGCGCTGCAGGCCTGGATCAGGGGAAGACGCGGAACGATCGGCCGGGTCGACTTCCTCTGGGCGGAGCAGCGGACGATCGCGGAGGCCGACGGCGCGATGAAGTACGCCGATCCGGACCGGGCTCGCCTGCAGCTGCGGCGGGACACTGAGCTGCGCGAGGCCGGGTACGAGGTCGTGCACTTTACCTGGCGCGACATCACCGCGCGCCCCGGGCACGTGATCGCGCAGATCGAGGCGGCCTTCGCGCGTTCGGCCTGGCTCCGGCACCGCCCTCACGCTGGCTAGCGGTCAGCCGGCCAGTAAGCTCGCGGTCCTCCCGTCGCGGGGCCCGAACGTCTCGATGGCCTCGGCGTCGCTGGCCGCGGACCGGACGAAGTACTCGGCCCACTCGCGTGCGTCCGGGTAACCAGAGTCGGCCGTGATGCGGTCAATCGCCCGGCCCGGGTCGAACTCGGAGACCCGCAGCTCGACGCCGGGTCCGAGCAGTGCCCAGTGCGCGCCCGCGCCGCCGTACGGCATGCCGACGCTGCCCGGGTTCAGCACGAGACGCCGGTGGGCCAGGCGCACGAACGGCATATGGGTGTGCCCGCATGCGACCGCGCTGATCGAGTCGTCCAGCGGCTCGAAGACCTCGGCCCATCGGGCCAGCCGCGAGTCCGCGAGCACGACTTCCTCGTCGTCGCGCGGTGTCGCGTGACAGAACAGGACCGTGCCGAGGCCGGGCACGGGGAGCGTGACCGCGAGCGGGAGCCCGGCCAGCAGGTCGACCTGGTCAGGGCGCAGCTGTTCGGCCGCCCAGGGCGAGATCTCGTCGGGGACAGCCGCCCGCTCGCCGCGGCGGAACTCTACCAGCGCGCGATCGGCGTTGCCGCGCACCCAGACCGCCCGCTCGCCGAGCCCGCTGAGCAGGTCGAGCGTCTCGGTCGGCTGCGGCCCGGCGGCGATATCGCCGGTCAGCACGATCCGGTCGGCGCTGGCCACGTCCGGCTCGGCGAGCACCGCCTCGAGCGCGGGTAGCACGCCATGGATGTCGGACAACACGGCGATGCGCATCGGCCCGCCCTTTCTTTTTTTAAGCGGAACATCTCGCCGGGCCAGCTGTCGCCGAGCCGTCGGCCAGCGCTCAGCCGAGCTGCTTGCCCGCGGACAACAGGTCCTCGCAGGAGTGCGTGACGCGCGCGGCCATGCCCGCCTCGGCGGCCTTGCCCCAGGCCCTCGGGTCGTAGGTCTTCTTGTTGCCTACCTCGCCGTCGATCTTGAGCACGCCGTCGTAGTTGGCGAACATGTGGCCGGCCACGGGCCTGGTGAAGGCGTACTGGGTGTCAGTGTCGACGTTCATCTTGATCACTCCGTAGGAGATCGCCTCGCGGATCTCTTCCGGGGCCGAACCGGATCCGCCGTGGAACACCAGGTCGAACGGCTTTTCCTGGTCGTACTCGGAACCAACCGCCTGCTGGATCTCCTTCAGGATCGGGGGACGGAGCTTGACGTGACCGGGCTTGTAGACCCCGTGCACGTTCCCGAACGTCGCCGCCAGCATGTACCGGCCGCGGTCACCAATGCCGAGTTTCTTGGCGGTCGCCAGCGCGTCGCCCGGGGTGCTGTACAGCTTCTCGTTCATCTCGCCGGTGACGCCGTCTTCTTCGCCGCCGACGACGCCGATCTCGAGCTCCATCACGATCCTGGCGGCGGCGCACTGCTCCAGCAGGTCGGCCGCGATCTGCAGGTTCTCATCCAGCGGGACCGCCGATCCGTCCCACATGTGCGACTGGAACAGGGGGTCCTGGCCGCGGCCGACGCGCTCCCTGGAGATCTGCACGAGGGGCCGCATGTAGCCGTCGAGCTTGTCCTTCGGGCAGTGGTCAGTGTGCAGCGCGACGTGCACCGGGTAATTCGCGGCCACGACCCTGGCGTACTCGGCCAGCGCACTCGCGCCGACGACCATGTCCTTGACCGAGCCGGACAGGTACTCGGCGCCGCCGGTGGAGACCTGGATAATGCCGTCGCTGTTCGCGTCCGCGAATCCGCGCAGGGCCGCGTTCAGCGTCTGGCTGGAGCTCACGTTGATCGCCGGGTAAGCGAACCCGTGTTCCTTAGCCCGGTCGAGCATCTGCGCGTAGATCTCCGGCGTCGCGATTGGCACGTCAGCTCGCTCCCTCTGCTCGCGTATGCGGCGCCAGTATCTCGTGCCCGCGCCCACCGGTGCGGCGGGCTTAGCTGAGCCCGAGGTCGCTGAGGTCGTAGGCGGCGAAGTACGACAGGCCGCGTTCCTCGACCCGCTCCCGCGCGCCCCGGTCCACGACCACCGCCACCCCGACGACCTCGGCGCCCGCCTCGGTCAGCACGTCCACCGCGGCCAGGACGGACTGCCCGGTCGTCGAGGTGTCTTCGACGGCGAGAACCGGCAAGCCGGCCACATCCGGGCCCTCGATCCGGCGCTGCAGTCCGTGGGCCTTGCCTTCCTTGCGGACGATGAAGGCGTTCAGCGGCCTGCCCAGCCCGGCGGCGGCGTGCATCATGGCGGTCGCGACCGGGTCGGCGCCGAGGGTGAGGCCGCCGACCGCCGCGAAGGCGAGATTGGCGGTCAGGTCGAGCATGACCCGTCCCGCCACCGGTGCCGCGGCGCCGTCGAGTAGCACCCGGCGCAGGTCCACATACCAATCCGCCTGCTGGCCGGATGAGAGCGTGACGGCGCCGTGGATGACGCCCTTCCTCCTGATCTGGTCCAGCAGATCTGCCCGGTCGCTCACGGTGACGAGCCTAGTGCGGCGTTGCTCACATGGCACGTGGCCGGGCGCCGGAACTGGTACCGTCATACCGGCGCATTCCGACTGAACTCCCGGCTCCGATCGTGGCTGCCGTGGTCGTCGGCGGCTAGGAGAAAATCGCCCCGATCAAGCGCAGGGAATCGTCGTGAGAAACACCAACCGTGCCGTTAGCCAGACCCGCCGACTAGGCCTGTGATCTGCGCTTTAGGCCACGACGGCCGCTAGGCGCTGGTAGCGTCTCGCGTCAGGGGAAAGGATGGTGTCGCGTGGATCGTTGTGCGCTGTTCGTGGATGCTGGCTATGCCCTCGCAGATGGTGCCATGGCCGTTCATGGCACGCGCCGCCGGGACTCCGTCTCCTGGGATCACGCGGGTCTGCTGAAGCTTCTGGCCGGGCTTGCCCGGGACCGGACCAGTCTGCCGGTCCTGCGCTGCTACTGGTACGAAACCGCCGAAGGTCGCCGGACCGCCGAACATGATGCGCTGGCCGAGATGCCGGGGCTCAAGCTCAGGCTCGTGAACGCCAGGCCTGGCCGGCGCGAGGGCATCGAGAGCCAGTTCCGCCGCGATCTGGTCACCCTGGCCAAGAGCGGCGCCATTAGCGATGCGTTCATTGCCAGCGCCGATGAGCATCTGGCCGAGATCGTTTCCGAGGTCCAGGACCTCGGCCTGCGAGTTGTCGTGTTGCACATCACCTCGGACAACGGCTGGACGATCCCGCAGCCGCTACGCCAGGAGTGCGACGACATTGTCGAGATCTCTGGCGTGCACCTGCGCCCGTTCGTCGACCTCATCCGCGGCGCCGAGCCTTCGCTGCCGCAGGACCAGTCCTACCTGGCGGCGAGCGCGGTCCCGAGCAGTGATGAGTCCCTGGCCAGAATGCCGGCCGACGGGGCCCTGAACCGCGCCGGGCTCCCGGCCCAGGCCCTGCCGGCCGCGGTCAGCGCCTACCAGCCGGCCCCGGCCGGCTCGGGGTACGCCCAGCTCGGGCAGCAGCCGTATGGGGGCATGGCCGAACAGAGCGCGGCGGCGGCCGCGTACCAGCCGGTGCCGGTCGCGCGCGAGGCTGGTGCGCCGCACGGCTCGAACGGTGCCGGGCATCACGCCGCGCACGCTGCGAGCGCGCCACCGGCCAGCCAGTTCGGCAACGGCCGCAGCGAGCAGGGGGTAGCCGGCGAGGGGGTAGCCGGCGAGCAGGCGTACGGTAGCGCCCAGTTCGGACCCGGCCGGGACGAGCGGGGGCAGGCCCGGGACGGGGCGGTGAACGGCAGCGTCCAGTCGGGCCAGCCGAATGGCGCGGGCCAGGTAGCTGCGGGGCCGGCCGGCAACAGCGGCCAGTTCCCCGTATTGCCATCGGGCGGCGCTCCCGACGACCCGTCACTCAACGGTCACGGCCAGCCCGGGCCGGTTCCGGCCGGCGGCGCCTACGGTGCCGCGGCGAACGCCGTTGTACTAAACGGTGCAGTACTAGCCGGAGCTGCGGCCAGCGGCGGTCCTGTGACCGGCGGTGCTGTGACCGGCGGTGCTGTGACCGGCGGGACTGCGACTGGCAGTGCAGCTGTTGCGGGTCTCGGGAACGGCAGCGTCGCTCACGGCAGGGCCGTCAGTGCCAGGGCGGCCGGCAGTGCTCCGAACGGCATGACTGCCGGCTACAGCCGCTCAGGCGATGGCAGCGGGTCGGCTCAGGCGGCTTACACCACCAGGCCCCAGCAAGTGTTCGTGGCGCCGCCCGGTGATGTGGCGAAGAACGCCTCGGTTCCTGGCGGATATCAGACGTCGGCGGTGCCGGGCGGTTACCAGAGCCAGGCGCTGCCGGCGGGCTACCAGCAGGCCGGTTCGCGGCCGAACGGCGCCTCGGGCCATCACCACGACCCCGGGCAGAATGGCGTGGCGCCGGACGCAAATTCTCGCCTTGCCGGAAGCTCCGGGTTCGGTCCTTACCAGGGATATCAGTCCAACGGCGCTGTGCCGGGCGCCCATTCCGCCAATGGCGGCCTGGGTATGCCGGGGGATGGTTCGGCTATGAGCGGCGCGGGCAACAGCGGCCAGTTCCACGTACTGCCGCCGGCTGGCCAGCCGGGCGCCGCGAGCAACGGCGCGGCCTACGGCGGCATGATGCACGGCGGGGCAGCGAATGACGGATCGGTCAGTAACAGCGGAGCGGGCAACGGGAGCGCGGTGAACAACGGGGCGCAACCCTCGTCGGCCTTCCAGGCGGCCCCGGTATCCGGTCCGCCGCCCGCACCCGGGCACCCGCTACCGGGCCGGTCGCCCGCTGGCTACTCGCCAACTGGGCAGCAGCCGACAGGTGGGCAGCAGCCGGCAGGTGGGCAGCCGTCGGTGGGTGGGCAGCCGCCGGTCGGGCGCCAGACGCCGCTCCCGGGCCAGGCGCAGCCCTACTACCCGGCCAACCCGCCTTACCCCGGCGGGCAGGTCGTTCCTGGCCGCGACCAGGTCGTTACTGGGCGCGAGCAGGCCAGTCTGTCCCTCGCGGCCCGGGGCGCCGCGCCCGCGTACCCGTCGCAGCAGTATCAGCCGCCGCCGCAGTATCAGCCGCAGCAGAACCAGCCGCAGCAGAACCAGCCGCAGCCGCAGCAATACCAAGCCCAGCCATATCAGGCCCAGCAGTACCAGCAGTACCAGCCGCAGCTATCCTCGGCGCTCCCCGCCGTCCGCCCGGCGCAGCCGATGGCCGTCTCGCTTCCCGACGCAGTCAAGGCCGCGCACAACGAGGGCTTCACGTTTGGCGAGTCGGTCAGCCGGGACGCCCCTGGTTTGTGGCTCGAGGCCGTGCTGGCTCGCAAGCCGCGGATGCCGTCGGACCTAGAAGCGAGGCTGCTTCAAGGCTCCGTTCTGCCGATCGACTCGCTGTTGCACGACGAGGTCCGCCATTCGCTGCGCCGCGGTTTCTGGGATGCGCTGGAAAGTGCCATGCGATAGCCCCGTGAAGCTGGCCCGAGCGTTGATATTTCCGAGCCGATGGGTACATAGTTGACGTGGCAGTCCTGAGTCGTGAGGAATTCGACGCCATCGAATTCGAAGCGGCCATTTCTGGTGATCATCGCGCCGCCGCTGAGCGGATGACGGCCCTGGCGGCGAATGCGGAACCGACCGACTCGATGCCCCGCGCCGAGGCGCTGGTGCGGGCCGGCGAGCAGTGGCTGCTCGCCGATGAGCCCGACGCGGCGGTCCAGGACTTCCGGGCGGCGATAGCCGACGGCGGCCGGGTCGAGGTGGACCCGCGGGCTCCTCTCTGCCGGGCCCTGTTCCAGCTCGGGAAGGGCGACGAGGCCCGCGCGCTCATCGAGAAGATGCGGACCGAGGGGCGCAGCGACCCGCGGGCGTGCGATGTGATCACTGAGTTGCTGGTCGAGCAGGCCGACCTGCCCGGCGCACTTGACTGGGCGACCGCGGGCGTTGAGCTGATCCTGCAGGGCGCCGGACAGCCGGGCGACGGCAACTATACGGGTCTGAACGACCTGCTCAGGCTGCGCTACCGGATCCGCAATGATCTGCGGTTGCCCGAGGACGAGTACGACCGGATGCTCGCGACCGACTGACCGACTGACCGACTGACCGACTGACCGACTGACGGGCGACGGTGTGACGGGCCGCGGCGCGGAACGCAGCGGCCCGTTCAGCTGCGCTAGCCGTGCAACGCCGCACTTGGCGCGGCGCTGACGGTCAGCGAGTCCGCGGACGGATCGGTGTCCACGAGTACGTCGGCACCGTCCAGGATCTCCCCGGCCAGCAGCTTGCGGGCGAGCTGATCGCCGATCGCGGACTGGATCAGTCGCCGCAGCGGGCGGGCGCCGTAGACCGGGTCGAATCCGGTGACGGCGAGCCATTCCTTGGCCGCCGGGGTCACCGTGAGCGTGAGCCGCCGGTCGGCCAGCCGCTTGGCCAGCCTGACCACCTGCAGGTCGACGATCTGGGTCAGTTCCTCGGTGGACAGCGCATCGAACAGGATGATGTCGTCCAGCCGGTTCAGGAACTCCGGCTTGAAGGTCGACCGGACGACAGCCATCACCGCGTCCTTCTTGGCCGCCTCGTCGAGCGCCGGGTCGGCGATGAATACCGAACCGAGGTTCGAGGTGAGGATCAGGATCGTATTCCTGAAGTCCACCGTGCGGCCCTGGCCGTCGGTCAGCCGGCCGTCGTCGAGCACCTGGAGCAGGATGTCGAAGACCTCGGGATGCGCTTTCTCCACCTCGTCGAGCAGCACCACGCAGTAGGGCCTGCGCCGCACAGTCTCGGTGAGCTGGCCGCCTTCCTCATAGCCGATGTAGCCGGGCGGAGCCCCGACCAGCCGGGCGACCGAATGCCGCTCGGAGTACTCGCTCATATCAATGCGGATGATGGCCCGCTCGTCGTCGAACAGGAACTCGGCCAGGGCCTTGGCCAGCTCGGTCTTGCCGACCCCGGTCGGGCCGAGGAACAGGAACGAGCCGGACGGCCGGTCCGGGTCGGCGATGCCGGCCCGGGAACGGCGGACGGCGTCGGACACCGCCTGCACGGCGGCGGCCTGGCCGACGATGCGCCGGCCGAGTTCGTCCTCCATCCGCAGCAGCTTTCCGGTCTCGCCCTCGAGCAGCCGGCCAGCCTGGATGCCGGTCCAGGCCGAGACGACATCGGCGACGTCGTCGGGCCCGACCTCCTCCTTGACCATCGGCGCCTCGGCCGGGATCTCCCCGGCCGGCCCGGCGCCGTTCTGGGCCGCGGCGCTGACCCTGGTCTCATCACCCGCCTGAGCGGCGGCCTCTGCCAGCTCGCGCTCCAGGGCCGGGATCTCGCCGTACATCAGCCGCGAGGCGGTCTCGAAGTCGGCGTCCCGCTGGGCCCGCTCGACCTGGGTGCGCAGGTCATCGATCTGCTTTTTGAGCTCGCCGACCTTGTTCAGGCTGGACTTCTCCCGCTCCCACCTGGCCACCAGCGTCGTGAGCTGCTCCTGCCGGTCGGCCAGGTCCGCGCGCAGCCGCTCCAGCCGCTCCTTGCTGGCCGGGTCGGCCTCCCTGGCCAGGGCCAGCTCCTCCATCTTCATCCGGTCGACCGCCCGCTGCAGCTCGTCGATCGCGACCGGTCGCGAGTCGATCTCCATCCGGAGCCTGGACGCGGCCTCGTCGATGAGGTCGATCGCCTTGTCGGGCAGGAACCTGGCCGTGATGTAGCGGTCAGACAGTGTCGCCGCCGCGACCAGGGCAGCATCGGAGATCTGCACCTGGTGGTGCGCCTCGTAGCGGCCTTTCAGGCCGCGCAGGATCGCGATCGTGTCCTCGACCGACGGCTCGCCGACGAAAACCTGCTGGAACCGCCGCTCAAGAGCGGGGTCCTTCTCGATCCGCTCCCTGAACTCATCCAGCGTGGTCGCGCCGACCATCCGCAGTTCGCCCCTGGCCAGCATCGGCTTGAGCATGTTGCCCGCGTCCATCGCACCTTCGGCCGCGCCGGCGCCGACTACGGTGTGCAGCTCGTCGATGAACGTGATGATCTGGCCGTCGCTCTCCTTGATCTCGTTCAGGACGGCCTTCAGCCGCTCCTCGAATTCACCGCGGTACTTGGCGCCGGCCACCATCGCGCCGAGGTCGAGCGCGACCAGGCGCTTGCCGCGCAGCGACTCGGGCACGTCGCCGGCCACAATCCGCTGAGCGAGGCCTTCGACGACGGCGGTCTTGCCGACGCCGGGGTCGCCGATCAGCACCGGGTTGTTCTTGGTCCGGCGCGACAGCACCTGGATGACGCGGCGGATCTCCGCGTCCCGGCCGATAACCGGGTCGAGCTTGCCCTCCCTGGCGCTGCGGGTCAGGTCGATGCCGTACTTCTCCAGCGCCTGGTAGGTGCCCTCGGGGTCGGGCGAGGTGACCCGGGAGTGCCCCCGCACCTGCTCGAACACCGCGAGCAGCTGGTCGGCGCTGGCGCCCGCCTCCTTGAGCACCGTGGCGGCTTGGCCGCCGTCGGCGGCCAGGCCGACGAGCAAGTGCTCGGTCGAGACGTACTCGTCGCCCATGGCCTTGGCCCGCTTCGAAGCCGCGGCCAGAGAAGCCAGCAGCGGCCGTGACGTCTCCGGCGCGCTCAGCGTCGCGCCGGCGGCCCTGGGCAGCCGGGCGAGGAGCTCCCGCGTCCGGTTCGCCACCGCCACCGGGTCGATCCCAGCCGCGCGGAGCAGCGGGACCGCGGTGCCGCCATCCTGGTCGAGCAGGGCGGCCAGCAGGTGCAGGCCGTCCACGTTCGGGTTACCCGCGGCGGAGGCCCGCTGAAGGGCATCGCTCAGCGCTTCCTGGCTCTTGCGCGTGAGCTTGTCGTCAGCCATTTACTGACTTCCTTCCTCGGCCATCGGCCCGCTCGCCGGCGGACCGGTCGTCCGGACCGGGACAAGCGCGCCGCCTCTCGTTCTGGTGCGCAGCAGGGCCGCGAGCCGGGCCGCGACGGCCCTGGTCGACTCGAGCTCCACGCGCAGCTGGCTGATCTCGGCATGCATCTCGGCCAGCATCAGCTGGCTGCGCCGCCCCTCCGATTCCAGCTCGAGAATCCGCTTGATGCCGGAGAGGTTGACCCCGTCCTCCTGCGACAGGCGCTGGACCTCATGCAGGATCAGGATGTCGCGCAGCGAGTAACGGCGGCCCCGGCCCGCCGTCCGCCCCGGCGAGACCAGCCCGAGCCGGTCGTAGGCGCGCAGCGTCTGCGGGTGCAGGCCGGAGAGCTGCGCGGCGACCGAGATGACGTACACCGGCGTGTCGTCGGTCAGCTCGAACTCGGCGCGCAAGTCCTCGCCGTCCTTCCCCGGCCGTTCCCCCGCGCGGGCCATTACGTCCTGCCTTTACGCAGCAGTTCTTCGCGCGGGTTGCCGGCCGTGCTGGCATCCCTGAACTTCTCCAGTGCGTTCTTGGCCTCATCGGTCAGGTCCTGCGGCACCTGCACGTCGACCTTGACCAGTAGGTCGCCGCGGGTGGCGTCGGGCCGGCGGACGCCCTTGCCGCGGACCCGGAACGTCCGGCCGTTGGGCGTGCCGGGCGGGATCCGCAGGTTCACCGGCAGGCCGCGGTGCGAGGGCACCTTGATCTCGGCGCCCAGCGCGGCCTCAGTAAAGGTGACGGGGACGGTGACGGTCAGGTTGTGGCCCGACCGGCTGAACACCGGATGCCCGGACACGTGCACGCGGACGTACAGGTCGCCAGGCGGACCCCCGCGCTCACCGGGGGCGCCCTTGGCCTTGAGCTTGATCCGCTGGCCGTCGGCGACCCCGGCCGGGATGCGGGCCTGAATCGTCCGCGCGCTCATCGCCCGGCCGCTGCCGCCGCAGGTGCCGCAGGGATCCTCTACTACCAGGCCGCGGCCGCGGCAGGTCGAGCACGGCTCGGAGAACGCGAAGCTGCCCAGGTCCCGGCTGGACTGGCCGGTGCCCTGGCAGGTCGGGCAGACCTTGGGCACCGTCCCGGCCTTGGCGCCGGTGCCCCGGCAGATCGGGCACGGACCCTCGTCGGTCAGCCGCAGCGAAACGGTCGCGCCGTCGATCGCGTCGCTGAAGGTCAGCGAGGCCTCGGTTTCCACGTCCGCGCCCCGGCGCGGCCTGGCCTGGGTGGTCGTGCCCCGGCCGCCGCCGAACATGCCGCCGAGTATGTCGCCTAGCCGGCCGCCGGAGCCGCCGGCCTGGTTGAAGATGTCACCCAGGTCGAACCCGCCGAACTGGCCGCCCGCGCCACCCGGCCCCCGGGCGCCGGCCCCGAATAGCGACCGTGCCTCGTCGTATTCGGCCCGGCGCTTGGAGTCGGACAAGACGTTATAGGCCGCCGAGATCTCCTTGAACCGCTCCTCCGACGACGCGTCGCCTTTGTTGGCGTCCGGATGGTACTTGCGCGCCAGCTTGCGGTAGGACTTCTTGATCTCCTCGGCGGATGCGCCCTTGCTGACCCCGAGAGCCTTGTAATAGTCCTTCTCGAGGTAGTCTTTCGTGCTCAACAGGCCCCTCCTGCCAGGGGTTAGTCGTCCTTACCGGGCGCCTGATCCTCGTCGCTGCCTGCCTCGCCCTCGGCCTGGCCCGCATCGGCCGCCGCTGGCTCGTCCGCGTCGCCGCCGGTCCTGGCTCCCGCCGGGTCGGTCGGCTCGGCCACCGCCACCCTGGCCGGCCGCAAGATGCGCTCGCCGACCTTGTAACCGGGCTGCAGCACCTGGACGCAGGCCGGCTCGGTCACGTCGGCCGAGTACGAATGCATCAGTGCCTCGTGAATGTTCGGATCGAACGGCTCGCCGGCCGTTCCGAATGTGGTCAGCCCGAGCTTGCCTGCCGCGGCCTCCAGGGCATCGGCGACGGCCTTGAAGCCGCCCGTCAGCTCGTCGTGCTCGCGGGCCCGGCCGATGTCGTCGAGTACCGGCAGCAGTTCGGTCAGCACGCCCGCCACCGCAAGCTCGCGCACCGCGGTGCGGTCACGGTCGACCCGCTTGCGGTAGTTGGAGTACTCGGCCTGCACGCGCTGCAGGTCGGCCGTCCGCTCGGCCAGCTTGGCCGTCAGGTCCCCGTCGGCCCGGGCACCGTCGTCGGCCTTGCCGTTGCCGGGCTTGCCGTCGTCGCCGTTGCCTTCGCCGGCGTTGCCGTCGCCGCTGCCGTCCTGGCCGGCCCGCTCCGTGCGCGGGCTGCCCGGCTTGGACACCGAATGCCGGCCCGGCCTGGCCTGGTCCGGACGCGTGGTCTCCCCCGCGCCAGAGCCGTCAGCCGCTGGCGCCTGCCTGGGCTGCCCGGTGACCGGATCGATCCGTCTGCGGTCCCGGATTACCGGGCCGTGGCTCTCCTCTTCCGATGCCGACATCAGGCCGTGTCACCACCCGAGCCAGGCTTGTCGTCCTCGACGATCTCGGCCTCGACGACCTCGTCGTCGACGGGCTGCTCGCCGGCCGGCTCGCCAGCCTGGGCCGCCCCGCCGCCCTCGGCCTGGGCCTGGGCGTAGATCGCGGTGCCCATCTTCTGGCTGGCCTGGGCCGCCTTCTCGGTCGCCGTCCTGATCGCCTCGGTGTCGGTGCCCTCGAGGGTCTTCTTCAGCTCCGCGATGGTCTCGCTGACCTCGGACTTGACATCGTCGGGCAGCTTGTCGGCGTTCTCGGAGAGGAACTTCTCCGTGGTGTAAGTGAGGGTCTCCGCACGGTTGCGGACCTCGGCCTCCTCGCGGCGCTTGCGGTCCTCGTCGGCGTACTTCTCCGCGTCGGCCATCATCTTCTCGATGTCGTCCTTGCCCAGCGCCGAGCCGCCCGAGATGGTCACGGACTGCTGCTTGCCGGTGCCCAGGTCCTTGGCCGAGACGTTCACGATCCCGTTGGCATCGATGTCAAAGGTGACCTCGATCTGCGGGATGCCGCGCGGCGACGGGGCGATGCCGGCCAGCTCGAACATGCCGAGCTTCTTGTTGTAGGCAGCGATCTCGCGCTCGCCCTGGAACACCTGGATCTGCACGGACGGCTGGTTGTCGTCGGCGGTGGTGAAGATCTCCGAGCGCTTGGTCGGGATCGTGGTGTTCCGCTCGATCAGCTTCGTGAAGATGCCGCCCTTGGTCTCGATGCCCAGCGACAGCGGGGTCACGTCCAGCAGCAGGACGTCCTTGACCTCACCCCTGAGCACGCCGGCCTGCAGGCAGGCGCCGACCGCGACGACCTCATCCGGGTTCACGCCCTTGTTCGGCTCCTTGCCGCCGGTCAGGTCCTTGACCAGGTCGACCACCGCGGGCATCCGGGTCGAGCCGCCGACCAGCACCACGTGGTCGATGTCGCTGAGCTTGACCCCGGCATCCTTGATTACCTGCTGGAACGGCGACTTGCACCGGTCGAGCAGGTCAGAGGTCATCTTCTGGAACTCCGCCCTGGACAGCTTGGTGTCCAGGTGCAGGGGACCCTGCTCGGAGTGGGTGATGTAGGGCAGGTTGATCTGCGACTCGGTCGAACTGGACAGCTCGATCTTGGTCTTCTCCGCGGTCTCGCGGAGCCGCTGCAGGGCCATCTTGTCGGCCGACAGGTCGACGCCATAGCTGTTCTTGAAGTTCTTGACCAGCCAGTCGACGACGCGCTGGTCCCAGTCGTCACCGCCGAGGTGGTTATCGCCGCTGGTTGCCTTGACCTCGACCACACCCTCGCCGACCTCCAGCAGGGACACGTCGAAGGTGCCCCCACCCAGGTCGAAGACCAGGATCGTGGCCTCGCTGGCCTTGTCCAGGTGATAGGCCAGGGCGGCCGAAGTGGGCTCGTTGATGATCCGCAGTACGTTCAGCCCGGCGATCTGCCCGGCCTCCTTGGTGGCCTGCCGCTGCGCGTCGTTGAAGTACGCGGGCACGGTGATGACGGCGTCGGTCACCGGCTCGCCCAGGTACGACTCGGCATCCCGCTTGAGCTTCTGCAGGATGAACGCGCTGATCTGCTGCGGGGTGAACTTCTTGTCGTCGATCCTGATGGACCAGTCGGTGCCCATCTGGCGCTTGACGGACCTGATGGTCCGGTCGACGTTCGTCACCGCCTGGCGCTTGGCGACCTCGCCGACCAGTACTTCGCCGTTCTTGGCGAACGCGACGACGGACGGCGTGGTCCGCGATCCTTCGGCGTTCGCGATGACCGTGGGCTCGCCGCCCTCGAGCACCGCGACGACGGAGTTGGTCGTCCCGAGGTCAATGCCTACCGCTCGTGCCATGTGTCAGTTCCCTGATTCTGTCGTTGGCCGGGGGTGCCCCGACCGTGGTTCTGAGTCCTTGCCTAAGCTTGAGTCTTGCCGAGTCAACCTTGCCAGGTTGACTGCGGCGTGTCAAATGAGTTGAGTCACTTTCACTCAACTTTCAACACGGCAAGTACGGCGGGCATTCCGCGCCTGCCGAGGTCGTATCAGGCCAGGTAGTTGGACTAATAGAGGTTCACGCCACCGCGTCGCCGGTCCGCCTCCGGCCTGCCCATGACAGCACTAGCCGGTCTGCTGAGCCGTCAAGTACCCCGCCAGCCGGGTCATCGGCGTCGCCGCCGGCGCGGATCGCATCGCGGTCCGGGCGCAGGATGTCCCTGACCACCAGCGCGCAGAGCAGCAGCACGGCGGCGAACCTGGCCAGCAGGGCGGCGAAGTACAGCCCGGGGCCGATGCCTCCGGCGGCGGGCGGTGCTGCCGGGTTGTAGCTGTTAGTGATGTAGATGAGATAAGCCCATATCGCGTAGAAGTAGCCGACTTCGGCGATCTGCCAGATCACGTAGCCGCCCAGCCGGGGCCTGGCCAGCACCACCAGCGGCACCAGCCAGACGACGTATTGGGGCGACCAGACCTTGTTCGTGAGCAGGAACGCGGCGGTGGCCAGGAAGATCAGCTGCGGCAGGCGCGGCCGCCTGGGCGCCATCAGCGCCAGCGCGGCGACCAGCCCGCACGCGATCACGAACAGGGCCGCCGAGATCAGGTTGATCGCCTGGATGGACAGGCCGCCGAGCACCGGCCAGTGCTCGACCTCGAAGAAGTACCAGATCGAGCCCCAGTCGGCACCCCGGCTCGCGTTGAACCGGTAGAAGGTGGCCCAGCCGGCCGGCGCGGCCAGCACGACCGGCACGTTGAGCACCAGCCAGGCCATCGCGGTCGCGGCCAGCGTCCGCCAGAACTCAGCCAGCCGGCCGGCCCGCAGGCAGAGCGCGAACAACGGCAGCAGGCAGATCACCGGGTAGAACTTGGTCGCGATCGCGGCGCCGAGCAGGGCGCCCGCCAGCACCGGACGCCGCGCGGCCCAGGACGCGAGGGCGGCCATGGTCAGCGCCATCGCGAGCAGGTCCCAGTTGATGTAGGCGGCGAGTATCAGGGCCGGGGAGAACGCGACCAGCAGCGCCGTCCACCGCCGGGACCGGCCCGCGCAGTAGGCCGTGGCCAGGACGCCGCCCACCAGGCAGGCGGCCAGCACCGCGACGGTCACGTCGTAGAACTCCCGGCCGCGGGTACCGGGATCGGCCACGTGACTGACCGTCCGGGCGGCTCCTTCCATAACCGCGCCCATCACCACGGGGTACTCGACGTGATGGTCCAGGTAGGGGATCAGGCCGGCGGCCAGGCCCTCGGTGAAGTAGAGCGGGTAGATGTCGGTATAGCAGTGCGCCTGGTACTGCTCGACCCCTACGTTCCAGGCCCCCGCCCGGCAGGCGGCCTTGGCCAGCGAGCCGAGCGCGCCGCCCAGCAGGGCGGCCAGGATCAGGATCGCGGCGGATCCCGCCAGCGTGGCCATCGCCGGGCTGATGCGCTGTCCCGCTGCCCTGGGGCCTGGGCGGCCCGATCCACGGCGCCGGGCTGATTCGTCCACGTGGTGTCGTTCCCGTCGGGTCTTCACTACCTTTACCTTGTTTCTGGCGGCACGGGCAGCCGGCGACGCCGTGGGCACAGGCTAGCGGTCCGCGCGGCCGATACTGACGGGATGCAGCGACCTTGGCTGAACGACGTGCGGTCAGCGCGACCGAGCCGCGCCTGGCCACGTCCGCGCCTGCGGCCGGCGAACCGCCCGCGCGGCGGGCCGCCGCCCTGGTGCTGGCCGGCTACCTGGCCGGCGCTGCGCTCCTGACCTGGCGGCTGTGGGCCGACCCGGCCTCGAGGTATGTCGCGCCGAACGGCGGCGACGCCGATCTGTTCGCCTGGTACCTGCGGTACGCGGCGAGCGCCGTCAGCCACGGTCATCTGCCCGCTCTGGTGACCACCGCGATGAATGCGCCCGCCGGCGTCAACCTGATGTGGAACACCTCGCTGCTGCTGCCCGGAGTGCTGCTGGCGCCGGTCACCCTGCTGCTCGGCCCGCAGGTGAGCCTCGCGCTGCTGAGCACGGCGGGCTTCGCCGGCTCGGCCGCGGCGCTGTTCGCCGTGCTCCGCCGCTGGCAGGTCAGCCTGAGTGCAGCGGCGCTGGGAGGGGCCGTCTACGGCTTCTCGCCCGCCCTGGTGCACTCGGCCGCCGGCCACTACAACTTGCAGCTCGCCATCCTGCCGCCGCTCATCGTCGACGCTGGCGCCCGGCTCGCGGCGGGCCGGCCGTCCGGCGCCCGCCCGGCGCCCGGATGGCTGGCCAGGATTCCCGCTCCCGTCCTGGCCGGCGCCTGGCTCGGCCTGCTGGTCGCCGGGCAGATCTTCGTCAGCGAGGAGATCGCGCTCTCCACGGCGATCGCCGGCGTGCTGTTCGTGGCCGGGCTCGCGCTGGCCAGACCGCGGGCGGTGCCAGGTCGGGTCCGGCCCGCCGCGGTCGGCCTGCTGGTCGCCGGGCTGGTCACGCTCGCGCTGGCCGGGCCCGCGCTGGCGGTTCAGTTCCACGGACCGCATGTCCAGCACGGCCCGCTGTACCCGCTCGATTACTACGTCAACGAGCCGTCCGGGTTCGTGACGCCGTCATCGCTGCTGTTCTTCCACACCGCCGGAAGCGCGGCCGCGGCGGCCGGCTACCACGGCGGGCAGACCGAGTACCTGGCCTACCTGGGCTGGCCGCTGATCATCGCGCTGGCCGTGGCGGCGGTCGCGGCCTGGCGCCGCCCGGCGGCCAGGGCGGCCACGTTTGCGCTGATCGTGCTGGTGACGTTCTCCCTCGGCGGCCACCCGGAGACCGGCGGGGTGCCCGATCCGGCGGTCAGCCTGCCCTGGCACTGGCTGGAGGAACACCAGCTGCTGTCATCGATCCTGCCTGACCGGCTGTCGATCGTGGCCGACGGAGTCGCGGCAGTCCTGCTCGCGGCCGGCCTCGACGCGGTGACCGGCTGGCTGGCCAGTCGCCGGTACGCGCGAAGCCCGGCCCGCCCGGAGCCGTCTGACGGGGAGTTCGGGCACCGCTCTTCTGGTCGGCGCCGAGCGGCGGTCGTGCTGGCCGTCACGGTGCTCGCGTGCCTGCCGCTGCTGCCCAGGCCGCTGCCCGCGGCGACGGTGACGCGCCTGCCGGCCGGCTGGGCGACCGCGTTCACCGCGCTGCGGCTGCCCCCGGGCGCGACCGTGCTCGTCGTCCCGGTGCCGACGAACATCCTGCCGCTGGCGATGCGCTGGCAGGCCGACTCGGGTCAGCCGCAGCATCTCGTGGGCGGGTACTTCATCGGCCCGGGGGCCGGCGGCCAGGCGTACATCGGCGGCTTCGGCGTGGCCCCGACCGCCTGGTACCTGAACCGGCTGTGGGCGGCTGGCCTGCCGCCGGCCAGCGCGTTCGCGGCGGACGCGGCGGCGGCCGGGCTGCCGGTGGCCGGGCAGGCCAGTCCGGCGTCGGCAGGCACGGTGCCGCCGGGGTCGCAGATCAGGGCGGACCTGGCCCGCTGGCATCCCGCGGCGGTGATCGCGGTGACCTCGCCGGCCTCGCCGCTGGCCAGCTACTTGGTCGCCCGGTTCGGCCCGCCGTCGGTCCAGGTCCGCGACGTGCTCGCCTGGCGCCGCTGATGCCTGCTACCTGACTGGGTTCACCCAGTCAAGGCCGGGAAACCGGGCGAAGTCCGAGTCGGCCGAGCAAACGCCCACTCCGTTCTCGATCGCCAGGGCGGCGAGGTGAGCGTCGCTGATGAGATTCCCGGACAGGTCGCCTTCGATTGTGAGCCGGCGGAGGATCTCCGCGTGGCGGGACCCGGGCAGCGGGATCCAGGCGGCTGGCCCAGCCAGCCAGCCTTCCATCAGATCCCAGGCCTCGCGGCTGGTGAGCGGGTTGGCCACGGCGCGCGGATGCGTGCAGAGGCGCAGGAAAGCAATGAGCGCCGGCCACGGGAAGCCGACGCGCCCCGGCCCGTTCATGGCGTCCTCGAGCCAGGACCTGGCCCGGCCGTGGAATGGACTCGAGCTGTCCGTCGCGTAGAGAAGGATGTTCGCGTCGACGATCACTGACGGTCCTGTTCGTCGAGCAATTCGAGTGCCTCAGCGATGTTGGAGACGTCGGTTCTCAGCCCGAGAGGTCGTGGCTGCTGCCTGAACGGCTCCGAGGCCGGCTTGGTTCGCAAGCCAGCCCGGGCGAGCTCGTTGATGGCTTCGCTAAGCCCGGTGTTGCGTTCGGCGCGCAGGTGTGCGGCCGCGGCCGCCACGTCCGGGTCGAGGTTCACCGTGGTCCGCATGGGTCGTAGGCTACATCACTGATGCGTCTTAACCCGCATCAGTGATGCAAGGCAGCAGGGCCGGAGCGGGCGGCGGTAGCGGTGTGAGCCCGTGACCGGCGTACGCTGTCAGCCAACGCCGTCCCCGGAGGTCCCTTTGGCGCTGCGGATCATCATCGGACTCGCCCTTACCGTGATCGCGGCCGCGATCGCGGGCCGCCGGCTCTGGTGGCTGTACCGGCTCGCGACCAGCGGGCAGCCCGCGCCCGAGCGGATCGAGGCGCTGCGCGAGCACCCGGGCCGGGGCGCCGAGACTCAGGTCACCGAGGTCTTCGGCCAGCGCAAGCTGCTGAAGTGGACGGTGCCGGGCATCGCGCACTTCCTGACGTTCTGGGGCTTCATCATCCTGCTGCTGACGATCATCGAGGCGTACGGTGACCTGTTCAGCAAGACGTTCGCGATCCCGGGCATCGGTCACTGGGCGTTCACGGGGTTCATCGAGGACCTGTTCGCGGTCGCCGTCCTGGCCGGGCTGGCCACGTTCACGGTGATCCGGCTGCGGAACAACCCAAGGACCGAGGGCCGCAAATCCCGCTTCGCCGGCTCGCACACCACGGCCGCCTGGATCACGCTCGGGATGATCTTCCTGGTCGTCGCGACGCTGCTGGTCTACCGGGGCGCTCAGATCAACACCGGCGACTTCCCCTACAGCCACGGCGCGTTCGCCTCCCAGATCGTCGGGCACTGGCTGCACCCGCTCGGGACGAGCGCGAACAAGGCGATCGAGACCACGTTCATCCTGCTGCAGATCGCCGTCATCCTCGGTTTCGGCGTGTTCGTGACCTACTCGAAGCACCTGCACATCGCGTTGGCCCCGATGAACGTCCTGTTCTCCCGCCGCCCGGACGCGCTCCGGGGCCTGGAGCCGATGCGCTCCAACGGCAAGGTGCTGGACTTCGAGGAGGCCGACCCGGACGAGGACGTTTTCGGCATCGGCAAGATCGAGGACCTGACCTGGAAGGGCATGGTCGACCTGGGTACCTGCACCGAGTGCGGGCGGTGCCAGTCGCAGTGCCCGGCCTGGGCGACCGACAAGCCGCTGTCGCCAAAGATGCTCATCCTCGACCTGCGCGATCACGCCTTCGCCAAGGCGCCGTACCTGCTGGCCGGCTCGGACGAGGCCAGGGCGAAGCTGCCCGCCGCGGTCAAGGCCGAGGCCGAGCGGCCCCTGGTCGGCACGGCCGAGGCCAACGGCGTGATCGATCCCGACGTGCTCTGGTCCTGCACGAACTGCGGCGCGTGCGTGAACGAATGCCCAGTCGACATCGAGCACATCGACCACATCACCGGGATGCGGCGGCATCAGGTGCTGATCGAGTCCGAGTTCCCGGCCGAGGCCTCGGGCATGCTGAAGAACCTGGAGAACAAGGGCGACCCGTGGGGGATGGGCGGATCCAGGCGGGCCGACTGGATCGGCGAGCTTGACTTCGAGGTACCGGTGGTGGACGGCCCGATCGGTGCGGACGTGGAATACCTGTTCTGGGTCGGCTGCGCGGGCGCGCTGGAAGACCGGGCCAAGCGCACCACCAAGGCCATCGCGAGCCTGCTGCATACCGCCGGCGTGGCGTTCGCGGTGCTCGGGCCGGCCGAAACCTGTACCGGCGACCCGGCGCGCCGGATGGGCAACGAGTTCGTGTTCTCGATGCTCGCCCAGCAGAACGTCGAGACCCTCAACGAGGCTAAGGTCCGCAAGATCATCGCGAGCTGCCCGCACTGCTTCAACACCCTCGCCAACGAGTACCCGCAACTGGGCGGGAACTACGAGGTGATCCACCACACCCAGCTGCTGGCCAGGCTGGTCGAGACGGGCAAGCTCACCCCGGTCACGCGGATCGAGGAGAAGATCACCTACCACGACCCGTGCTTCCTCGGGCGGCATAACAAGGTGTACACGCCGCCGCGCGAGATCATGGAGCGGGTGCCCGGCGTCCAGACCCAGGAGATGCATCGCTGCAAGGAGCGCGGATTCTGCTGCGGCGCGGGCGGTGCCCGCATGTGGATGGAGGAACGGATCGGCAAGCGGATCAACGTTGAGCGGATCGATGAAGCGCTCGGCACCAACCCGGACACGATCTCCACCGGCTGCCCGTTCTGCCTGGTGATGCTCGGCGATGCGGTCAGCGCGAAGAAGAGTTCAGGCGAGGCGAAGGAGACACTAGAGGTCGTGGACGTTGCGCAACTGCTCGTACGTTCCGTCGCCGCCCAGCCGGCGGCGGTCGGAGCCAGCGGGAACGGCCACGCCTCGCCCGATGCCGCTGATCAGGCCGCCTCCGGCGGCGCGGACACGGCGCCAGCGCCGGAGTCGCCGGGCTCGCCGGGGTCGCCGGGGTCGGCTGGGTCGCCGGGGTCGCCGGGCTCGCCTGGTTCTGCTGGGCCGCCGGGGTCGCCGGCGGGTGGCGCGGGCTGAGCCGCACGGCGGGACGGAGGAACAGAACCGCGGCGGAGTCTCGGCGGGCGGAGTCATTCAGCGACGGCGTGTTCGCGGTCGCGATCACCGTGCTGGTGTTCAACTTGCTCCCGATCGCCGACCAGTCGCTGCATAACTTCCCGGAACTCTTCAGCTACTGGCCGCAGTACGTCGCCTACGTGGGCAGCTTCCTGACCATCGGCATCATGTGGCTGAACCACCACACATTGCTGTCCTACCTGGCCCGGGTGGACCGGATCGTCCTGGTGCTAAACATCGTGCTGCTGATGGGCGTGGTCGCGGTACCGTTCCCGACCGCGCTCATTGCCGGCAGCCTCGGGCCGAAGCAGACGGCTAGCGCCACCGTGGCCGCCGTGGCCTACGGCGTCCTGCTGACCGTGATGTCGATCGCCTTCGCGGGCATCTGGTTTTACATCGCCGCGCACCAGGACAAGCTCGCGATCCGGCCGATCGCGGCCCCGGTGCAGTCCACCGTGCGGTTCGGGGCCGGGCTGATCGGCTACGTCGCGGGAACGCTGCTCGCCTTTGCCTGGCCGCTCGTCTCGGTGATCATCTACGGGCTGATCGCGGTGTACTACGTGTTCGAGCACCTGCCCGACCCGGCGGCGGCCGCCGCGGCCGGGACCGGGGCCGGGGCTGAGGCCGAGCCCGGGACCGATCCCGGATCCTTCCCCTAGCCGCCACCAACGTTTGCCCACCCGCCGACCTCTGCCGGCCCGCTGACCTCTGCCCGCCCGCTGACCGGACCGGGGTTCAGGGCAGCGCGCGGCCCGCGCGACGAACTTGTCAGGGTGGGGGGACCGCAGCGGGCTGGCGGGCTGGCAGCCAGATCCGTACCCGAGTGCCGTGGCCCGGCCAGGACTCCAGGGTGGCCTGGCCGCCGTGGGCGGTCGCGATTGCCTGAACGATGGACAGGCCGAGCCCGCTGCCGCCACCCGAGGAGTTGTCCTGATGCGCCGCGGTCCCGTCATCGCCGGCCCCGGCCACTTGGTCGGCCTGCTCGGCGGCCCGGTGGAACCGGTCGAACGCACGCGCCGCGTCCGGGGCGGCCATACCAGGACCGGCGTCGGCGACCTCGATCATGACCCCGCCCTGCACAGGCCCGAGACGCACCGCGACCTGGGTCGACGGCGGGGTGTGGGCGCGTACGTTGCCGAGCAGGTTGGCCAGGACCTGGCGGATCCGGCGTTCGTCCACGATGGCGAGAAGCCTTGGTGGTGCCTGGGCGCTGATCGGGCGTTCCGGCTCGACGGCCATCGAGTCAGCGACCGCGTCCCTGACGATAGTCGCGAGGTCAGTCTCGGTCAGGTCCAGGGAAGAACTGCGGTCCAGCCTGGCCAGCTCGAGCAGCTCGGCCACCAGCGTGGACATGCGCTGGGCTTCCTGCTCGATCCGCCGCATCGCGCCGGGCAGATGATCGGGGCCCAGCGCCCCCTGCCGGTACAGCTCGGCGTAGCCCCGGATGGTGGTCAGCGGCGTGCGCAGCTCATGTGAGGCGTCGGCGGCGAACTCTCTGACCTTGCGCTCGGAATTTAGCCGGGCGCCGAACGCCTGCTGGATCCGGTCCAGCATGGTGTTGATCGCCGCGCCGAGCCTGCCGACTTCGGTCTCCTGGTCGGATTCGGTCATCCTCGCGTTCAGGTCACCGCGGGCGGTGATGTCGTTGGCCGTGCTCGTCATCCGGTCCAGCGGGCCGAGGCCCCGGCCGATCAGCCATTGGCCGCCCGCCGCGAGCAGCGCGATCAGGCCGCCGCCGGTGATCATCTCCTTGAGGATCAGGCCGCGCAGTTGCCGGCCAAGGGCAGTCTCCTGCTCGGCCACGAACAGCACGCTCGGCCGGTGCGACGCGTTCTCGGTCTCGGGGATCAGCCGGGCGGCCGCCTGGAGCTGGAAACTGGCCAGCCCGGACGACGGGACGGTGAACGTGCGGTCCCGCTTGATCAGCAGAGCGACTTCTGGCCTGGTCAGCCCGGCCACCCAGCGAGCCAGCGCGAGGCTCAGAGCCGGAGCGGCTCCGTTCAGCGCCCGCACCTCAAGCGGCCGGAATGTGACCTCAACCGCGGCAAGCCCTCGCACCGGCTTGGCCTGGAAGTCGGCCGGGCTCCTGGTGCTCTCGGCCAGGATGGTGGCATTGAACTGGCTGGTCAGGTGCTGCTTGAACAGCGCCGTGCTGACGATGCCCATGATCAGCAGGAACAGCGCGGTGACCGCGATCTGGAGCAGCAGCAGCCTGGTGCGCAGCGAGAGACCCTGCTGGCCAGGGACGCTCCGGCCCGTGACATGAGCGGTCCGTCGCCCCGCGGCCTGCGCACCGGCGGCTTGAGCCCCGGCGGCCTGCGCACCGGCCTGGCGCGGGTTGTGGTCGGCAGGCTGGTCACTCGCCTGGCCGTGAGCCTGGCGGGCCGCGGCGCGGCGTGCTCGCTGGGCGCCTGAGATCAATCCGGCCCCGCTCACGCTGGCCCGGGTTCCCGGCCCGGCGGTCCTGGCGGCAGGCCCGGCTCGTCGCCGGGCGGACCGTCCCCCGGCTGGCGCGGCGAGCGGGCGGCCTGGCCGGCGCCCGGATGCGATGGCCAGGACTGGCTGGCCTGGTGGGCCTGGTGCGCGGCCGCGTGCTCGGGCAGCCGCAGGCTGTAGCCGACGCCGCGCTGGGTGTGGATCAGCGGCGGCCCGAGCGGGTCAAGCTTGCGCCGCAGGTAGCTGACGTAGGTCTCGACGATCTGTGATTCGCCCGCGTAGTCCCAGCCCCAGACGTTTTCCAGCAGCTGGGCCCTGGTCAGTACCCGGCCCTGGTGCCGCATCAGGTACGCGAGCAGCCGGAACTCGGTCGGCGAGAGGTCGACCGGAGTGTCCCCCCGGTGCACGGTCCAGCGGGACTCGTCCAGCTCCAGGTCCGCGGCTCGCAGCGTGCCGTCGTGATCGCCTGGCTGGGCCGGCTGGGCCGATCTCGATGCCCGCCGCAACACCGCGCGCACCCGCGCGACCAGGGCCTCGACCGAGAACGGCTTCGTCACGTAGTCGTCGCCGCCGATCGCGAGCCCGGTCACGGTGTCGGACGACGTGTCGCGGGCGGTCAGGAAGATGACCGGCACCTCGTTGCCCGCGGCCCGCAGGCGGCGGCAGACCTCGAAGCCGTCGATGTCGGGCAGCATGACGTCGAGCACGATCAGGTCGGGGCCCACGGCGTCGGCCTGCCGAAGCGCGTCGGACCCGCTGGCGGCGGTGGTCACCAGGCACCCGTGGAATTTCAGCGCGACCTGGACGAGTTCGCGGATGTTCGGCTCGTCGTCGACGACGAGCACGCGGGGTATCCGGTCCGGTTCGGACATGACTAGTGACGGCTCACAGTTTGGCTGGTCGGACGCTGGCTTGGTCGAAACGGTGGCAATGCCCTGAACAGGAGGGTACGGGATCTTGGCAAGTTCGCACCTGGGCCGGCGGTCCGCGGGTGGTAGCGGACCGCCGGCTGGTGCGGCCGAGCGGTTCAGCTCTTGACGAAGATCCGCCGAGCGTCGTTGGCGCCGCTGTTGACCAGGCCGACCAGCACGGCCGCACGGCCGGCCTTCAGCGCGCTCGCGGTCGCCCGGTGCCCGCCGCTGGTGACGACCGTCGAGCTGGTCGGGTGCCAGGTCCAGGTCGTGCCGTCGGCCGCCTTGACCACCACGGAGCCGGCCGACGCGGACTGAATGATCCCGCGCTCGAACACCAGTGTGCGGGTGCCTTTCCTGGTCGCGAACGTCACCTGGCCGTGCTCGGCATGCCGCACGATCGCGCGCAGCTTGACCAGGAACCGGAGCCTGGGGTACTGCCGCAGGCAGGCACGGAACCTGGCCCGGGCCGCGGCGATCCGCCCGGCCCTGCGCAACCGCCCGGCCGACCGGATGCAGGCGCGGGCATCGGCGACACGCCGGCCGGATCCGATCGCGCGGAACGACGCTGGGTGGCCGGCTCCGCCTGCGCTCGCCGCGGCGACCTGGACGGCCGCGTTGGTGGTCAGGGCGGTGCTGGCTGCCGGTGAGGTACCGGCCGACGATGAGCCGCCGCTGGCCAGGCTGACTCCGAGCACCGAGGCGCCGGCGATCGCGACGGGGGCAGCTACAGTCGCGGTCCAGCGCGCGCCCTGGCCGGCGCGGCGCCAGCGACCCGCTCCGCCCGGCCCGCCAGCCCCGGACCCGCCGCCTCCGCCAGGCCCGGACCCGCCGGCTCCGAACCGGGCGGCTTCGAACCCGGAAGCGTCATCGGCGGCCTGGGGACCGCTGCCGAAGTACAGCGGCTGAGTCCAGTCCGGCGGAAGGTTGTCTGCACCGCTGCCTCGCGGTGTGTTCATCTCGTCCATGCCATCGACTTTGCCCAGGCTGGCTGGGACGTCCGGTGGCAGACGCTGGGATTTCGCTGGGAACACCAGGCCCGCGGCCAAGCTCAGGCCCGCGGACCAGTCCGGCGAGACAGCCCCGCGAAACCAGCCCGGCGAAACCAGCCCCGCTACATCCGCCCGGGAACCGGGATTCCGAGCAACTCGAGTCCGGACACCAGCACCCGAAGGGTGAGCGCGGCCAGCGCGAGCCGTGACGTCCGCAACTCCGCGCTCGGCGCCTTCAGTACCGGGCACTGCTCGTAGAACGTCGTGAAGTCGCTGGCCAGGTCGAACACGAACCCGGCGAGCTTGTGCGGCTCGGCTGTCGCCACGGTCTCGGCGATCGCGGGCCCGAACCCGAGCAACCGCATGGCGAGGTTCCGCTCGGCCGGCTCGGCCAGCGTGACCGGCCCGGTGCACCCCTCAGGGGCCAACTCGGCCTTGGCGAAGATCGACCGGATCCGTGCGGTCGCGTACTGCAGGTAAGGGCCGGTGTTGCCGGTCAGCGCCAGCATCCGGTCGAAATCCAGCGCGTAGCTGGAGTCCCTGGCCACCGACAGATCGGCGTACTTCAGCGCGCCGATGCCGACCGCCTCGGCGATCTGGGCCCGCTGCCCGGGGTCGTCGTACCGGTCCTTGATAACCTCCTCGGCCCTGGTCACGGCCTCGTCGATCAGGTCGATCAGCTTGACCGATTCGCCGGTCCTTGACCTGAACCGCTTCCGGTCGGCCCCGGTGACCATCCCGATCACGGCGTGCTCGGCGATCACCGAGTCTGGCAGCCAGCCGGCCTGCCGCGCCACCGCGAACACCATCGCGAGGTGCTGGGACTGCTCGGACCCGACCACGTAGGTGATCCGGTCGGCATGCAGCTCGTTGACCCGGTACCGGATCGCGGCCATGTCGGTGGTGCCGTAGCCGTAGCCGCCGTCGGACTTGCGCAGGATCAGCGGCAGCGGGTTGCCGTCCCGGCCGGTGAATCCGGGCGGGAACGCGCACAGCGCGCCGTCGCTCATCACCGCGACGCCGGCCTGCTCCAGGTCAGCGCAGACGGCGTCGAGCATCGGGTTGTAGAAGCTCTCGGGAGCCTGGTCCGCGTCGGTCAGCGTGACCCCGAGCCGCCGGTAGATCGCGTTGTAGTACTGCTTGGAGTCGTTGACCAGGGTCTGCCACAGCCTCAGCGTCTCCGGGTCGCCGGCTTGCAGCGCGACCACGCGCTGCCGTGACCGGTCGGCGAAGGCCGGGTCGGCGTCGAACTTCACCTTCGCCGCCTGGTAGAAGGGGTTGATCTCGCCCGCCGCGAGCAGCGCGTAGGCGGCCTGCTCGCCGATGTCGATCAGGTGCTCGAGGAGCATGCCGAAGTTGGTGCCCCAGTCGCCGATGTGGTTAGCCCTGATCACCTGGTGGCCGAGCCGCTCAAGCGCCCGTACGTAGGCATCGCCGACAACGGTGGTCCGCAGGTGGCCGACGTGCATCTCCTTGGCCACGTTCGGCGCCGAGTAGTCGACGACGACCGTCCGCGTGGCTGGCGCCTGGTCCACGCCGAGCCCGGGGTCGGCGAGCTGACCGGCGGCGGCCTGCGCGATCCAGCCGTCCCGCAGCGTGATGTTGATGAAACCGGGCCCGCTGACCTCGGCCCGCCCGAACATGTCTACGCCCGCGAGGTGACCGGCGATCCTGGCCGCGACGTCCCGCGGCGGCTGGCCAAGCCGCCTGGCCAGCGCCATCGCGACGTTCGCCTGGAAGTCGGCGAACTGCGACGGCCTGATCAGCGGGTCCGCCCCGGCATAGGCGGGCCCGAACTCCGCGGTCAGCGCGGCGCTTACGTGCGCCGCCAGCGCGGCTTGCTGGTCAGCCATGAATCAAGCCTATCGAGGGCCGGCAAGGCGATTACGGATCCGACAGCATCTCCGCCCGGTGTCGCGGCGGAACTCCACTTCGTCGTACCGCCGGCTTAATTGGCCGACGCGCGCCGCAGGAAGTGCCCAGGCCGGTGCGATCCGAGCCGCTCCCTGATCCGATCCGCGGTCCGGCCGCGGGCCAGGTCGGCAGCGAGCTTGCAGGCGGCGGCCGCGCCGCGCTCGGTGGCCGCGCCGTGGGCGATGACGACCGTGCCTTCCAGCCCGAGCAGCGCCGCGCCGCCGTAGGTCTCGGCGTCGAACCGGCCGTGCAGCGCGCGCAGCTCCTTGCGCTGCAGCAGCGCGCCGAGCCTGGTCATGCGGGACGCCCCGATCGCCGCGCGGAACTGGGCGGCCGTGAACGCGGCCGTGCCCTCCACGGTCTTCAGCGCGACGTTGCCGGCGAAGCCTTCGGTCACGATCACGTCGACCTTGCCGGCCAGCAGGTCGCTGCCCTCGACGTTGCCGGCGAAATTGACCGGGGCCGCGCCGTGCGGCGGGTCCCCGCTGAGCAGCTCGTGGGACCGCTTGATGAGCTTGTTGCCCTTCCCGGCTTCGGTGCCGATGGACAGCAGGCCGACCCGCGGATCGCGGACGCCGAACGCGATCTCGGCATAAGCCGAACCAAGCTGCGCGAACTGCGCGAGCATCTCCGGCTTGGGATCGGCGACGGCCCCGGCGTCGATCAGCACGGTCGGGGTCGGCGACGTCGGCAGCGCGACCGCGATCGCCGGGCGCAGCACGCCGGTCAGGTTGCGCAGCCTGAGCCGGGCGATCGAGACGACCGCCGCGGTGGAACCCGCCGACACGACGGCCGTCGCCTGCCCGAGGTGCACGAGCTGGCAGGCGATCGCAATGCTGGACCGCGGCCGCCGCCAGCTGGCCAGCGCACCGTCCTCCATGGCGACCGAATCCTCCGCCGCGACCAGGCGGATCTCGCCGATCACGCCGTGCTCGGCCAGCAGCGGCCTGACCACGCCCGGTCGGCCGACCAGCACCACCGGGATGCCCCACTGGCGGTAGGCGGCCACGGCACCGGCCACGATCGCTCCCGGCGCGTGGTCGCCGCCCATCGCGTCGACGGCGACGACCGGCCTCGACGGATCGGCCCGGGCGGGCCGGAACGCTCCCGCCGCGCCGCCGCCCTCGCCGTTAGCGCCGGGCGGCGGCGGGAGCGGCGAGTCGCCGGTGCCGCTCGCGGTCACGCGGGAGCCTGGGATGCCTCCGGCCGCGCGGACGTGGGCGCCTCGGCCGCGGACGGCCGCCGGCGGAGGCCAACCTTCTGGATCCACAGGCAGCTGACGGCCGCGACCGCCAGCAGCGCGATCGGCATGATCATGGTCAGGTGCATAGCGGTCACATACCCAGCGGAGAAGACCTCACTGGCGAGGTGGCCGACCTGGGCGATGACCGCGGGCGGCGTGCCTGGCGGCAGGCTGGTGTGGGTGCTCTGCCCGGCGCCCAGCGCCACGCCGTTGTTGGCGGCGTTGGTGAAGCCGGCGATGAACTTGCCCCGGACTTGCGGCGGCAACGCGGTCGCGTGCTTGACCGCCTCGGACGGCAGCGCGCTGGCCAGCCGGTTCTGCAGCAGGGCGCCCACGGCGGCGGTGCCGATGACCGCGCCGACCTGCCGGACCGTGTTGATCATGCCGGACGCGGCCCCGGCCACATGCGGCTCAATGCTGCGCATGGCGGTCGTCGTCATCGGCGCGAAGGTGCAGCCCATCCCGAATCCCGCGATCGCGAGCGACGGGATGAACTCCTGCCAGCTGGATGCGGCCGTCGCGATCTCGGCGGTCAGGCCCATGCCGCCGGCGAAGCAGAGCAGCCCGGTGAACAGGATCCACTTGCCGCCGATCCGGTCGGTCAGCCGCCCGGCCACCGGAGCGACGAACATCGACACGACCGAGGCCGGCGCCATCGTCAGGCCCGCCTTCAGGGCGGAGAAGCCGAGGGCCGACTGCAGGTAGATGGTGAACGGCAGGAAGATTCCCATCATGCCGATCGAGATTGCCAGGGAAACCCAGTTCATCAGGCTGAAGTTCCGGTCCTTGAACAGCTTGAACGGCACCAGCGGCTCGCGGTCCTGGGTCCTGGCCTGGACCAGCAGGAAGACGGCCAGCAGCACGACGCCGATCGCGATGACCAGCGGGATGGAGATGAACGAGGTGATCTGGCCCCAGTGGTACTTCTGGCCTTCGACCAGCCCGTAACAGATGGCCAGCAGCGATCCGGTGGCCAGCAGCACGCCGGTGAAGTCCAGCCGGTGCCTGGCCCCGACCCGCACGTCCGGGATGAGGAAAATGCTCATCACGAGGACGATCAGGCCGATCGGCACGTTGATGAAGAAGATGTACCGCCAGTCGAAGGCGCTGACCAGCAGGCCGCCGAGGGTCGGACCCGCGATCGTGGCGACGCCGGCGACCGCGCCCCAGATGCCGAACGCGGCGCCGCGCCGCTCGGGCGGGAACACCGTGGTCAAGATGGCCAGCGTCTGCGGCAGCAGCATCGCCGCGCCGACGCCCTGGGCGGCCCGGAACGCGATCAGCCAGCCGACGGTCTGCGAGAATCCGCAGGCCGCCGAGGCGAGCGTGAAGGTCACGATCCCGAGCATGAACAAGGTCCGCTGGCCGCGCAGGTCACCCAGGCGGCCCGCGGTGATCAGGAGCACCGCCAGCACGAGTGCGTACGCGTTGATCACCCACAAGACGCCGTCGAGGGAGGCGTGCAGCTTCGTGATCATGTTGGGGATCGCGATGTTCACGATAGTCAGGTCGAGCAGCGTCATGAAAAATCCGAGCGACATGACGATCAGCACGACCCACGGATTGCCGCGGTACTTGCTCACGACGACCAAACCTCTCCTGGTTCCGCCCGGATGTCCTGGCCTGTACGGGCCTGATGCAGCCCTGAGCCGGGTCGGGCGCACGGGGTGCAGCGACGGCGAGGAGACGGCTATTCCCTCGCGAGGGGCCGGGATTTGTGCACTCCCGGGGCCGGACGCCCGGCTTGGCGGCTTACCTCCGATGGTAGGCCCCGGCTCTGACACTATGCGCCCGCTGGCCCGGCCCGGCCCAGTTCAGGAGCGGACGGGCGGCGCAGTATGCTCCCGGCCATGAACCTGAACGGAACGGCAGCAATCGTGTCCGGCGGGGCCAGCGGCCTGGGTGAGGCCACAGTGCGTGACCTGGCCGCGGCGGGGGGGTTGGTTGTGTTGTGCGCGCCGCACACCCCCCCCACCTCCACTCCTTACCCACAGGGTG
>JBPCKO010000331.1:0-2728 GCA_051004215.1 Streptosporangiaceae bacterium | reverse complement strand
GCGGGTCCCGCAGCACCCGGAACTGCAGCGCGTCGAATAGCTGGTGGATCTGGTCTCGGTCCCAGGGCACCGGGACCAGAGCGGCCGGGCCCGCCTCCAGCGACACGGTCCTGGTCAGCTCGGTTAGCTGCCGGTTCCGCAGCACGTTGCCGAGGTTCTCGCGCAGGTTGTCACCGGCCCGGCCCTTGACCGTGTCCACCTGGTCGACCAGCGCGCTCAGCGAGCCGTATTCCGACACCCACTTCGCGGCCGTCTTCTCCCCGACGCCGGGGATTCCGGGCAGGTTGTCGCTCGGGTCGCCGCGCAGGGCGGCGAAGTCCGGGTACTGGGCCGGGGTGAGCCCGTACTTCTCGGTCACCGCCGCCGGGGTGAACCTGGTCATGTCGCTGATGCCGCGCCTGGTCATCAGCACGGTGATGCGGTCGCTGACCAGTTGCAGGGCGTCCCGGTCGCCGGTGACGATGAGCACGTCCATATCACTGTCCGCGGCCTGGGTGGCCAGTGTCGCGATCAGGTCGTCAGCCTCGTACCCGGCCAGCGACAGCCGCGGGATGCCGAGCGCGTCCAGCACCTCGAAGATCAGGCTGAGCTGGCCCTTGAAGTCGGCCGGGGTCTCCTTGCGATTCGCCTTGTACTCGACGTACTGCTCGTGCCTGAACGTCGGCTCGCTCCGGTCGAACGCCACCGCGATGTGGGTGGGCTGCTCGTCCCGCAGGACGTTGATCAGCATCGCCGTGAACCCGTAGACCGCGTTCGTCGGCTGGCCGGTCGTCGTCGAGAAGTTCTCGGCCGGCAGCGCGAAGAACGCGCGGTAGGCCAGCGAGTGGCCGTCGAGCAGGAGCAGGAGGTCGCGCCGCCCCGCGGTGTCCGCGGACGGGGCCGGATTCTTGGCAGCCACCCCGTAATCCTAGGCTGCGGCAGTGACAGCGCACGGGCCGAAGCGAACTCGGAGGTGGCATCGGCGATGACCGACAGGGCGGGCCCGGTCTCTCCCACCGAGCTGAACGAGGCATACCCGGACACGCTCGCCGCGCGGATGGGCATCACGATGACCGAGGCGTCGGCCGAGCGGGTTGTCGGCACGATGCCGGTGGCGGGCAACGTCCAGCCCTACGGCCTGCTGCACGGCGGCGCGTCCTGCGTCCTGGCCGAGACGCTCGGTTCCACCGGGGCGGCCCTGCACGCCGGGCCCGGACGGTTCGTGGTCGGCATCGAGATCAACGCCAGCCATCACCGGGCCGCCTCAGCCGGGCTGGTGACCGGTGTCGCCACCCGGGCGCACGCCGGGGGGACGATGGCGACCTACGACATCGTGATCACCGACGAGCAGGGCAAGCGGGTCTGCACCGCCCGGCTCAGCTGCCTCATCCGCGATGCCGTGCCAGGCGCTGGCCGGCCAGCCCGCGGACCGCACCCAGACTGGTCGTCCTGACGCCCTGACCTGCTGCTTTACGGCCCCGGGAGCAGGTCAGGCAGGGCGGGTCGCAACCGGCCTGGCCATCGGAGAACGGATGTTCTGCCCATAGCGGCCGGGTAATGGCAGTGTCCGGGCGCGGCGCCTCCATGATCGCTACGGTGTTCCCCGGAGCTTGGCGATGACCCGAGTAGAGAACGTGCCGGCCCGGGGAAGGCCGACACGGCACCAAAGGGCCCGCCAGCTTCGCACCGCCGCTGCGCGCGAGCAGCAGGCGGCAAGCAAGCGAGCGGGCGCCGGGTCGACGGCAATACTGACCCGGCCCCGCTCGCTTGCGTACCGGCCGGTCTGAGCGTGCGGGCTAGGACACGGGCGCCTCGCCGCCGCCTTCGGCGTGCTGGCCGTCGATGATCTCCTGGGCCAGGGCCCGCATCGTCATCCGCCGGTCCATCGAGGTCTTCTGGATCCACCGGAACGCCTCGGGCTCGGTCATCCCCCGGCTGGCCTGCAGCACGCCCTTGGCCCGGTCCAGCAGCTTGCGCATCGCGAGCCGGTCGCGCAGGTCGCCGACCTCGGCCTGCAGGGCGCTGACCTCGGCGAACCTGGTGACCGCGATCTCGATCGCCGGGATCAGCTCGGCCTTGGTGAACGGCTTGACCAGGTAGGCCATCGCGCCCGCGCTGCTGGCCCGCTGGACCAGCTCACGCTGGGAGAAGGCGGTCAGGATGACGACCGGAGCCAGCCGCCGGGCGGTGATCTGCTCGGCGGCCGAGATGCCGTCAAGCACCGGCATCTTGACGTCCATGATCACGAGGTCGGGCTTGAGGTCCGCGGCCAGCCGCACGGCGGTATCGCCGGCGGAGGCCTCGCCGACCACGATGTAGGTGTCCTCACCGGGCTCCTCAAGCATCTCCTTGAGGTCCAGCCGGATCAGCGCCTCGTCCTCGGCGATCACTACGCGGTACGGAGACTGGCTCACCCACTGAAGCCTATCCACAGCCGCTACATTGAGTGCAGGCACAGCGCCTCCGTGATCGCACGTGTTGCCCCGGTAGACCAACGGCAGAGTCAATGGCCTCAAAATCCATCAAGTGTGGGTTCGAATCCCACCCGGGGCACCGCATTGGTTTCCTCAGCCAGGACTCCCCGCCCCCCGGCCGGCCGCTCACGGGCTCATCCGCAACGGCGCGGCTCCGGCCGGGATCGGGGCTGGCAGCGCCGTCGTGCCGGTCAGGTAGCGGGGGGGGGGGGGGGGCGGCAACCGCCCCGCCGCGAGGGGCCGAAAGAGCAAAGAAAGGGCAGGGGGGGGGGGGC
>JBPCKO010000330.1:0-16206 GCA_051004215.1 Streptosporangiaceae bacterium | reverse complement strand
GTGCCAGACCGTGCAACACCCGGCTGGGCCTGGCGATTCCCGATGCCCCGCCCTAGACCATGCTGGTCGTGGTCTTCTGCACCTGCAGCAGGAACTCGGCGTTGCTCTTGGTCTCCTTCATGCGCTCCATCAGCACCTCGAGCGCCTGCTGCGGCTCGAGCGCGTGCAGCACCCGGCGCAGCTGCCAGACGATCTTGAGCTCCTCCGGCGTCATCAGCAGCTCTTCCTTGCGGGTGCCCGACGCGTCCACGTCGATGGCCGGGAAGATCCGCTTGTCGGCGAGCTCACGGCGGAGCCGCAGCTCCATGTTGCCGGTGCCCTTGAACTCCTCGAAGATCACCTCGTCGGCGCGCGATCCGGTCTCGATCAGCGCGGTCGCCAGGATGGTCAGCGAGCCGCCGTGCTCGATGTTCCGCGCGGCGCCGAAGAACCGCTTCGGCGGGTACAGCGCGGTCGAGTCCACGCCACCGGACATGACCCGGCCGCTGGCCGGCGCGGCCAGGTTGTAGGCCCGGCCCAGCCTGGTGATCGAGTCGAGCAGCACGACCACGTCGTGGCCCATCTCCACCAGCCGCTTGGCCCGCTCGATAGCAAGCTCAGCGACCATCGTGTGGTCCTCGGCCGGCCGGTCGAAGGTCGAGTGGATGACCTCGCCCTTGACCGAGCGCTGCATGTCGGTGACCTCTTCAGGCCGCTCGTCGACCAGGACGACCATGAGATGGCACTCGGGGTTGTTCTTGGTGATCGCGTTGGCGATCGCCTGCAAGATCATCGTCTTGCCCGCCTTCGGCGGCGAGACGATCAGGCCGCGCTGGCCCTTGCCGATCGGGCTCATCAGGTCGATGATCCTGGTCGTCATGACCGTCGGATCCGACTCCAGGCGCAGCCGCTGCTGGGGGTAGAGCGGGACCAGCTTGGAAAAGTCCGCGCGGGTCTTGGACTCCTCGGGATCAAGCCCGTTCACCTTGTCCAGCCGGACCAGCGCATTGAACTTCTCCCGGCGCTCGCCCTCACGCGGCTGCCGGATCGCGCCCTCGATCACGTCGCCCTTGCGCAGGCCGTGCCGGCGCACCTGGGACAGCGAGACGTAGACGTCATTCGAGCCCGGCAGGTAGCCGGTCGTGCGCACGAAGCCGTAGTTGTCCAGCACGTCCAGGATCCCGGCGATCGGGATCAGCACGTCGTCCTCGGTGATCACCGGCTCCGACTCGGTTCCGCCGCGCTCACGGCGCCCGTTGCGGCCCTGATTCCGGTTGCGGAACCGGTCCCGGTCCCGGCTGCGGCGGCTGCCGCCACCGTCCCGGTCGTCGTCCCGGCCGTTGTCCCGGTAACCCTGGTCACTGCGGCCCTGGTCGCTGCGGCCCTGACCCTGGTCACTGCGGCCCTGGCCCTGGTCACTGCGGCCCTGGCCCGAGTCACGCTGACCCGAGTCACGCTGACCGGAGTCACGCTGACCGGAGTCACGCTGACCGGAGTCGCGCACCTCGCGGGCCTGGCCGTCGCCGTCACCCGAACCGGCAGCCCGGCCCTGGTCGTCCCGGCGCCCGTTGGCGCGCCCGCGCCGGTCGCGCTGGCTGTCCCGGCGCGAGCCGGAGTCCTGCCGCCTGGACTGGCCGTCGCCGTCCGGGCCGGAACCGGGTGCCGCCTCCTGGCCGCCCGCCGCAGCGGCTCCTGAGCCGTCCCCAGCGACCTGGCTCACCCCCTGGCCGCGGCCGGGGTCCGCCCCGCCGTCGGCAGATGAGCCGCCGGCCCCTGGGGCCGACGTGGTCCCGGTCAGCGGGCCCGAGCCCGGCGCACCCGCGCCGGCTCCCGAAGTGTCCGTGCTGACCATGCTGAGCTGCCCTGATCCGTCTGATTCCATGGAGTCCTGCTCAAAGGGGCGGTGAGCGCCGACTCCCGCAGGCGCGTCCCGCTTGACTGAGTTTCCGTTAGTTTCGCCGTGCTGAGCCCGTGCCCGGGCCGACGTCGCCGCCGGAGCAGCGGGCGCGGCCGGGGCCAGGCCGGAACCGCTTCGCGCGGTCCCCGCACCGTGCTGTCGCTCTTCGATCGCGGCGATCAGCTGGCCCTTGCGCATCCGGCCGGTGCCGGTGAGGCCGAGCGCCTGCCCGAGCCGCTGCAGTTCTGGCAGCAGCATCGACGTCAGGCGCTTGGCCTCGCCGGTGCCACGCGGTCCGTCGGCGGCCTGGCTACCAGGCCAGGAGCGTACCGCGCCGGTCTGCTCCGCGGAAGACCCCGAGTCGCCGGTGACCCGGCGCGGGCCGCCGGCCGCGCTGAGCGCGACCGCGTTGTCGGCCGTCGCCGGCTCAGCCGAGTCCGGGAACAGATTGGTTGTTTCGGTCACAAGGGGTCCTTCCGAGGTGTGTGAGCCACCAGCCAGCGACCGGGGGCCGCCCAGGGCCGGAGCGGATACGCGCTCGGGCTCGGGCTCCGGTCGGCCAGGCCGGTCATTGTGTAATCCGCCATCTCTCGTGCCTGGGCCGGCACAGCCCGTGACCGCAAGCGGATGGGGTTGAGGCGGTACGCCGGGCGCGTGCGTCGAATCTCTCCCGACAGATGGATGTCTCTGAGAGCACCCCGCCGGGGTCCGCCGCGCTCTTGACATATGAGCGAACACAGGTGTTTGCGGCACTTGTGCTTGCAACACTGTCGCAGACTGCGAGGAGCGCCAGACGAGATGCGAACTTGCACTTCGCCCCAGGACGGGACGTCTAGTGCTTCGCACAGTCTAACACCAACAGTGCTCACTGCATTCCTTCTGGGCCATCGGCCGCGTTCGGGCGCTGCTGTCAGCCAGCGCGGCTGTCGCAGCCGCCTTCACAGTTGCGAACACTCGACTCCGGAGAAAGCTCAGAACCGGCAGAGTCTGCCTGGGAGGTGACTGCCCGGCTCGCGGGGGGTGGAGCTACGCCGAGATCGCCGGCGCCTAGGGGCTTACACGCCATGCGATACCCGCTTCCCTCTCCATTGAACCTCCGGCAGGAAGAAAACGCGAGGGGCTCCGCCCGGAGGTTCAAGATCAGGAGAAAGTACATTAACCAGGAGATTCTGACAAGACCCGGCGCACCGGGGCGCGCCGCTCCGGGATTTCGCTCTAGATGTCGAACAGCTCCTCCGGGGAACTGACGCCCGCCAGCCTCAGCCCTCCGGTGAGAACGGCACCGGCCGCGGCGGCGAGCTCGAGCCGCGCGGCAGCCTGCGGACTGGCTGGATCCGGCGCGGCGGCGCCGCCTGACGGCATCGCGGGACACTGCCTGGCGCAGTGCAGATAAGCGGCGGCGACCTGTTCGAGGTAGGCGCACAGCTCGGCCGGCCGACGGCGGCGTACGGCCGCGGCCAGCCGCTCGGCTGACCACGACAGCGAGCCGAGCAGGGCCAGCTCCGCGGGCTGCGGTTCTGGACTGCCTGCTCCGGGACCGGGCCAGGACCGGGGTTCCGGCCTGCCCGCTCTGCCTCTTGATCCGGCCGCGCGGGCGTGATCGGCCGCCCACCGGGCGGTCGACGCGGCGTGGGCGCGGGCGTACCGCACCAGCACGAACGGGTTGTCCAGGTCCAGCGGCAGCCCGAGCTGCCGCTCGATCGCGGCTGGTCGGGGCCCCGCCGTCCTGGCCAGGGCGTATCTGACCGCGTCGGCGCCGTGCCAGGCCACCGCGGCCGTGACCGGCCCCCCCGCGACGGCTCCCCCCGCGACGGCTCCGCCCGCCGGTCCCGGCCCGGATGTCGAGTCAGTGGCCAGCCAGCGGTTGCCGATGTCGTGGCGTTGCGGCGCGAAATCCGGGTTATCGGGGCCGGCCGCTCCCGCCAGGCGGAGCGCGAGCACGTCGCGCTGCGCGTGCCAGGCCGCCGGCCAGTCCGGCGCCGCGGCCGGATCGGGCAGCGGCGGGTCGATCGGCACGGCGATGGGCGGGGCGAACGGCGCGGCCCGCCGGAATCCGGCCGCGATCCTGGCCGGCAGCGCGGCCAGGTGACGCGTGGTTACGGTGACGGTGAGATAGCCGGGTCCGCTCCCCCGCGCGGCGGCGATCCACGGGACCGGGTCCAGCGCGGCGGCCAGCCAGGCCGCGAGCGACCGGGCGTCCCGGCCGGTCCCCCGCGCGAGCAGGATCGGCAGCGACGTCGCGTACGTGCCCGGTCCGCTGCCCTCTCCTGGCGGCGCGGGCCGCCAGGTCCCGGCCACGGGGAAGGCGGCCGCCGTCGCGGGCAGCTCGTCGGCCGCGGCCGCGGCGCGCAGCACCTTCGCCAGCTCCGCGCCGATGTCGCCGGGAACCATGCTCGGCCGCCGCCGGTCAGTCGTACGCGCTGCTCGGCGCGCCGGCCAGCTCCCGGACGACCCGGATCATCTCGGCCGGGTCGAATGGCTTGGTCAGGTAGGCGTCCACCCCGACCTGCCGGCCGTGATCGCGGTCGTCCTCCTGGGCCCTGGCGGTGATCAGCACCACCTTGATCCCGGCCGTCACCGGGTTGCGCCGCAGCTGGGTCGCGGTCACCCAGCCGTCCAGCCTGGGCATCATCACGTCGAGCGTGATCACGTCGGGCTTGACGTCGGTCACCTTGTCCAGGCAGTCCTGGCCGTCGATCGCGGTGGCGACCTCGAAGCCTTCCAGGGTCAGGTTCACGGCAATGAGCTGCCGGATCACCTCGTCGTCATCGACGACCAGCACCCGCCCCAGTCCCTGGTTCACGGGCGTGAGGCTACCTGGCCCCGGCGTCGTCACGCTGGCAGTTCCGGCACGTGTCCGGTAGAAGCTTCCTGCTGGTACCCTTGCGGGGTCCCCGGCGGGTACGTGCCACGGGGTCAGTTACGCGCCAGCCCCCATAGCTCAGGGGATAGAGCAACGGCCTCCGGAGCCGTGTGCGCAGGTTCGAATCCTGCTGGGGGCGCCCGATCATGATCTCGCCGAGTCTTCTCGGACCAGCGGCATCTGACTCAGGGTGATCATCATGGGCGTGGTTCTCGGCGCGGCGGTGATCGCGCTCATGCTAGTGCTGGTCAGCCATCATTAGAGCTCAGCATGATCTCGCGGCGTTGGTCAGGCCAGCCAGGTGCAGCCGCTCTGCTCGCGCTTCCTCGCGCTGTTCCTGTTGGCGCTCGGCCTTACTCCGCTTCGGCGGCGGCCCCGGGGCCGCGGAACGCGCGGCCGGGGCTGGAACACGCGGCCGCTGAATGGCCGCCACTTCGGGCCGCCAAATGACCATTTCCAGGACAAGTTATCCTTTGCCGGGCTGTCAGCCGTAGTGCTACGTGGTAGTACACTGAGCTACATGACGATGAGCCAGCCGCTGAGCGTCCGCCTCAGCGACGCCACCATCCGCCGTCTGGGCGCACGTGCCCGGCGGGCGCACCTGCCGCCCAGGACGCTCGCCCAGCGCTACGTCGAGGAGGGCCTGCGGATGGACGAGCACCCGCTGGTCCGGTTCGCCGATGGCCCGGCCGGCCGCCGTGCGCGCCTGACCGGCACCGGCAAGAACGTCTGGGAAGTCATCGCCGTGGTCCGCGACAACGGCGGCGACCCCGCCGAGGCCGCCGTCTACCTGGAGATCCCGCTCGGCCTGGTCCAGGCCGCCATCGCGTATTACGGCGCCTATACCGGCGAGATCGACGAGCTGATCGAGGACAACGAGCGGGAGTCTGCTGACGCCTACGCCGCCTACCAGGCCGGGCAGGCAGCCCTCCGCCGATGAGGCTGCTGCTGGACGAGATGCTCTCCCCCGCCATCGCCCTCGAACTCCGCGCACGCGGGCATGACGTCGAGGCCATCGCCGGGCACCCCGGCCGCGCGGCCCTGCCCGACCCCGACGTCCTGGCCCTGTCCCGCGCCGAGAGCCGGGCACTTGTCACGAACAACCTCCGGGACTTCCGTCCGCTGCACCACGAGGCCATTTCCCCCGGCGGCGCCGGACACTACGGCATGATCTTCATCCCTGGCACTTACCGTTGCACCCGCGACGACTCAGGCAAGATCATCACCGCCCTTGAGGCCATTCTCACCGAGCACCCCGCCAATGCTGACCTCGCCAATGCCGAGACCTGGCTCTGACCGCCGAAGATCACGAGAGATACGCGATAGAGATTCCGGCCGGACAATCCGTCCAGCGGCCTGGCGCGATCGATGACCTGCGATAGAGGCCGCGCCGCGGCCACGCTTGCACGCCTGGCTGCGGCTAGCTCCGGATCGGTCGCATTGAGGAACGGCCGGGCGGAACGTCTGCGCTTGGCGGTGGCCGATCTCCATTTAAGCCCTGGACCGGCAAATCGACGCACCGGCTGGCCTCAGGTGGTATCTGCGGTCGTGGCGCGTCGAGATGCTTCGTATAGACGGGAACCGTCGGTCCTCCTCCATAGGCTGTGCGCAGTTGAGTACGGAGGGGCAATGGACCACAGCGATGTCGAGCGGCTCCGCGACCGGCATCCGGCATGGCGTCTGCTCCGCGCTGCTAACGCGCCGCTCGTGCTGGCCTTCATCGGCAGATTCTTCGTCGAGGGCAATAACGGCGCGACGGCTGCCTCGGCTTTGGCCGCTGCGCTGGACGACGAGCTGTATTCGCTCAACGCCACCGACCCGAGCCCCCAGCGGTACCCGAAGCCGGCCACCGACTATCTCGAGGACTGGGCGCACCCCGACGCTGGCTGGTTGCGTCGTTTCTACCCATTCGGGTCCGACGAGGTGCAATACGACGCCACGCCAGCCTTCGAGAAGGCCTACGGGTGGGTCACTGGCCTAGGCGTCCGCCCATTCGTTGGCACTGAGTCGCGGCTGCATACGGTGATCGATCTGCTGCGTCAGATCGTGCACGGGGCCGAGACCGATCCGCAGGCGAGGCTGGCCGAACTACACAGACGTCGCGATGCCATCAACCGCGAGATTGCCGAGGTCGAGACCGGCAACCTCACCGTTCTCAGTCCTACCTCGCTGCGCGATCGATATCAGCAGTTTGCCGCGACCGCGCGCGACCTACTCTCGGACTTCCGCGAGGTAGAAGACAATTTCCGGAGCCTGGACCGTGCGGTGCGCGAGCGGATCGCAGCATGGGAGGGCAGCAAGGGCGACCTGCTCGCCGAACTGGTCGGCAGCCGCGCCGATATCGACGAATCCGACCAGGGGCGCAGCTTCCAGGCGTTTTATGACTTCCTGCTGTCCGAGACGAGGCAGGACGAGCTGACGAACATGCTGGCCCGATTGCAGTCCCTGGAGCAGCTCACTGCCGACTGGCGGCTACGCACGGTGCACCACGATTGGTCCGAGGCTGCCGAGCGCACTCAGCAGACCGTCCGCCAGATCTCCGAACAACTGCGCCGCTTTCTTGACGATCAGGTGTGGCTGGAGAACCGTCGGGTGCTCGATCTCGTCCGATCCATCGAGGTCACAGCGCTTGCTTGCCGCAACCTTCCGCCGACGATTGGACTCGAGGTGGACGAGCCTGGAGTCAGAATCGCCCTGCTACTCGAGCGGCCGCTCTATGACGCCCGTCCCAGCGCGCACGTCGACAGTTTGCTCGACCCGACCAGCGAGGCAGAGGCTGACGTGAGTGCGCTGTTCGAGCAGACCTTTGTGAACCAAGCACGGCTTGCCGACAACATCCGCTCGGCCGTCCCCGAGCGTGGCTCAGCGCTGCTGAGCGACGTTGTCGCGGCTTATCCGATCGAGCAGGGCGCGGCCGAGATCATTGGCTACCTCGCGCTGACCGATGACGATCTCGACGTCACGGTGGATGAGCGGGACGAGACATGCATCGGCTACACAGCCGGTGAAGTCATCCGCCGTGCGCGGCTGCCGAAGGTGACGGTGACGCGACAATGAGGTCCGCTGAGGAACACGCCGTGGCCTCCGCGATCATCCAGCTGATGCGCGGTGTCGTTTACCGGGAGGACGACGAGCCGACGTGGACCACCCTTGACCGCAATCCCTCCGGCGTTCGCGACCACTTTGCCACGATCGGCGTCGACGTGATCATCGACGACGCGGAGGGCTACGCCTACCTTCAGACCCGCCTGGAGGCTGATGGCGAGGAACCATTGCCCCGCCTGGTGCACCGGCGCACTCTCACGTACAACCTGAGCCTCCTGCTCGTTCTCCTCCGCAAGCGGCTGGTTGAGTTCGAGACTGCAGGCAGCGAGGGCAAGCTGGTGCTTAGCCGCGATCAGATCGTGGAGATGCTACGGCTGTTCCTGACTGAGTCGACCAATGAGGCTCGCGTGGTCGATCAGGTCGACACGACCATCCGCCGGGCGGCTGAACTCGGATTCCTGCGCCAGTTGCGCCCGCGCACCGATCAGTGGGAGGTGCGACGGATTCTCAAGGCGTACGTGGACGCGCAGACGCTCTCGGACTTCGCCGACAAGCTCGCGGAGTACGCCGGAGCGGCCCCAGGTCAGGCGAGCCGCAATGAGTGACGCATTGTTCTCCGTAACGGAGCTGGGCCGTGGCGGGCCTCGAGCCGGCTACCGGCTGCACCGGCTCGAGGTCTTTAACTGGGGCACCTTCGACAAGCGGGTCTGGCGACTTTGTACCGACGGCGCGACAGCACTACTCACCGGCGACATCGGCAGCGGCAAATCGACGCTGGTCGACGCTCTCACCACGCTGCTCCTGCCGGCCCATCGGATTTCTTACAACAAGGCTGCCGGGGCGGACGCAAAGGAACGCACCCTACGGTCCTACGTCGAGGGCCACTACAAGTCGGAACGGGTCGAAGCCACCGGAGCCTCCCGCCCGGTCGGGCTTCGCGATCACCGGCACTTTTCGGTCGTACTCGGGATATTCGCCAACGATGGATTCGGTGAAGCCATCACGCTGGCGCAGGTATTCCATCAGAAGGATCGGGCTGGCCAGCCCGACCGCTTCTTCGTTACCTCACAGAAGCAGCTGTCGATCGAGGCGGATTTCACTGACTTCGGATCCGATCTGACCAGCCTGCGCCGTCGGCTGCGGGCTGGCGACGCCGAGATCCACACCGTGTTCCCCGACTACGCGCGTCGGGTGCGGCGCTTGCTCGGCATCAAGTCCGAGCAAGCGATGGAGCTGTTCCACCAGACCGTCTCGATGAAATCGGTCGGCAACCTCAATGATTTCGTCCGCAGTCATATGCTCGAGCCCGCTGACGCAGCCGACAAGGTCCGCAGCATAGTCGCCCATTTCGATGACCTTGCCAAGGCGCACGATGCGGTCAAGCGGGCCCGGGAGCAGCTCGAGGCACTGCAGCCCTTGGTCGCGACCAGCGAGCGGTACGACGATGCGCTGAAAAGGCGCAGCGAGCTGGAGCACCAGCGCGATGCGGTGCGCCTGTTCATTGCCGAATTGCGCGTTCGCCTGCTGACCGAGGAAATCGCAAACCATGAGGTAGTCCGCGACAGCCAGGCCAAGGCGGCCGCTGAAGCCAAGGCAGCCTACGATGCACTCGTCCGGGAACGCGAGTCACTGATAATCGAGCGCGCGGCGGCTGGCGGCGACCGGGTAACCAAGCTCGAGCAGCAAGTTCGGGCGGACCGCGCGCTGGCGGACGAGCGACGCCAGCGACGCGCGGATTTCGACACGCTCATCCGCACAGGCGGCTTGCCCGACATCGCCGACTCAACCGCGTTCGCTTCACTGGCCGCCGCCCTGCCGGCCGCACGGGAGCAGCTGGACACGCAACTTCAATCACTGGACGAGGAGCTCGAGGCGGCTATCGCGGCGCGTAGCGAGCTGCGTCGGCTCGGGGACGAAACCCGCGCCGAGCTGCTCAGCCTCGCGACCAGGAAGAACAATCTGCCCGCCGCGCAACTGGACGTCCGTGCCCAGCTCTGCGCGGACCTCGGTATCAACGACACCGAGCTGCCGTTCGCGGGCGAGTTGCTCGACGTCGCCGAGGAGTTTGCTGACTGGCGAGGCGCCGCCGAGCGTGTGTTGCGCAGCTTCGCCCTGTCGCTGCTCGTCTCGCAGCGGCACTACGACCGCGTGTCCGGCTGGGTCAACGAGCGCCGGCTCACCTATCGCCGCAGCGACGGCCGGACCGCCGGCAGCAGGCTGGTGTACGAGCGCGTGCCGGCTCGGCGGGTGCCGCTGCAGCCACGCAACGCGGGAGGTGTGCTGCTGGCCGACACGATCGATATAGCCGACGGACCGTTCCGTGACTACCTACGCGACGAGATAGTCCGCCGGGCCGACTTCACCTGCGTCGACACAATCGAGCAGTTCCGTGGCGAGCGCCGGGCCCTCACCCGCCAGGGACAGGCGCGTTCGGGTGACCGGCACGATAAGGACGATCGGTCGCGCGTCGATGACCCGCGCTCCTGGGTACTGGGTTGGATCAATGAGCGCAAGGTCGCAGCGCTGACGGAGCATATGACGCGGTTGCAGAGGCAACTCCTCGAGGTCGATGCGCAGTACTCCAGGCTCCGCAGCCAGCGCGACGCGTTGGCGAATCAGCAGTCGGCTCTGGACGGCCTGGCAATCTTCCGCTCGTGGACCGAGCTCGACTGGGCGGAGGCGGACGACCGAGCCATCGCCGCGGAACAGGAGCTGCAGAGGCTGATCTCCGGTTCGTCCGTGCTCGCCGAGATCGAGCGACGGCTCGAGGATAATGACGCCAGCACTGCCGAACTGCGGGAGAAGCACGAAACGCTAACCGGCGATGTCCGAGTGCAGGCCGAGCTGATCAGACGGGCGATAGCGGCGCGCGACATAGACCAAGACTTCGCCGCCAGCGTGGACCCCTGGCAGCGCCGAACCGCCCACCTGTCCTTCGAGCAGCTCATCGAGCGGCTGGGTGACGCGGTGCCCTGTTCAGCGGATGCATGCGCGGCCGCCGGCACCTCGCTCACTTCCGGGCTGCAGACCGCGATCGACCGGACCGGCCGCGAGCTCGTTAACTACGCGCAGCGTCTGCTCCAATACATGAGCGAGATACGGCGCTGCTGGCCCGAGGCGACCACTGAAATGGACGCGAACGTCGAGGCCCGCGAGGAGTTCCGCGCGTTCCACGACCGCGTCGCGACCGACGACCTGCCGCGCTTCGAGAGCGAGTTCAAGCGACAGCTCAACACGAACACCATCCGTGAACTCGCCCAGTTCAACAACTGGCTGCGCCGGCAGTCCGAGGAGATCCACACCCGGGTGAATCGCATCAACGAGGCGCTCGGTGCGATCGACTACAGCCCCGGCCGGTACATCCGGCTCCTCACCGAACGCACTGTGAACACTGAGGTACAGGACTTCCGGGCCGAACTACGGGCTGCGACTGACGACACGCTGTCGGTCAATGATGACCACTATTCCGAGCAGCGGTTCCTGGACGTTAAACGGATAATCGAGCGCTTCCGCGGACGCGACGGCCATACCGATACCGACCGCGCCTGGACCCGACGGGTCACTGATGTCCGCTACTGGTTCACCTTCTCGGCATCCGAGCGTGATCGTGAAACCGGCGAGGAATGGGAGCACTACCGCGACTCCGACGGCAAGTCCGGCGGACAGAAGGAGAAGCTGGCCTACACGATCCTCGCTGCGTCGCTGGCCTACCAGTTCGGACTGGAGTGGGGTGTCGAGAAATCGCGCGACTTCCGTTTCGCGGTCATCGATGAGGCGTTCGGCCGCGGCTCGGACGTCTCGACCCGCTATGCACTCGACCTTTTCGCGCGGCTCGGCCTGCAACTGCTGATTGTAACCCCGCTCCAGAAGGTGCACGTGATCGAGCCCTATGTGCGCGCCATCGGCTTCGTCGACAACCCCACGGGCAGCTATTCTCGGCTACAGACTCTGACAATTGAGGAATTTCGCGAACGTCAAGACGGTCACCTGGGATGACCGCCTGGACGACTGCCTCGGACATCCGCGCCCGGGTACAGCGGCGCTGGGATGACGGGTCGATCCTGCGTGCTCTGGCCGCAGCGGCGCAATTCCCGGTTGTAGAAGTGCCCCTCCGCGGGCCGCGGCCTGGCGGAATCGGCGACGACATCGAGGCGGTCCGCTCGTGGATCGCGGCCTTGGAGGCTGGCAGTCGCGGCGGCACGCGATACGCAATCCGCTACGCGCCGGTTGGTGGACGGCTCATCGGTCGCAACGAGCTGCCCAGCCGCGCGGTCGTCGAATCGTACGAGCAGGCAGTTGCGCTGGTGGGCGTCGGTGACCGCGTCAGGGCGTACAAGACCGTGCTGTCCGTTGCCGCGGCCGAGCAAGCCCTCTCGGCGTGGGTCGCGGCCAATCCCCTGCGAGCCCTAGAGGTCGCGGACTCATGGCCGACGCTCTTGTCCGCCTACCGCTGGCTGCGCGCCGCGCGAGGCTCCGGCCACTACCTGCGGGAGATAACCGCCCCAGGGGTTGACACCAAGTTCGTTGAACGGCACCGGTCATTGCTAGCCCAGCTGCTCGGCGTTCCCTCCACTGCATCCGGCTTTCTGGAGGCATTGGGACTTCGCACCAAGCCCGAAACCCTGCGGATTCGGCCAAGCCCGTCGCTGGGCATAGCCGCCGGATTGTCGGAACTCACGGCCCGATTGGATGAGCTCGGGACGATGCACGTCGCAGCGACGCGTGCGCTGGTGATCGAGAACGAAATCACGTTCCTCAGCGTGCCCGTCCCGCCCGAAGGCGCCGTGTTCTGGGGAAAGGGCTTCGAAGTTGACCGCGTCGGTTCGCTGCCCTGGCTCTCCGATGCCGACGTCGTCTACTGGGGTGATCTCGACACCCACGGTTTCGCCATCCTCAATCAGCTACGTGCGTGGCTGCCGCAGACCCGGTCCCTTCTGATGGACCGGGCAACGCTACTGGCCCACCGCGGCCGATGGGTGACCGAGGCGTCCCCGGCCGTTTCACGCCTCGACCGGCTGTCCGCTGAGGAACAAGCGCTTTACCAGGACCTAGTCGCTGACCGCCTGGGCGAGCGCATCCGGCTTGAGCAAGAGCGCATTGACTGGAGCTGGGTCGCGGAGCGGCTTCCGAACTGAAGCCCCAAAGCCCGAGGCTGGCCCGTCACGCCCTGCCTGGTTCTGCTTCTTCCCCCATTCTATCCCCCCGCCGAAGGCAAGACACAGGCAGTCGGAGCAGGTCAGGATCTCCCGAACCTCCGGCAAACACGTCATGGCCTTGCTGGCCGTTCGGAGAACCCCTGTCGAGCCATGGGGCCACCGCAGCCAGACGCTTATCCAGACGAGCATCTTCTAGCAATGCGGCCTGGCTGGCTGGCAGACCTTGCAGCACTCCAGGAGCTAGCGTCTTGACCACGCCCCTGGAGCTGGCCGACTCGCCAGCCGTCAAAGCCGGAAGATGCCGAGTTCATCGAGCTGGAGCAGGCGATCTGTGCTGGCGAGGCAGTCGGAGGCGACCCGGATGGCGTCTTCTGCTTCCTCCCTGGTGATGGGGTCGTAGCTGCGCAGATCGGGGTATTCGGCCTGGTTACGGCGTCTGCGCAGTCGGTCGAGCGAGCTGAGTCCCGGCACGCCCGGGAACTGGACGCGGATCACGTCGACTATGGCTATGTGCCCGCCCGTAGTGGTTGGCCGGAGTCCTTGATGGCTCAGCAGCGCAGTGGCGCTCTTGCGCGCCGCGTCGTAGGCAAGGCTGTAGGCGGCTTCCGGATCTCGGCTCGCAGTCCGGCGGGCGCTCCCGACGTGGCGGTGGGCTGAAGCGAGCAGCGCTGCCTCGGTGTCGGGATCAGCGATGACCTGCTGAAGATGGCGAGCCTCGATCAGTCCGGCTACCCTGTCAGCTCCCTTGGCCCATTTACTCATGACCGCCTCGGCGCCCTTCCTGGTCCGTGCGCAGGGGAATCTCGAGCAGCGGCGACGAGCGGACTTGCCGGGTAAACCCGTCGGTTGCCGACCGCCATTCTTCAGCTCCGCGGACGGTCACGTTGACCTCCCTGCCCAGGCGCTGTTCCGCCCGGCGCGCGGCCTCGTAGACCGCGTCCCGGTCCGGCGTGCCGATCAGCAGTACGTCCACGTCATTGGGCGCGGGGCCGCTTTCACCGCCATACCGCGCCGCCCACGAACCGAAGATCAGGACACTGCGCACTTCTGCCAGGTCTCCGAATTCTTCGCCGATCACCAGCGGTGGTCCGAAGGACATCAAGGCCAGTTGCGACAACGCCCCGAAGTAAGGACTTCCCTCATTCGCCCGCAGAAGCTTGGAACGGCCGACCGTGCGCGCCACAAGCAGATCGGCGGCTTGAAGCCTGCGGACCTCGTTGGCGACCGTCTGATATGGCTGGCCGGTACGCCGCGCCAGATCTTCCACGGTCCGCTCAATGTCGGCGGTGCCGAGCACCAGCGCCAGCAGCTCGCCCTGCAGCCTGGACCGGAAGACCGGGAGCAGGGCAGGCGCAGCGGTACGCATACCGCCAGTCTATCGTCCTATAACTAAGCGATGTCAACCTGGAATCGGAAGTATCGGGCTTTCCCTTGCCGTCCTCGGCGCCATGTTGAGGAGAATCCGGTACGGGGACATGCCGGCCGAATAGCACAGAGGCACGGAACTTGCCCAGGGGCACCACCCGATGAACAGCCGGAACAGCGGCCTGACCAGCCAGAGCTGCTGATCTCACGGGCGCCCGCAAATCGCCAGCCCCAGCCAGTGCGCTAAATGGAGCACGCGGTCAGCGGCGGTACTCCGCGCCGATCCGGATCATCGGCGCGGCGGCCGGTGCTCGCTCCTTGCTGTTGAGCGCACGCACGGTCGTGCGGTTGTGCGCGGCTGCCTTTCTTTAGGTCCTGCTGAATCACCGTCGACCCCTTGCCTGCGGAGGGCGTCCGCGTTGACTCTGAGGGAGGCGGCCTTTCGCGGATGCAGCTTCGGCGGCAATGCGCGGGCTGGCCATGCCGCGCGATCGCGTAAAGGAGTCTGAATTGAACGAGCCGATGGCCGGCGGCCGGTACCTGGGACAGCAACCGTCTCGGCGAGCGGTGCTTGGCTCGGTGGGCGGGCTGGGCTTGGCTGGCCTGACTGGCCTGCCCCGCACGCCCGCCCAGCGAATCAGGCCGCGGGCGGCGGCGGCGGCATTGAGCAATGTGCAACTGGCCGGCCAGCGGGTCATCTCGTCCTACCCGGGACTGACGCCGCCGCAGAGCCTGTTCAACGACATCTCCGCGGGCCAAACCGCCGGCGTGATCTTCTTCGGCGGGAACATCTCCAGTGACACCCAGATCGCCGGGGTGATCACCCAACTGCGCCAGGCCCAAGCGCAAAGCCCCATCAGTGTCCCGCTGCTGCTGATGACCGACCAGGAAGGCGGCGAGGTCCGCCGGCTGCCCGGCCAGCCCACCCCGTCCGAGAAACAAGTAGGCGCCTCCGGCAACCCCGTGGACGCCGCCACCAGCGCGGGCACCGGCGCCGGCCAGAACCTCGCCGGGGTCGGCATGAACGTCAATCTCGCCCCCGTCCTCGACGTGTACTACAAATCCGGTAATTTCATCGACCAGTACCAGCGCTCCTACAGCAATAACCCCTCGGTCGTCTCCGAGTGCGGGCAAGCGTTCATCAGCGCCCAGCAGGCCACCGGCGTGGCCGCCACCGCCAAGCACTTCCCCGGCCTGGGCTCAGCCACCAAGACCCAGAACACCGACACCCGCCCGGTCACCTTGACCGTGTCCCGGACGAAGCTGCGCACCATCGACGAGGTGCCCTACCCCTCCGCGGTCAGCGCCGGGGTCAAACTCGTCATGGTGTCCTGGGCGATCTACCCGGCGCTGGATGCTAGCCTGCCCGCCGGCCTGTCCCCGACGATCATCGGGCAGGAGCTGCGCGGCCGTAACAACTTCACCGGCGTGACCATCACCGACGCACTGGAAGCCGGCGCGCTCAACGCGTTCGGCTCCACCGGCCAAAAGGCCGTCACCGCGGCCGGCGCGGGCATGGACCTCATCTTGTGCTCCGCCCAGGACGTCACCGAGGCTGAGGTGGCCACCTCCGCGCTGGCTACCGCGCTCGGCAACGGCCAGCTTGACCCCACCGCATTCAACGCCGCAGTCAACCGCGTGACCGCGCTGCGGGCAGGGCTGTTTTGACCGGAGATCCGTCGCGCAGGCGTCCAGGAAGAGGATGGCCCGCCGCCGGATTGGCCGGGCCGCCATGCTCGGGCCTTAATCTGCGAGCCTGTTGGTAAAGGACCTCGTTAGCCTCGATTCCCGGTCGGTCCGGTGGCGCTGGCGTCCTTGCCAAGCGTGATCGCGTTTCCGCTGGCAGATGGCCTTCGTGCTGCCTCTCCGGTCAGAGCCTCATCGAGTTAACCTGAATCAAG
>JBPCKO010000329.1:0-6032 GCA_051004215.1 Streptosporangiaceae bacterium | reverse complement strand
GCGCCGGCCAGGGCCGCGCCGAACAGCGGCGCGCCGATGTCCTCGAGCCTCAGGTCAAGGCCGCAGATGTCGAGGCCGGTGACCCCGGCGGCCCGGCGGCACAGCTCGGCGACGTCGGGATGGATCTGCCCGGTGACGTCCCGGCTGGTGCCGCCGGTGGACAGATTGCCGTTGCGGCGCAGCGGGATGAGCCGCCCGCTGGCCGGCACCGAGCCGGGGCGCAGGCCGTCGTCCGCGAGGTGCGCGAGCAGCGCGTCGTCGACGGTGACCCTCGTCATGGCCCGGGAATGGCCTAGCCCGCGGCGCGGGTCAGCATTCAGCTCGTCGATCAGCTCGATTACCGTGTGCGAGCCGTCGCCGGTCACCGACGGCGGCCGCAGTTCGGCGGCCGCCGTCACCCGGCCGCCCACGATCAGCACCCGGTAGTCCAGGCCGGGCACGTAGCGCTCCACGATCACCTCGGCCGAGCCCGAGCCCGCCGCCGCGCGCCGGTACGCGTGCCCGGCCTCCGCGGGGGTCCGCACGCCGACCGAGATGCAGCGGCCGTGATTGCCGTTGCGGGGCTTGATCACGCCGGGGCCGACAAGCTCCGCGAGCGCGCGGATCGCTTCCGCCTCGGTCCTGGCCACCGTGCCGTCGGGCACCGGGATGCCGGCCCTGGCCAGGAACTGCTTGGTCAGCACCTTGTCGCCGGCAATGTCGACGCCGATGGCCGAGGTCTGCTCGGTCATCGCGGCGCTGACGAGCCGCCGATGGCAGCCGTAGCCGAGTCGCAGCATGGACAGGCCGCCGATCCGGCGGACCGGGATGTCGCGGCGCCTGGCCACCTCGGCGATGGCGGCGGTGCTCGGGCCCAGGCGTTCCCGCTCGACCGTGCGGGCGAGCGCAGCCAGGTACGCGCTCAGGTCGGGCCGGCGCCCGGCCAGCACGTCCTGCACGACCGACAGCGCCAGCGAGATCAGCTCTTCCGGGACGGCCGAATCCTCGGGCTCGTCCAGCGGGCATTCGGTCATCACGTCGTAGTGCCCGTCCTGCCCGGCCCACACGGTCCGCCCGAGGTGCACCTCCCGCCCGGCCAGCGCGGATAGCTCGAGCGCGACATGCTCGGTGACGTGGCCGAAGTAGGTGCCGCGGCCCATGGCCGCGGTGAACCCGCCCGGCCGGCCCGCTGCGCAATGGTGGCCGGCCAGGCCGGGCAGCTGCTCGGCGAGCCGGCCCGCGAACCCCGGGTACTCGGTTGTCTCCGCGTTGGTCAGCTCGCCGAGTTCCAGCCGGGCCACGCTGACCGGCGCGGTGCTGTAGGTGTTCGGGCCGCTGAGATGGCGCACGTGAACCAGCCGCACTTCAGTCTCCTCCGGTGGATGTCACCATGGGTAGCCGCCAGCAATCCTCGTTTCAGTACCTGGCGTGGGCCGGCCCGATGGCCGGCGCCCGGTTTGCCAGGTCGAACACGCACCCGGCGGGGAGCAGGTGCAGCCGGACATCGAACAACGTGATCGGGTCGGTGTCGGCGGCCGCATGGACGACCGCCGCCTTCTTCGCGTCCACGACCGAGACCACCCCGGCCCCGATGACCTCGAACTGATCGGCGCGCACGCAGATCGCGGTGTTCTCGTCAATGCCGGCGCCGAGCCGGTCCGGATCGAGCGCCACCGCGCTGAGCAGCCTGGGCAGCCGCCCGCGCTCGGCGAAGTGCATGTCGATCAGCATCCGCGGCATCAGGCCGAGCCCGGGCGCGGTGCGGACAGCGGCCGTTGCTACGTCGGAGCCGGTGCCGCCCAGGATCATGGTGGTGCCGAGCGCGGTGGCGCCTGCGCTGGTCCCGGCCACTACGAGCCCTTCGGCCAGCCGCCGCTGCAGCTGCTCGTTGGTGCGGGAGCCGACCAGCGTCTGCAGCCTGGCCTGATCGCCGCCGCACAAGAACACGCCGGTGGCGCGGTCCAGGGCTGCCGCGGCGCGCTGGCTGTCAGCGTCGGCCCGTCCGCTGACCGGCAGCTCGCGGACCTGCCGGACGCCGAGCTTGCGGAAGACCCGCTCGTAGTCGGCGATGGCCCGGTCCGGCCGGCCGGTGGCGGTGGTGATCACGACAATCCGCGCCCGAGGTCCGCCGCACATGGCCGCGAAGCGCTCAAGGATCCCGGCGCCGCAGCACCGGTCCTCGGCTCCGCCGATGATCAGCAGGCGGCCCGGAAGTTCCCCGTCGTCCACGCCCTGGCCCTCGTCCCGGACCGCGACGTGCGGCCCCCGAGGCCGTCTGTACCCGTGGCCACGTTCGGTCAATCAATGCCCGCGTGGCGCTGGTAATGGCAGGCAAACGCCATCGTCAAGGGCTGGTTGTCCTCGTTCGCGCAGGCTGCCCCGCGGCCTGCTACTCGCCGTGCAGGACGCCGTGGGTCTGCCGTCCGCGCCGTGCCGCCGATCGGGGCCTGGAAAGCTCGTCAGGCAGCTGAAGCAGCGGGTTCGTCGCACTCGCCACCACATCGCTGGCGATGTCGATCACCCGCCGGCCGCGGCTTCTCGCCGCGGTTCTGAGCTGCTCGAAGGCCTGCCTGGGCTGGATCCGGTGCCGCTCGGCCAGTACGCCGATCGCCTGCTCGACCCTGACCCGGGCAGTGAGCGCATGCTCCAGCTGGCCGATGGTCGCGCGCAGGCGGCTGGTCTCATTCGCCGCCGCGTCCTTGGACCGGCCCGGCTTGCGGCCCTTGCCTGCCGGCGCCGCGTCCGCGTCCGCGTCCGCGGGACCAGCGGCCGCGGCGGTCGCCGACTCGTCCGCGGTCAGCTCGGCCGAGATCAGGTCGGCCAGCACCATCGCGCTGGTCAGGTCGGGCAGGTCGGCGCCGCCGACCCGCCAGCCGTCCTTGGTCCGGCGGACAACCTCGTTACCGGGCTCGCCCGCCACCGGCCCGGCGGCCGGATCGGCCGGGGGCTGCCCTGGCGACGGCGCGACCGGGTCGTTCGCCGCGTGACCAGGCTCGCTCATCGCGGCACGGCCAGCTCGTCTATCCGCTGCCTGATCGCGCGGACGGACGGATTGGTCAGCGTGCTGCCGTCGCCGAACAGCACCGTGGGCACCGTCTGGTATCCGCCGTTCACTGTCATCACGAAGTCGGCGGCCTCTGGTTCGCGCTCGATGTCAACCTCGGTGATCTCGATGCCCTCGCGGGCAAGCTGACTCTTGAGCCTCCGGCAGTAACCGCACCATGGCGTCGTGTACATCGTCAGTGGCTGGTTCATGCCGCTGATCCTCCTTGGCTGCCATTCTCACACCTGACGACTAGTAACGTCCGCATCTGCGAGGTGCTTCCTGCGCGCCGCCCCGAGTTGATGTGATATATGCCCCATCCGTCGGCCGGGGTCGCCCGCGGAGCCGTGACCAGGGCACATGCCGGCAGCCGGGCGACCGTCGGCGGCATGCGGCAGGATGTGCGCGGAAGGGCGCGAGCCGCCCGGGCGGAAGGAGCGCGGGTGCGGGGATCGGTAGCGGCGGCGATTCCGGGCTCCGGCCGGGGGCCGGACGCCGTCCTGGCCGCGCTGGACCCCGAGCAGCAGCGGGTCGCGCTCGTCGCGCGCGGGCCGGTCTGCGTGCTGGCCGGAGCCGGCACCGGCAAGACCAGGGCGGTCGCGCACCGGATCGCCTACGCGGTCGCGACGGGCGTCGTCCGGCCCGATCGCGTGCTCGCGGTGACGTTCACGACGAAGGCGGCGGGCGAACTGCGCACCAGGCTCAGGCAGCTGGGCGCCGCGGCCGTGCCGGACGCGGGACTCGAGCAAGTCCAGACCAGAACCTTCCACTCGGCGGCGCTGCGCCAGCTCACGCACTTCTGGGCCGCCGCGGTGGGCGGCCCCGTTCCCGCGGTCATCGACTCCAAGGCCGGCCTGCTGGCCGAGGCGGCCAGGCGGCAGCGGCTCCGGCTGGGGCTGGCTGAACTGCGCGACGCGGCCGCTGAGATCGAATGGGCCAAGGTCACCCAGGTCCGCCCGGAGGACTACGAGCTCGCCAGCGAGAAGGCCGGCCGGGCCGGCCCGCTTCCGCCGGACCGGCTGGCCGCGCTGTACGCGGGTTATGAGCTGCTGCGCACCGAGCGGCACCTGATGGATTTCGAGTCCGTGCTGGAGCTGACCGCCGCCATCCTGGACGGGCACGCCCCGGCCGCCGCGGCGGTCAGGGACCGGTACCGGTATTTCGTCGTGGACGAGTACCAGGACGTCAACCCGCTGCAGAAGCTGCTGCTCGACCAGTGGGCCGGGGACCGCGACGACGTCTGCGTGGTCGGCGACCCGCGGCAGACGATCTACTCGTTCACCGGTGCGTCCCCCGCCTACCTGAGCCGGTTCCCCCTGCAGTATCCGGATGCGACCGTGATCCGCCTGATCCGCAACTACCGGTCCACGCCCCAGGTGGTGGCGCTGGCCAACCGGGTGTTCGCCAGCCCCGGCCAGGCCCTGGTGGCCCAGCGTCCCGCAGGTCCCGACCCGGTGCTGGCCGAGTATCCGGATGAGCAGGCCGAGACGCAGGCGGTCGCCCGCACCGCGGCCGATCTGGTCGGTGCGGGGACGCCGGCCGGCCAGATCGCCGTGCTCGTCAGGACGAACGCGATGACCAGCGGGTACGAGGAAGCGCTGACCGCGGCCGGGGTCCCGTTCCAGCTGCGCGGCACCGAGCGGTTCTTCGACCGGCCCGAGGTCCGGCAGGCGGCGCAGCTGCTGAGGGCGGCAGCCAGGTCGGCTGCCGCGGACGAGGACCCGGCGGACGCGGTCCGGCCGATCCTGACCGGTCTCGGGCTGACCGCCCAGCCGCCGGGCGGCCGCGGCAAGGCGCGGGAGCGCTGGGAGTCGCTCGACGCGCTGGCCCAGATGGCGGCGGGCTTCTTCGCTGCGAACCAGGGGGCGACCCTGGCCGGCCTCGCGGCCGAGCTCGAGCTGCGCAGCGCCACCGGGCATGCGCCCGAGGCCGGCGGGGTCACCCTGGCCTCGCTGCACGCGGCCAAGGGCCTGGAGTGGGACGTGGTGTTCCTGCCCTGCCTGACCGATGGTGCGGTGCCGATCGTGTATGCGCAAAGCCCGGAGGAGATCGAGGAGGAGCGCCGGCTGCTCTACGTGGGGATCACCAGGGCCAGGCATCGGCTGTACCTGTCGTGGGCGCTGGCCAGGTCGCCGGGCGGCCGCCGGACCAGGCAGCCGTCGCGGTTCCTGGACGGGCTGCACGGCCGCGGCGGGCCCAGGTCCCGCCGCAGGAAGTGACGGCCGGGACCGGTACGGTGCGGCTGGACGAGACCGAGAAAGGCGGCCCGATGAGCAAGGCCCTGGACGCCGTGGTGGAGCTGCTCGACCTCGAGCAGATCGAGCTGGACATCTTCCGGGCCCGCAGCCCGGAGAACGAGCGGCGGCAGCGGGTATTCGGCGGCCAGGTCGCCGGCCAGGCCCTGGTGGCGGCCGGCCGCACGGTGCCGGATGATCGCCCCGTGCATTCCCTGCACGCCTACTTCATCCGGCCGGGCGACCCGGCGGTGCCGCTGATCTACCTGGTGGACCGGGTCAGGGACGGCCGGTCATTCACGACCCGCCGGGTATCGGCCGTGCAGCACGGCAAGACGATCTTCACGCTGTCGGCCTCCTTCCACCACCCGGAGGAGGGCGTGCTGCACCAGCGCCCGATGCCGGATGTCCCGCCGCCCGAGGCGGTACCCTCGGCCGCCGAGCGGATGGAGGAGCTGTTCGGGGACGCGGCGGCCGACTACGCGTGGAGCAACCCGGTCGACATCCGCCATCTGGGGCCGCTGTCGCTGGAGGCGGCGGCTGACCCGTCGCTGCGGGTCACGCACAGCATGGCCTGGGTGCGGGCCGACGGCGAACTGCCGGATGATCCGCTGCTGCACGTGTGCCTGCTGACCTATGCCTCGGACATGACCCTGCTCGACTCGGTACTGCTCGCGAACGGGCTGTCCTGGGCCGACGGCAAGACTGTCGGCTCGAGCTTGGACCACGCGATGTGGTTCCACCGGCCGTTCCGGGCCGACCGCTGGCTGCTGTAC
>JBPCKO010000328.1:0-4509 GCA_051004215.1 Streptosporangiaceae bacterium | reverse complement strand
TGCGGTTGAGTGTTGCTGCCGGGATTTCGCGCCCATGGTGGCTTCCTTGGGCGCGGCGGATTGTGCCGGTCCTGGCGGCCTCGAGGCCTCCGGTCCTGGCCGCGATGGCGGGACGACGGCCAGCCGGGCCGGGGCCGGGCGGGTGGGGGCCGGGCGGGCGGGGCCTGGCGGCAACGACCGGCTGGCCGGAACGGGAACGCGCCCGGTCGCGCCGCTGCCGCCGGACGGGGAAGTTCCCTCGGTCCGGGGCCGGGCCGTCGGCCGGCATCTGGTCGAGGTGCATGACCATCTGCGCCAGGAACTCAGCCAGGTGCGGGACCTGGTCAGGCAGGTGCGCGAGGGTGCCGTCACGGCCGGCCGGGCCAGGGCGGCCCTGAGCGACATGACGATGCGGCAGAACAACTGGACCCTCGGCGCGTACTGCGCGGCCTACTGCGGCCTGGTCACGCAGCATCACGGCCTGGAAGATCAGGCGGTCTTCCCGCACCTGCGCCGGTCCGATCCCGGACTGGCCCCGGTCCTTGACCGGCTCGAGGACGAGCACGCGATCATCGGTGAGGTCATTGACGGCGTCGACCGGGCGCTGGTCAGGCTGGTGCGCGAGCCGGGCGGCCTGGGGAAGCTGGACGAGGCGGTGGACGTGCTGATGGACACGCTGCAGTCGCATCTGGCCTACGAGGAGGAGCAGATCATCGCGCCGCTGGAGCGCTTCGGGTTCTATCCGGGCCAGGTCTGGTAGCACGGTACTGGTAGCTGCCCGCAGCACCGCGTGCCGTCAGCTAGCGGTGACCGCCCCCACCGGCCGGCCAGGGCAGCCGGTAGGCCCGGTAGGTATTCACGCCCGCCGGGAACTCGGCGTTGAACACCAGGCTGCCGGACGGCCGGAACTCCGAGAAGTAGGGCAGCGCGCCCCAGCCCACCACGAGGTCGCCAGTGCGGGCGAGTTGCGCGTTGCCCTGCGACGCGGCGGACAGGCCCTCCGGCTGGTTGTACGAGCGCACCACGGTCGCGATCCTGGTCCGCTCGTTCAGCCTGACCACGATGGCCCGGCTGTACGGGAGCTCCGGCGGGCCGGCCGACTCGTTGTCGAAGAACGTGTACAGGTCAGGGCCGATCTGATTGGGGTCGTGCTGCCACGCGAACAGCTCGCTGGCGTTGTCGAGCACCTGCCCGTCCGCCGCCCGCAGCCTGAAGCTGCTGTGCTTGCCGCCGAGCTGCCAGATGATGTTCCCGGTGGGCCGGCTCACCTTGTACGCGGTCCAGGTGTTCCTGGCGTCGATCAGCAGGTTGCCGCCCTTGGCCAGGTGCACCGCGTTGATGTGGAACCAGTCCCATGGCGTGCTCGCCGAGGCCGGCAGCGGCTGCTCGCCGTCGCTGTACGGGACGTGGTCGGCGCTGTTCCACTGGAACAGGACCTTGCCCGTGCGGATGTCGATCTCCTGCACGATGCCGTCGATCACGGTCTGGTTGGGCCGGCCGCCGATCGAGGTGAGGTCGGCGGTCGCGGTGGTGTAGGCGAGGATCAGCGCCGTGTTCCACGGCGTGATCAGGAACTCATGCCCGTCCGCGGTGAAGTCGTTGCCCGCGTTGACCACGGCGAGCGGCTGGTAGTGGTCGTTGTAGATGTAGTCGGAGCCGCTGGCCAGCCCGCCCAGCCCAGTACCCTGCCACCAGGTGAGCACCCGGTGGCCGCGGTAGAACTGCGCGCGGAAGTCGGATGCTTCCAGGCCGGCCCGGACCGGATGGAACCACACCACCTTGCCGCCCGGGCTGAACCGGGTCGCCGTGCGTGGCAGACCCGCGGGCGGTCGGGGCTTCCCGAGGGTTTCTCCATGGCCAGGGCGGGACGGCGGACAATGACCTCATGGAAGCGGTCATGCCCGCGGCCGCGCGGGCCAGGTTCCGGGCCGGCCTGCGGGTGCCGACTGCGAGCTGGGCTCCCGGGTTCGCCCAGGCCAACCTGGTCATCGTGCCGCAGGACGCGGCACGGGAGTTCGAACTGTTCGCGGAGCGTAATCCCGGGGCGTGCCCGCTGCTGGAGGTCGGCCGGCCGGGGGATCCGGCCACCCGGCTCGCGCCCGGTGCCGACCTGCGCACCGACCTGCCCGCGTACCGCGTCTGGGAAGACGGCCGGTGCGTGGCCGAGCCGGCCGATGTGAGCGCCTGGTGGCGTGATGACCTGGTCGCGTTCCTGACCGGCTGCAGTTTCACCTTCGAGCGCGCGCTGCTGGCGGCCGGGGTGCCGGTGCGTCACCGGCCGGAGGGCAGCAACGTCGCGATGTACGTCACCAGCCGGCCCTGCGTGAGCGCGGGACGGTTCGCCGGCCCGCTGGTGGTGTCGATGCGGCCGGTGCCCGCCCGGCTGGTCGCGACCGCTGCCGACGTGACCGCGAGGTATCCGGCCGCGCACGGCGCGCCGGTGCACTACGGCGACCCGGCCGGGCTCGGGATCGCCGACCTGGCCAGGCCGGACTTCGGCGACCCGGTACCGGTCGGGCCAGGCGAGGTGCCGGTGTTCTGGGCCTGCGGGGTGACGCCGCAGGTCGCGCTGACCGCGGCCCGGCTGCCGCTCGCGATCACCCACGCGCCCGGGCACATGCTGATCACCGATGTCGGAGACGGCGAGCTGCGCGTGCGTCGTTAAGCTGAGCAGCGCGGGCGCGATCGGCACCGCGACCCCACGATCCGCGATCCGCGCAGGAGGGAGCCGGCCCCGGGCATGGCTGACGGTGAGCGTGCCTGGTCGGCGGAGCGGGTGCCGCCCAGCCAGCAAGAGCCGGCTCAGTCTGAGCTCGCGCTTGGCCGGCACCGGTTCGGGCCTGGCCGGCTGCTGCTGATGGCGATCGTCAACCGGACCCCTGACTCGTTCTTCCGGCCCGGGCTGACCTGGGACGAGTCGGTCGCGATGGAGCGGGTTCACCAGGTCGTGGGGGAAGGCGCCGACATCGTCGACATCGGCGGCGTGCCGGCCGCACCAGGCCTGGACGTGCCGGTCGCCGAGGAGATCCACCGCACGGCCGGCTTCATCGCGGGTGTGCGCGCGGCCTATCCGGACCTGGTGATCAGCGTGGACACCTGGCGCCACGAGGTCGCCAGGCAGGCCTGCGCCGCCGGGGCCGACCTGATCAACGACAGCTGGGGCGGCTGGGATGCCGGCCTGCCCGCCGTCGCCGCCGCGGCCGGGGCCGGCCTGGTCTGCTCGCACGCGGGCGGTCAGCGGCCGCGGACCAGGCCGCACCGGGTTCGCTACGAGGACGTGATGGCCGACGTGCTCGCGCACACCCAGCGGCTGGCCCGCCGGGCGGTCGCGGCGGGTGTCGACCCCGCTCGCATCGTGATTGACGCCGCGCATGACTTCGGCAAGAACACCTGGCATTCGCTCGAGGTCACCAGGCGGCTCGGGGAGATGACCGCGACCGGCTGGCCGGTGCTGGTCTCGGTGTCGAACAAGGACTTCGTCGGCGAGACGCTGGACGTGCCGCTGGCCGGCCGGCTGGCCGGCACGCTGGCCGCCACCACCGTGTGCGCCTGGCTTGGCGCGCGGGTCTTCCGCGCCCACCACGTCGTGGAGACCAGGCAGGCGCTCGACATGGTGTCGGCCATCAGGGGCGATGCGCCGCCCGCGCGGGCGGTCAGGGGCCTGGCTTAGCCATGATCGTCGCCGCTGCCCTCTGCCCGAGCCCGCCGCTGCTGATCCGCGAGCTGACCGGGACCGCGCTGGTCGAACCCGGGTTGCGGTCGGCCTGCCTGGATGCGGTCTCCGAGCTAGCAGCGGCCGGCCCGGAGACGATCGTCGTGGTGGGCGTCGCGGAGCGAGCCGGGATCTGGCCCGCCGACCGAGAGCTCGACCCCGCGGTGTTCGCGCCCGGCCCGGCGGGTTCGCGACGTCCGGAGCTGGCTGCCGCGACCGGTGCGCTGCCGACGTCGCTGGCGGTCGGCCGCTGGCTGCTCGGCGCGGCGGGCTACCACGGCGGCCTGATGCTGCAGGCGGTCGGGGCCGGGGAGCCCGCGGCCCGGTGCGCGAGCCTGGGCACCGATCTCGCCGCGGCCCCTGGCCGCCGGGCGCTCCTGGTGCTGGCCGACGGCAGCGCCCGCCGGACGCTGAACGCGCCCGGTTACCTGGACGAGCGCAGCGGGGCGTTCGACGACGTCATCGAGCAGGCCGTCCTGGCCGGCCGGCTGGACGCGCTGGCGGCCGTCGACACCGGGCTGGCCAGGGAGCTGATGGCGGCCGGCCGCCCGGCGTGGCAGGTACTGGCCGGAGCGCTGGCAGGCCATAGGGTCGCGAGCGAGATCCGCTATCGCGGCGATCCTTTCGGGGTGGCTTACCTGGTGGCATCGCTGCGCCTGGAAGGAGGCGGGGATGACTGAGCAGGGCTTCGCGGGCAAGGCCGTCGTGGTATTCGGGGCGGGGGGAGCGCTCGGCTCCGGGGTAGGGGGGGGGGGGGAGGGCTGGGGCGGGGGGGAGGGGAGGAGGGCCGCAGAAGAAGAACCAGAAACGAAATAAGA
>JBPCKO010000327.1:0-6619 GCA_051004215.1 Streptosporangiaceae bacterium | reverse complement strand
TTGGTCGGTGGAGATTGGTAACACCCGGGAAGTGGAGGTTCCCCCCCCGCCCGGAGCGGGTGGTGGGGGCACCGGCTGTGTTGGCCGGCCGGCCCGGGGGACTGGCCAGCCCGCGGTCCCGGCCGGGAGGGCGGCCGGGCGGTGCGTTTCCCGGCCCTGGGGGGCGGGCCGGGCTGGGGATCCGGCCGGGGGAGCCGGGCTTGCCTGGCCGGCGGACGGGGGCGCTTTCTTACCGGCCAGTAGTAAGACGCCTCAGACCCCGATCCGGATTCGTGATCTGAGTTACACGCGCCCTCCACATCCAGATGGAGAATGCAGCCGGACGCCGCAATCCAGGGCCAGCAGCCGTTTCGGCACGTCGGGGACTCAGAAAAGCCCACCAGAAGACGCAGATTACGGAACGATAACCACATGTACGAAGAGGGTCAAAGCACGTCATCCGCCGGCCGGCAGTCGGTAAACAGAAGCGACCCGCCGCGCGAGCCCCGAGGGGAGAACATGGCCCTGGAGGCCCCCAGCCCGGGGCGCGAGCCTGCCGACGGCTTGCCGCCTGATCGCGACCGCGCCGCGCCCGGCCCCGGCGGCGATGAGGCGCGGCCCGGTCGTTCCGGGTCGGCCGGGTCGGCCGGTACCGCCACGCTGACCAGGCCACGCCGTGGCCGGCGCCGGGCTTCCCGGTCCTTCCGGTTCCCCTGGCCGGCGGCCTGGGAGGCCCGGGCAGCCCAGCGCGGGACCGGGCGGTCCTATCCGCTGCTCGCGATCTGCCTGGTGCAGGCGGTGATCGGCCTGACCCTGGTCGGGGCCAATACCGCGTTCACCGACGAAGCGGACTATCTGTGGATCGGCCACCTCGTGATCGGGCACTGGCTGCACGGCACCTCGTGGCCGGCCGGGTACGCGCACCGGGTGCTCTCCGGCTCGGCGGTTATCTATCCCCCGCTCGGCGCGGCCGCCGACGGGCTGGCCGGGCTGGCCGGGGCCAGGACGCTGTCGCTGGCGTTCATGGTCGGCGCCACGGTCCTGATCTACCTGACCGGCACGCGGCTGCTCGGCCGGGCCGAGGCGGTCATCGCGGCCGCCCTGTGGGCGTTCAGCGCCCCGGCGCTGCGGCTGGTGTTCGCGACCTACGACCCGATGTCGGTATTCCTGGCCGCGCTGTCCGGCTGGCTCGCGGTCCGGTCGGCGGCCAGCAGGCGGCCGGTCCCCTTCATCGTCGCCTGCGGCGTCGCGCTCGGGCTCGCCGACGCGACCGCTTACTCCGGACTGGTGATCGCGCCGGTCGTGATCGCCTTCGCCGTCCTGCTGTGGCGGCCCAGGCTCGGCCCGCGGCGGGCGTGGGCCTGCACCGGCTGGCTCGCGATCTCCTGGCTGGCCTCGTTCGGCCTGCTGATCACGGTCTCCGGATCCTGGGCCGGGATCGCGTTCACCGTGATCAACCGCAAGGTCGCCGACTACCAGCAACCCAGCGTGATCGTCACCTCCATCGCCCTGTACTCGTGGTTCGTGCTGATCACCGCCCTGCTCGGAGCCGTCATCGGGATCAGGGAGCGGGACCGGAAGAAGGCGGCGCTGCTGGTCTTCCTCGGCCTCACCGCGCTGGTCGTGCCGGCCGCCCAGCTGATCGAGGGCACGGCCTGGGCGATGGACAAGCACCTGGCCTACGGCATCTGGTTCGCGGTCCTCGCCTCGGCGTACGGGTGCCGCGCGATCGCCGGCTGGCTCGGCCGGGCGCTGCACGACCGGCGAGGGCTGGTGGCCCTGGCGGGGGTGATCGTACTGGCGTTCCCGATGATCGCGAACTGTCAGCTCGCCCGCCAGACCCTGCAGGGCTGGGCGAACGCGAGCGCGTTCATCGCCGCCTTCCGGCCGGTGGCCGCGCGCACCGGCGGCCCGATCTTCGCCTCGGCGCAGCAGCGCGTCGCCGAGTACTACACGCCCCAGGGCAGCCAGTGGGGCAGGTGGAAGACCTGGGACCTGTCGCTGAAGCCGGCCGGCCTGGACCGCGGGCGGTGGTACTCCTACTACGCGGGCGAACTCCGGGCCAGCCATGCCGGCGTGATCGCGCTGTTCTACGCGCCGCCGTCGGCCGCCGGGCGGGCGGCCCGCGACGGCTGGCTGGACGCGCATCGCGGGCACATGTACGGCGCGCTACGCACGCTCGCGAACTTCCAGCGGTCCGAGCCCGGCGTGCCCGCCCTGACCAGGGCGATCGAGCGAGACCGGCAGTACCGCCTGGTGGCCGTGGGCCCGTACGACAGCGGTGCCCAGTCCGGCATCTTCGCGATCTGGCGCCTGTCCTGACTGGTCAGGCGAGGGCGGTGGCCGGGCCGGCCTTCGGGGCGTAGCTGGCCAGCTTGTTGCGCAGCTTCTCCCGGCCGCGGTGCAGCCGCGACATCACCGTGCCGATGGGGGTGCCCATGATCCTGGCCACCTCCCGGTACGGGTAGCCCTCGATATCGGCCAGGTAGATCGCGGTCCTGAAGTCCTCGGGCAGGTCCCGCAAGGCCAGCAGCACCTCAGATTCGGCCAGCCGGTCCAGGGCCTCGGCCTCGGCCGACCGCGCGGCCGGGGCGAGGGCATCCGGTGCGCCCTGCCAGTCGTCCCGGTCCGGGGACGGCGCGATAGCCGGCTCGCGCTTCTTCTTGCGGTAGCTGTTAATGAACGTGTTGGCCAGGATTCGGTGCAGCCACGCGCGGAGGTTCGTGCCCGGCGTGAACTGGTGGAAGGCCAGATACGCCTTGGTGATGGTTTCCTGCACCAGGTCTTCGGCGTCGCTGGCGTTCTTGGTCAGGCCGAACGCGGCCGGGTAGAGCTGATCGAGGTACGGCAGCACCTGCTGCTCGAAGTCGTGCCGGTCCGCCGGCGACGGTGCTGCCGGCGGCCGTGCTGCCTGGGCCATCGTGTCCTTCATCCGCTTCCGGCCGGCTCTGTCGCCGGCCGGCTCGCACCTGGTGTTTCCGGAAGGAATATCAGCGCCCCGGACGGCGAGGCGGGTATCAGGGCCGGCCGTGGGACGAAGATGGCGGGCCGGATCCCGCCGAATGCCGAACGGTCACGTTGAGCAACGAACTTATCACGGCAGTCCCAAGGCCCCGCAAAAAGGCCGCCGGTCAGGACCCAGTACCCGGCCCAAGCCGGGCGCGGTCAGATCCAGCTGTGGAACCACATCCGCTGGATCCACGAGCCGTACGGGATCACCTGGGCCGACAGCACCGGGTAGAGGTAGGCGAAGCTGGCCAGGGTCACCAGCAGGTAGCCGCCCGCGACGATGGCTCCGGCCGCGCGGCGTCCCGGCGTGGCCCTGGCCGGGCCGATCACGAGCCCCAGGCACAGGGCCAGCGCCATCGCCAGGTACGGCACGAATACCACCGCGTAGAAGTAGTACTCGGTCCGGTGGTCGTGCCAGGCGAACCAGAACCAGGGCAGCCAGCCGCCCGCGACCCCGGTGAGCACCGTGCCGGCCCGCCAGTCCCGGCGGCCGGCCCACCAGATCAGGCAGAACAGCAGGGCCAGGATCGAGGCCCACCAGATCGCCGGCGTGCCGATGGCCAGCACCTCTTGCTCGGTCCTGGGATGGACGCAGCCCTGCGGCAAGCAGTTCGAGTACATGGACACCGGCCGGCCCAGCACGATCCAGGTCCACGGGTAGGAGACATAGCCGGTGTGGTCCTGCAGGCCGAGGCCGAAGCCGAGCATGGATTTCTGGTACTGGAGCCAGGAATCCAGCGTGGACCAGACCGGGGTGTGGTTGCCGTTCGAGCCGGCCCACTGCCGGTCGTACCCCGTGCTGGTCGCGAACCAGCCGCTCCACGCGGCCGTGTAGGCGGCCAGCGGGACCAGCGCGAACGACACCGGCAGCCACTTGGCGTCGCTGCGAAGCACGCCGCCGAACCGGTCCCGGTAGCCGAGCACCCGGCGGGCGCCGATGTCCCAGGCGATCGCCATCGCACCGAACGCGAAGATGTACCAGATGCCGTTCCACTTGGTCGCGCAGGCCAGGCCGAGGAACACGCCGGCCAGCACCCGGCGCCACCGCAGGCCCAGCTTCGGGCCGCCGCCGTCGAGATCGGCGGCCGGGGCGTGCTCGGTCAGCGCGGCGAGCCTGGCCCTGGCCGCGTCCCGGTCCAGGACGAGCATTCCGAACGCGGCGAGCACCCAGAACATCACCAGGCCGTCGAGGATCGCGGTCCGGCTGAGCACGAACTCCAGGCCGTCCAGCGCGACCAGCAGGCCCGCTACGCAGCCGAGCAGCGTCGACCTGGTCATCCGGCGGGTGATCCGGGCGGTCATCAAGATGGCGAGCGTCCCGACCACGGCGACCGCGAACCGCCAGCCGAACGGGTTCAGCCCGAACATCCACTCGCCGACCGCGATCAGCACCTTGCCGAACGGCGGATGGGCGACATACTCCCGCGGGCCGGTCAGAATGTGCGTGCTGCCGCTGACCAGCAGGTCGTTGACGTTCTTCGGATGCGTGTACTCCACCCCGTGCTTGAGAATGGACCAGGCGTCCGGCGCGTAGTAGGTCTCGTCGAAGACCACCGCGTGCGGGGCGCCGAGCCGGTAGAACCGCAGGAAGCCGCCGAACAGCGTGACCAGCAGCGGGCCCGCCCAGCCCCAGATCGATGCGGGCGGCATCGGCGGGACCAGCCGGTCGCGCAGGCCCCGCGGCCCGTCGCCGGCGGGCTGGCCGGCCACGTCCGCGGACTGCGCGAGGTCCGAAGCGTTCATCGCTGCCAATCGTAGGACGGGGTAGCACTAGCGTGGGCGGCGATGGACACCGGAATTCACGAACGGGACGACCTGGAAGGCACCCCCCAGGCGGGCCCTCACCGCGCCGGCGGCGGGACGGGGCGGCTGATCTTGGCGGCGGCGCCCATCGGGCAGGCCAAGGACGCGTCCGGGCGGCTGGCCAGGGCGCTCGCGGATACGCCGGTGATCGCGGCCGAGGACACCCGCCGGCTGCGCCGCCTCGCTGCCGCGCTCGGGGTGACCCTGACCGCCCGGGTGGTCTCGTATTACGAGTCCGTCGAGGTCGCCCGGGGCCCGGCGCTGGTCGAGGCCCTGCTCGCCGGCCAGGACGTGCTGCTGATCACCGACGCCGGCATGCCCGGCATCAGCGACCCCGGGTACCGCCTGACCGCCGGCGCGATCGCGGCCGGGGCCGGGGTGACCGTGCTGCCCGGCCCGTCGGCGGTGACCGCGGCGGTCGCCGTGTCCGGGCTGCCGTCGGACCGGTTCTGCTTCGAGGGCTTCCCGGCGCGCAAGGCCGGGGAGCGGGCCAGGGCGTTCTCCGCGCTGGCCGGCGAGCGCCGGACCATGGTGTTCTTCGAGTCGCCCCGGCGGCTGGGCCGGACCCTGACCGGGCTGGCCGAGGCCTTCGGCCGCGACCGGGCGGCCGTGGTCTGCCGGGAGCTGACCAAGACGCACGAGGAGATCAAGCGCGGCCCGCTCGGTGAGCTCGCCGCCTGGGCCGGCGACGGCGTGCTCGGCGAGATCACCATCGTGGTGGCCGGCGCGACCGCGCCGGGCCGGGCGGGAACCGGCACAGGGACCGGGGCCGGGGCCGGGACCGCGGCGGACGCCGCGGCCCTGGTGGCCGCGGCCGAGACGGCCGGGCGGCCGAGGAAGGAAGCCATCGCCCAGGTCGCCGCCGATCTCGCCCTCCCCAAACGCGACGTCTACCAGGCCGTCGTACAGGCGAAGTCCCGGGTTCCATGATCACCGAAGATTTGGGGGCCCAGAACACCACGGATCTTCGGTGATCATGAAGGAGGCAGCCGGGGCGGCTGGCGTGCTGGCCTAGGCTAGAACCATGTCCCCAGCCAGCAGTCGTCACATCCTGGCCGCGCCGGCCTGGCCCTATGCCAACGGCCCGCGGCACATCGGGCACGTGTCCGGATTCGGCTTGCCGTGCGACATGTTCAGCCGGTACCACCGGATGGCCGGCGACAGGGTTCTGATGGTCAGCGGGACCGACGAGCACGGCACCCCGATCCAGGTCCAGGCCGACGCCGAGGGCGTGACCGCGCGCGAGCTGGCCGACCGGTACAACCGGGTGATCGCCGAGGACCTGGCCGGCCTGGGCATGTCCTACGACCTGTTCACCAGGACCACCACCCGCAACCACTACGCCGTGGTCCAGGAGATCTTCAAGGGCCTGTACGACAACGGGTACATCTTCGCCAAGTCCACGCTCGGCGCGGTGTCCCCGTCCACCGGCCGCACCCTGCCCGACCGCTACATCGAGGGCACCTGCCCGATCTGCGGCTACGACTCGGCCCGCGGGGACCAGTGCGACAACTGCCAGAACCAGCTCGACCCGGTCGACCTGATCAACCCCCGGTCCAAGATCAACGGCGAGACGCCGGTGTTCACCGAGACCGAGCAGTTCTTCCTCGACCTGCCCGCGTTCGCCGACGTGCTCGGCTCCTGGCTGCAGTCCAAGAGCGGCCAGTGGCGGCCGAACGTGCTGAAGTTCTCGCTGAACCTGCTGGGCGACCTGCGGCCCAGGGCGATCACCCGGGACCTGGACTGGGGCGTGGGGGGCCCGCCGCCCCGCCCTCGAGCCGAGCCCCACAAAGAAAGCCGCACGTCGCTCCGCTCACTCCCTCGATCC
>JBPCKO010000326.1:0-3898 GCA_051004215.1 Streptosporangiaceae bacterium | reverse complement strand
GGCCCGGTCGGCCCTGGCCCGACCGGCCCGACCGGCCCGGGCGCGGATGGCCAGTACCGGCCGTAAGCCGGCGGCAACCCGGTAGGCCAGCGATGTTCGCGTGTCGCTACCGCTCCTGGCCACCCTGGTTCGGCATGCTGAACGCAGGCCCCTCCAGGTATGAGCTGGAGGGGCCTCATACGTGCCGGGCCAGGGCTCCCTTAGCAGGCCCAGGTGACCGGGAGGCCGTGCGGCGGGGCCGTGCCGAGCCTGCGGCGCACGCCGCCGGGCCACGTCGTCACCTCGACTGGGGTGTCGGGCGTGCCGCGGATCAGCTCCAGGGTGACGAGCGCGAACCTGGCCGTCCCGTAGGCCCGATCGCCGGCGGCCGCCACCGCCGCGTCCAAGTCGGCCGACTGGTCGGCGTCCAGGTACTGGCGGAAGATCGAGTGCCAGAGTACCGTCCAGGTGCCAGGCTCCGGCCTGATCCCGGCGACGGTGACCGCGGCCGGCTCGGCCCGCAGATCGGCCGGAACCTTGGCGGCCAGGTCGAGTCCGCCGCGCAGCCGGGCCAGCCGGGCGGCCTGGTCGGGCCAGACGTAGGCGGTCAGGCGCAGCCGCCCCTCGGCGCTGACCGGGTCGACCGGCGCCAGGTCACCGCCGGTTCTGGCGATCACCTCGACCGGCCGGGGTTGCGGCGGGCGGCCGCGCCAGGCGCCGGTCAGCTGGACGGGCGAGGACTCCTGCCCGTAGCTGATCCCGGCCCCGGTGATGCGGAAACGATCGGCTCTCAGGTTCAGGCCCGCGCTGGCGCCGACTTCGAACAGTCGGACCGGGCCTGGCGCCTGGCCGGCCAGATGACACAGCGCGCCGGCGAGGACGGCGCCGCGGCCGACCTCGTTGGTCTGGGGCGGGCTGGGCAGCCAGGCCCGGACCTCATCGCTCTGGCCCGCGAGCACGTCGCGGGAGGCGGGCCAGGCCGCGCTGGCGTCCTGGCCCGGATCGGCCGTGCCGCCCGTCGACGGGTAATACCTGGCCAGGTCGCCGGCGCGCCCGGTCAGCACCAGGGCGTGCACGCCGCCCAGCATCCGCAGGGGCAGCGCGCTGCGGCCGGGATCGGCCAGATGCCCGGCCAGCACCGCGGCCGTCGGGCCATCGGCCAGCAGGTCGCTGGCCGCGTGCCTGAGCAGCCCGGCGTAGAGCGGGCTGTCGAGCGTCTCGCAGTGTGCCGCCTGGGTGCGCAGGATCCGCGCGGTCCGCTGCCCGGGGGACTCCGTCATCGCCGTCACGTCCCCATGATGAAGTGCTGGTGCTGGCGGTATTAGCCCGGGGGGACGACCCCCCGGAACCCCCCGGGCGGGGCGCCTTCAGGCGCTGCCTTCCCTCGTCGCTCCTGCGTCGCTCCTCAGTCCAGGCACCGCCGCGCCCCACCGGCGCGGCATACGCTGAGGGCATGGGCGATGCGGCTGATTTCGTCGTGCGGAATGCGCTGATCGCCGACGGCTCAGGCGGCCCGCTGACCGAGGGCGACGTCGCGATCGGCGCGGGCCGGATCCTGTCCGCGGGACGCGAGCCGGCCCTGGCCGGCCCCGCGACTACCGATCTGGAAGCCGGCGGCACGCTGCTGTGCGCGCCCGGTTTCATCGATGTGCACACCCATGATGATGCGGCCCTGATCCGGTACCCGGACGTGGCGTTCAAGATAAGCCAGGGATGTACCTCGCTGGTGATCGGCAACTGCGGCTTCAGCGGGTTCCCGGCGACCGGGGCCGACGACATCGAGTCGATCGCCGGGGCGGCGTGGCCGGACCTGGACGGATACCGCCGGGCCGTGACCGCGGCCGGGTTCGCGGCCAACGCGATGCCGCTCATCGGGCACAACACCATCCGCGCGGTCACGATCGGCCCGGCCGACCCGCGGCCCGCCGGGCCGGCCGACCTCGCCGCGATGCGCGGTCATGTCCGCGCGGCGATGGAGCAGGGCGCCTGCGGGTTGTCCACCGGGCTGATCTACACGCCGGGCAAGTGGACTCCGGCCGACGAGATCATCGTGCTGGCCGAGGCCGCCGCCGAGGCGGGCGGCCTGTACGCCTCGCACATCCGCAATGAGGGCGACCAGCTGCTGGAGTCGGTCGCCGAGGCGCTCCGCATCGGCGCCGAGTCCGGCTGCGCCGTGCACATCTCGCACCACAAAGCGGCCGGGCCCGCGAACTGGGGCAAGGTCGCCGCCTCGCTTGCCGCGATCGACCAGGCCAGCGCGGCCGGCGCCGACGTCACGCTCGACTTCTATCCCTACACCGCCAGCAGCGGCCCGATGGCCGAGTACACCAGCCCGGAAACGGTCACAGCGGAATGGGCCCAGGCGAACCAGTTCGCCAGCTGCCCGCCCTTCCCGCAGTACCAGGGCCGCCGGGTCAGCGAGGTCGCCGCGGCCGAGGGCCTGTCCCTGGCCGGGCTGATCGAGCAGGTGCTGACCGCGTCCGGCGGCCGCCGGACGATCAGCATCGGATTCGGCATGTCCGAGGACGACCTGGTCAGCAACGTCCGGCATCCGCTGATGATGATCGGCTCGGACGGCATTCCCGACCTGGACGGGCTGCCGCACCCGCGGCTGTTCGGCACCTTCCCCCGGGTGCTCGCCCGCTACGTCAGGGACGGCGGCGAGATCACGCTGCCCGAGGCGGTCCGCCGGATGACCAGCCTGCCCGCGGGCCGGTTCGGGCTGGCCGGGCGGGGCACGCTGACTCCCGGCAACTGGGCCGACGTAGTGGTGTTCGACCCGGCCCGGATCCGGGACGAGGCGACCTACGCCGACCCGAAGCGCGAGTCGGCCGGGCTGCACTGGGTGCTCGTCAACGGCGAGCTCGCCTACGACCACGGCCGCCACACCGGGGCCAGGTCAGGCCGGCTGCTCCGGTTCGAACCCTGAATCCTGGCCGGGCCGGAACGGACAGGGGTGCCGATGGCCGCCACCGGCTGACCGGGCGGGCGCGGGCCAGGACGGCGCCCTCGGCGCCGGGGCGATCAGGCCCGGGCCCTGATCGCCTCGACCAGAGCCGGGATGATCTGGTGCAGGTCGCCGATGATCGCGTAATCGGCCTTGGTGACGATCGGCGCGCCCGGGTCGGTGTTAATCGCCACGATGGTCTTGGCGCCCTGGCAGCCGGCCATGTGCTGGATCGCCCCGCTGATCCCGCAGGCCAGGTACAGCTCGGGGGTGATCTTGGTACCGGTCTGACCGACCTGCTGCCGGTGCGGCCGCCAGCCTTCGCTGGTCACCACCCGGGACACGCCAACCACCCCGCCCAGCAGCCCCGCGAGTTGCTCCAGCGCGGCGAAGCCGTCGGGGCCGCCGACCCCGCGCCCGCCGCCGACCACGACCCGCGCGCTGGCCAGCGAGACCCCGGACCGGCGCCCGGCCGACTCGGCCGCCCGCACCAGCAGGCCGGACTCGGCCAGCCGGGGCTGGTACTCGCGTACCGGCACCTCCGCGCCGCCGCTGGCGGGCGGCGGTACGGCGTCGGCCGGTACCGCGTCGGCGGCGACCGTCAGCAGGGCCAGCGGGGCCTCCAGCACCGCGTCCTCGAGCAGGCTCCCGGCCCAGCGCTGGCGGACCAGCCGGACCTGGCCCGGCCCTTCGCGGGCGGCCGAGACGCAGTTCGCCGCCATCGGCAGCCCGGCGATCGCGGCCAGGTGGGCAAGCACCTCGTTGCCGTGGTCGGTGGCCGCCGCGACGACCGCGGTCGCTGGCTCGCCGGCCGCTGGCTCACCGGCCGCGGGCGCACCGGAACCGGGCTGCCCTGATCCGGGTTCGCCGGAGCCGGCCGCACCGCCTGAGCCGTGGCCGGTGAGGCCGGCCAGCGCGCGAGCCCAGGCCAGCGGCGCGTAACCGGTGAGCCCGGCCGGGCTGACGGCCCAG
>JBPCKO010000325.1:0-10680 GCA_051004215.1 Streptosporangiaceae bacterium | reverse complement strand
CCTGGCGGATCCGCTCCGCTTCGGCCGTGGCGGGCATGGCCTCGCTCGCGGCCGACGCGGCCGTTTCGGTCGCCTCGGCTCCGTCCCGCTCGGCCGTGCGCCGGGCGGCCAGCTCGCTAGCGGTCCTGATCCGGCTGGCCAGGCCGCCGACGTCGGCGGGCGTCCGCACGGCGGCGAGCAGTCTGGTCTCGGCCTGAACCGCGGCCGCGCGATCGGCCGCCTGGCCCGCCTGCGCGGTCAGGTCCCCGAGCGCGCCGAGCTCGGCTCGCACCGTGCCGGCCAGCTTGTCCAGCTCGGTCACCCTGGCATCGGCGCTGACCTGCGCCTCCTCGCTCGCGCCGGCGAGCGCCGCCCTGGCTGTCTGGGCGGTGACGAGCCGGTCCGCGGCCAGGTCGGACCGCCGCTTCGCCGCCTCGCCGATCTGCGCGTAGACGCCGAAGGCGAGCAGCTCGACCAGCAGGTCCTGCCGCTCGGCCGGCTTGGCGTGCAAGAACTCGGAGAACCGGCCCTGGGGCAGCAGCACGGACTGGGTGAAGTGCTCGTAGGTCAGGCCGAGTATGTCCTGCACCCTGGCCTTGATCTGGTCAGGTCCCTCGGCGAGCTGCTCGGTGCTGGCCGCGAGCAGGTCGGCCAGCGGGGCGTCGGCCGGGACGGCCGGATCGAGCAGCTCGAGCCGCGCCTCCTTGGTGTGTACGCCCCGCTTATCCCTGGTCAGCGCGCGCACGGCCGCGTAGCGGCGCCCGGCCGCCTCGAAGACCAGGGCGACCCGGCAGGCGTTCGCGGCCGGGGCCAGGGCCTGGCTGATCACGTTCTCCTTGCCCCAGCGCGGCACGGTGCCGTACAGCGCGAAGCACAGGCCGTCGATCACCGTGCTCTTGCCCGCGCCGGTCGGCCCGACCAGCGCGAAGAAGTCCACCCCGGTGAAGTCGGCCTCGGCGGGCTCACGGTAGGAGCCGAAGCCGTCCAGGAGCAGGCGCAGCGGCCTCATGCCAGGCTCACCTCGTCGAGAAGCTCGGCGAACATCGCGTTAATCCGCGGGTCGGCCACCTTCTCCTCGGTGAGGTACGCGGCGAACAGCTCGGCCGGGCTGCGGCCGGCCCGGCTCGGTCGGTCGCCGGACCGGCGGCCTGGCCGCGGCTGGTGGGCGTCGTCCAGCTGCACCTCCAGGGTGTCCGGCAGCTTCTCCCTGACCTGGTCACCGAGACCGGCCCTGGCCGGCTCGGCCAGTATCACCCGCAGGTAGGCGTCGCCGGCTTGCTCGCCCGCCGCGATCACCTCGTCGAGCGTGCCCCGCAGCGTCCTGAGCCGGCGGCCGCCGGCTAGCGGCACCGGCTGGGCGTCGGCCCGGATACCGGGCCCGGCCGTGACGATCAGGGCGGCCGGCTCGTTGGCCTCCTCACCGAAGTCAATCGCCAGCGGCGACCCCGAGTAGAAGATCGGGCACGGCCCGGGGATCTCCTGCTGCCGGTGCAGGTGGCCGAGGGCGACGTAGTGCGCGGCGGCCGGGAACATGCTGGCCGGCAGCTCGTAGTCCAGGCTGGTCTGCACCTCCCGCTCGCCGCCGCCTGACCGGCCGCCGAGAAGGGTCGCGTGGGCGGTGACCAGGTTCACCGTGTCCGGCGTGAACCCGGCGGTGAGCAGGCCCGTGATCTGGGCCATCCGCCGGGTGTAGTCGAGCGCGTGCTCGGCGAACTCGTGAAACATGATCTCGGCCGCGCGGACCGCGTACCGGTGCGACACGAACGGCAGCGCCGCTACTGTGGCCCGCTCGCCGCCCTTGGTACGCAGCGACAACGTGCCCCCGGCGTCGGGCCGCAGCGGCGTGCCGAGCACGTGCAGCCCGAGCTCGCCGAGCACCGGCCGGTAGACCGAGTGGACCAGGGCCTGGTTGTCGTGGTTCCCGGCGATCACCACCACCTGACGGCCGTCCTCGCGCAGCGCCAGCAGCGTCCGCATGACCAGGCCCTGCGCTTTCGCGGTCGGTGCGGCCGTCTCGAACAGGTCGCCGGCCACGATCACGAGGTCGGCGTCGCACTCCCTGGCCGCGCGCACGATGCTGCCGAGCACGGCCACGTGTTCGTCATGGCGATCCCGGCCCTTCAGCACCTTGCCGACATGCCAGTCGCTGGTGTGCAGGATCCTCATGGGCGCTCCGGAGTAGGCGAGGCTGTCGGGAGGACTAGAACGGCGGGGCCTCGTCATCGGCGCCGGGGATCGTCGCGAACGGGTCGGCCGGCCTGGCCGGCCCGCTGTCGTGCCCGGCCCACTCGCCCTTCTCGCTTGGCCTGGTCGCCCAGGCCGGGAACGGGAAGTCAACCGCGAGCGGCACCGGGATGTCGGGCTGGGCGATGAACATCGTGCCCGGCTTGGCCAGGGTCGCCCGCTGACGCTGGGCGGGCGGGAGGTAGCCGTATTCGGGCCGCAGCGCCTCGGCCGCGTCCAGCCGCCCGGCGACCCGGATCGCGCAGTTGGCCAGGATGCGCCGCTCGACCTCGCTCGCGGTCTGCTGGGCCCCGATCAGGATGACGCCGAGCGACCGGCCGCGCTCGGCCAGGTCCAGCAGGATCTGCTTGATCGGGCTGTCGCCCTCGCGCGGTGCGTATTTATTCAGCTCGTCCAGCATCACGAACATCAGCGGCCGGGCGGTGCCCTGGCGTTCCTTGCGCGCGAACTCGGCCCGCAGCGTCACGCCGACCACGAACCGCTGCGCGCGGTCCGGGAGGTTGTGCAGGTCCACGACCGTCACCTGGGCCCGCGAGGTGCTGATCGACCGCTCGCCCCGGTGGGCGAGGTCGCCGCGCACGATCGCGCTGAGCGGCGGCACCGCCGACCTGAGCCGGCGCAGCAGCGCGTTCACGCTGCCGGTGACGGTGCTGCCGGACACCCAGGAACCGCGGGTCGCCTCGTCGCCTAGCTCGGCCTCGAGCAGGTCGACCAGGCCGGCGAAGGTCCGCACGATGCCGCCCCTGGCCGGATCGGTGCCCTGCACCCGGACCGCCCCGTCGGTCCCCGCGGGGGTCCCGTCCCGGCGCAGCCGGGCCGCCACCTGCGCGATCAGCATCGTGTACTGGGCGCGCTCGTCCTCGGCGTCGGCGAACGCGAACGGCAGCAGTTCCTGCTCGCAGAACTCGGCGATGGTCCAGTAGAAGGGGCTCACCGCCCGGTCCCGCGCGTGCACGTCCGGGGTGCCTGACGGGTCATTCTTGCGTGGCGGCGCGAACACCCTGACGTTGCCGAACGGCGCCGCGGGCAAGCCCAGGCCGGCGTAGCGGGCGCGCTGGGCCGCGGTCAGCTTGCTGTTGGCGTAGTCGAGGAACAGCAGGTCCTCGCCCTTCACGCTGAACACCAGCGCCTTGGTGTTGTGGGCCTCGTCGGCCAGCACGCCGCAGTTGGCGATCGAGTGCAGCAGGAACATCGCGAACGACGTCTTGGTCGCGATGCCGGACACGCCGGAGATCGACACGTGGGCGCCGCGGGTGCCGTCCAGGAACTCGAAGTTGAGATACACCGGCTCGCCGTCTCGCCCGAAACCGACCGGCACCTTCGAATTCCCCATCACGTCGAAATACAGCGCGGAGTCCCGCTGCGGGCCGGCCGCCCGGCTCACCGCGGCGCCGGGCAAGGGCGGCACGTACAGTTCGGGCTCCACCCGGGTAACGGTCACCTCGGCTACCTCGCAGACCTCCGCGGGCAGCGCTCCCTCCGCGATCAGGAACACGTCGGAGGCGAACCGCGCCCCCTCGTGCACGGCCTCCACGTTGGTCACCACGCCGGCGATCTGCACGCTGCCCCGCCCGGGCAGCGGGCGTGAGGTCACCACCACGTCATCGAGCTGGGCGTACTGGCCGGGCGCGAGCCCGACCGAGAACTGCAGCGGCGTGGCCGGCACTGTCCCGACCACCAGCCCGAGGGCGTCGCCGGCCGGACCAGCCGCCCCGTCCGGCGCTTCGCTCACTAGTCCCCCATACCGTCACCCGCCGCAACCCGGCTGCACGGGAGCCTACGCCGGGCCACGGACACTGATGAGCGATTCGGGCGCCCTGGCCGGATACCAGGAGTTCCGGCCGTGACGGTAACGAGCGGCTCAGGCTCGCCCGGCCGCCTCGGCCAGCGCCCGCCTGGTCAGCACCCGGGCCAGGTGCTCGCGGTAGTGCCGCGGGCCGTTCAGGTCGTCGGCCGGGCTGGTTCCCTCGGCCGCCCGCCCGGCCGCCTGCTCCGGAGCCGAGCCCGCGGCGAGAGCCTTCTCCACCCCGCCGGCCCGCAGCGGCGTCCCGCCCATATTGATCAGGGCCACGTTGCCGCCCTGGACGGCCACGCCGACGATCGCCCAGTCGATGCCGCGCTTGGTGAACTTCTGGAAGGACCAGCCGGAACTGGCCGGCCTCGGGATCCGGATCTCGGTCAGCAGCTCACCGGGTTCCAGCACGGTCTCGAACAGGCTGCTGAAGAAGCCGGCCGCGGGGATCTCGCGGCTCCCCGACGGTCCCTGGGCGACCAGGGTCGCGTCCAGGGCCAGCACCACCGCCGGGAGGTCGGCCGCCGGATCGGCGTGGGCGAGCGAGCCGCCGATCGTGCCGCAGTGCCGGACCTGCGGATCGCCGATCTGGCGGGCCGCGTGCGCGAGCAGCGGCAGCCCGGCGGCCAGGGCGGCCGAGGCGGCGATCTCGCCGTGCGTGGTCAGCGCGCCGATCGCGACGTACCCGTCCTCCTCGCGGACGTAGCTCAGCTCCGCGATCCGGCCGATGTCAATCAGCGTCTCAGGAACGGCCAGCCGCAGCTTCATCAGCGGCACCAGGGAGTGCCCTCCGGCCAGGTACTTGGCGTCCTCGCCGCCCTCGGCGGCCAGATCCAGGGCCTCGGTCACCGACGCGGCCCGCTGGTAGGTGAAGGGTGCCGGAATCAACTGCTCCGCCTCTCGCTGGCCGCGGCCAGGACCGCCCGGACGATGTTGTGGTAGCCGGTGCACCGGCACAGGTTGCCTTCCAGCGCGGTGCGCACCTCGTCCTCGGTCGGGTCGGGGTTCTCCTCCAGCAGCGAGACGCTCGCCATCACCATGCCCGGCGTGCAGAAACCGCACTGCAGGCCGTGCTCGGCCCGGAACGCCCGCTGGACCGGATGCAGCTCGCCGCCGGCCCCCAGGCCCTCGGCGGTCAGCACTGAGCGGCCGTCGGCCTGCGCCGCCAGGACCGTGCAGGACTTCACGGACCGGCCCTCGAGCAGCACCGTGCAGGCGCCGCAGGAACTGGTATCGCAGCCGACGTTCGTCGCGGTCAGCCCGGCTTCGTCGCGCAGGAAGTGCACGAGCAGCGTCCGGTCGGCCACCTCGGCGGCCACCTCGCCGCCGTTTACCGTCACCGTGACCTTCACCGGTTCTCCCCTGCTTTGCGGTCAGCTCCGGCGGTGTTGCCGGCTTCGGCGTCGCTGATCGCCGCCCAGACCCTGGCCGGCGTCAGCGGCATGTCGATGTGGCGGATGCCGAGGTGGCTGACCGCGTCGATGACCGAGTTCTGGGTGGCCGGGGTGGCCCCGATCGTGCCGGCCTCGCCGATGCCCTTGGCACCGAGCGGGTTAATCGTCGCGGGCGTCTCGCTGGCCAGCAGCTCGAAGCTGGGCAGCTCGGCGGCGGTGATGATCGCGTAGTCGACCAGCGTCCCGGTGACCGGGTTGCCGTCGGGGTCGTACACCACCTCCTCGAGCAGCGCCTGGGCCACGCCCTGGGCGATGCCGCCGTGCCGCTGGCCCTCGGCCAGCACCGGGCTCAGCACGGTGCCTGCGTCATCTACGGTCACGTGCCTGATCAGCCGGGCCTTGCCGGTCTCGGTGTCCACCTCGGTCACGGCCAGGTGGGTGCCGAACGGGAACGTGGGCTTGCCCTCGGTGTAGTTGACGTCGGCGGCCAGCCCGGCCTCCCCGGCCCGCCCGGCGACCTCGGCCCAGCTGCGGCCGGCCGCCGGGTCGCCCCGTACGTGCCAGACACCACGGTCCACGTCCAGTTCCAGGTCGGACTCGCTTGCCTCGAGTAGTTCCGCCGCCAGCTTGCGGCCCTGCTCCTTGACCTCAACCGCCGCCTTCTGCACCGCCACGCCGCCCAGCTGCAGCGACCGGGATCCATAGGTGCCGACCGCGGCCGGGATCAGGTCGGTGTCGCCGTGGATCACCGTCACCTGGTCCATGCCGATGCCCAGCTCGGCCTGCACGAGCATGGCCCAGGCGGTGTGGTGCCCCTGGCCGTGGGCCGAGCTGCCGGTGTACACGGTGGCGGTGCCGTCGTCGTGCACGACCAGCCGCGCGGTCTCGCCGCCGTCGGCGTCGGCCGCGGTGATCTCGACGTAGCTGGCCACCCCGATGCCGAGCTGGACCACGTCGCCGCGCTCCCGCCTGGCCGCCTGCTCGGCCCGCAGCCGCGCGTAACCTGCCCCGTCCAGCACCTTGTCCAGGCCGGCCACGTACTCGCCGGTGTCGTAGGTGGCGCCCGTCGCGGACGTATAGGGGAACTTGGCCGGCGGGACCAGGTTGACCCGGCGCACGTCGGCCGGGTCCATGCCGATCTCGGCGGCGAACAGGTCCACCGCCCGCTCGATCGCGGCCGTCGCCTCGGGGCGGCCCGCGCCCCGGTAGGCCGAGATCGGCGTCGCGTTGGTGACCACGACCTGGTAGGCCGTCTCGACGTGCGGGATGTCGTACGGCCCGGTCGCCATCAGGCTGGTCAGGAAGGGCAGGAACCCGCCCATCCGCGGATAGGCCCCGGTGTCCTGGACGATCTCCAGCCGGTAGGCCTGGATCCGGCCGTCCCGGCGGCCGCCGATCGTGACGTGCTGCCGCTGGGCCCGCCCGTGCGTCATCGCGAGCAGGTTCTCGCTCCGGGTCTCGGCCCACCGCAGCGCGTGCCCGATGTGCCTGGCCGCCCAGGCGACCAGCAGCCCGTCCCGGTCGATGCCGATCTTGGCCCCGAAGCCGCCGCCCACGTCGGGCGCGACCACCCGGATCGAGCCCGGGTCCAGACCCAGCGCGCCGGCCAGGATGAACCGGGCGATCTGCGCGTTCTGGGTGCTCGACCAGACCGTCAGCTTGCCATCGGCCCACACCGCGGCCGCGGCCCGGCCCTCCAGCGGAACCGGCGCGAGCCGCTGATTCACGATCTCCTGCTCGACCACGACCTCGCAGGCCTCGAAGGCGGCCGCGTCGGCCGGGCTCCCGGTGCTGACCGCGACGTTCGACCCGGCGTCCGGGAACAGCAGCGAGTCCCCGGCCAGGCCGCCGTCGAAGCCGACGACCGCGGGCAGCGGCTCGTAGTCCACGCTGACCAGCTCGGCGGCGTCCTCGCCGGAGTACCGGTCGTCGGTGATCACCATCGCCACCGGCTCCCCGGCGAACCGCACCCGGTCCACCGCGAACAGCGGCTCGGACCAGACGCCGCCCAGCGGCAGCGGGGCCCCCTCGGTGCCGGTCAGCCCGCTGTCCGGCGGGGGCGGCGGCAGGTCGTCAAGGTCGGCGGCGGTCAGCACGGCGACCACTCCCGGCGCCTCCCGCGCGGCCGAAGTGTCCAGGCCGGTGATGCGCGCGTGCGCGACCGGGCTGCGCACGAAAGTGACCCGGGCCGCCCCGGCCAGCTCCGGTTCGGCCAGGTCGTCCACGTACGTGCCGCCGGCCGTCAGCAGCCGCGGATCCTCGGTCCTGACCACCCTGGTGCCTAGGATGCTCATGCCGCTCCTGTCGTTCGTCTCGCACGGCTGACGCGGCCGGTGGCCGGGCTCACGGTCCGCTTAGTATCGCGGCGCCCGGTACCTCGTGGCAACAGCGTCTGCACGCACTCCAACCGTGACCTGTGCTGCGATAGAAAACACCATAGAGCAGGCAGAACTCCCGCCCATCCGGCCCGCCCCCGGAAGGACCCGTCGCTCACCGGAAGGACACACCGCCGTGATCGAGCCCTATCAGGCCCTAGGCCTTGTTCCGACTATGCGAGGAATCCGCCGCCGGGAGGAGATCGCCGTCAACCTCGAGCACCTGTCCCACCTGATCAAGGCCGCGTCCTGGCTTTCCAGCCTGGACTTGCCGGTCCGCCTGATCGCCGTCCCCGAGGGGGCGCTGCAGGGGTTCAACGACGAGGTGCTCGACCTCGACCACGAAGACTTCGCCCGGGAGTGCGCGATCGACATCCCGGGTCCGGAAACCGACTACCTGGGCGACCTGGCCCGGCAGTGGAACGTGTACCTGATGGCTCAGGCCAAGGCCAGGCACCCGGAGTTCCCCGGCCGGTTCTTCAACACCGGGTTCGTACTCAGCCCGGACGGCGAGGTGATCCTGCGTCATCACAAGGTGGTGCCGCTGCTGCCGGTCGAGCACTCGGTCACGCCGCACAACGTCTGGGACAAGTGGATCGAGCTATACGGCGCCACCCTCGACGCGTTCTATCCGGTCGCCGACACCGCGATCGGGCGGCTCGGCTTCCTGATGGCGAACGAGGGCTCCTACCCGGAGAACGCCCGCGGCCTGGCCATGAACGGCGCCGAGGTCGTCTACCGCGGCCCTTACCCGCACCCGCACACCGGCAACGGCCTGTTCGAGATCCAGAACCGGGCCCGCGCCCTGGACAACAACATGTACGTGCTCGCCTGCAACGTGGGGACGTACTTCCTCAATGCCGACTCCGATATCCCGATCGACACCTTCGGCGGCGGCTCGGCGGTGATCGACTACCGGGGCCAGATCGTCGGCCGGCACGACTACACCGGCGGCTCGTCCTGGGTGGCCGGGACGGTCGACATCGGGGCCCTGCGCCACTTCCGGGCCAGTGCCCAGTGGGACAACTGGATGAAGGACCTGACCACCGAGCAGTATCAGCTCATCTACGCCGACCCGATCTACCCGAAGAACCTCTACCTCGACCGCGCGCCGTACACGCACGAGGAGTACCGGCGCGAGGTGATCACGAAGCAGATCGAGCTCATGCACGAGCGCGGTGTCTGGGCCCGCCCGGCCGGCTAACCCGCCCGGTCAGCAGGTGACGGACGCGTGCTGCTCATCTGGATCCGAGTACGAACAGCGTGATTTGAGCGAGCCGGTGCCCGCCCGGAGAGTCGCCGTGTCGCCGTCGTTGTTCCAGATGTACCAGCGGTGACCCCAGTACAGATTCGAGCCGTTGTCACTCCCCCGGCCGGTATGGATCCGCACGTCCTGATGGGCCCTGAGCCTGAACTGGCCGAACCGGTAGATGTGACCGGCCGCGTCGCGCAGCGTCCAGCTGGTCAGCGTGATCGGATGGCCAGCGCTGTTGCGCAGATCGACCCACTCGGCGTTCAGGCTGCTATTAGAGCCGCGGTCAGGGCCTGGCGAGTTGTAGTAGATCCGGTGAATGAACACCCTGCCTCGCGCCGGGCTGTGACCCGTCGCGGCGACAGCGGGAGTCGCGGCGAGCAGGCCGGTGATCATGACAGTCGCGGCGGCGAGCAAGGTCCTCAGCATTTCGAGTCCTCCTGGGTTGGTTCCGGCTTCGGTTGCGCCAGCGTCGCAGCGGCCTGACCAGCGGTCAACTACCGCCCCGCGGAATGCGTGAACGTGGGGGGCGGTTGGCAGCTGCGTGGACGTTACGCGGGAGTCGCTGCCGCTGGCCGTGCTGGATTTCGTCGGGATCGAGTACGGCGAGAGCGCGAGCACGTCGGTCGCCGGCGCAGTCGGGATCGCGCGGGCCGTCGAGGCGGCCGGGTACCGGCGGTACTGGGTGTCCGAGCATCACAACATGACCAGCCTGGCCTGCAGCGCGCCCGAGCTGCTGATCGCCCACATCGGCGCGCAGACCGGGCAGATCAGGGTCGGGGCGGCCGGGATCATGCTGCCCAACCACGCGCCGATGAAGGTCGCGGAGATGTTCCGCACGCTGGAGGCGATGTATCCGGGCCGGATCGACCTCGGGCTCGGCCGGGCACCGGGTACCGACCCGCTCACCGCGCACGTGCTGCGGCGCGGCGTGGTCAACGACCCGGCGGCGGAATTCCCCGGCCAGGTCGCCGAGCTGCTCGCCTTCCTCGGTGATGGCTTCCCCGACGGGCACCCGTACCAGCCGCTGATCGCGGCGCCCGTGGTGCCGCAATGGCCGGAGCTGTTCGTGCTCGGGTCCAGCGGCTACGGGCCGCGGTTCGCGGCCGTGAACGGGATGAGCGCCGTGTTCGCGCACCACATGAGCCCGGATATCGCGTTCGAGGCGCTGCGCCAGTACCGGCGCGAGTTCACCGCGCGCACGCCGGGGGCCGAGCCTTATTCGGCCCTGTCGGTGCTGGCCTTCGCCAGCGAGGACCAGGACGCGGTGATCGACTTCGAGGCCGCCTGGACGCTCACCATCGCGAACATCAGGCGCGGCAAGCGCGAGCCGCTGCGGCCCGAGCAGGTGACCGAGCTGGCCCGGTCGGAGGGCTTCCGGTCAGCCAGGCGGGACGACGGGCGGATGGTCACCGGCGAGCCGAAGGCGGTCGCGGAGCGGCTGCTGGAGATGAAGGACCTGGCCGAGGCGGACGAGATCGTGGTGGTCACCCCGAGCCTGGACCGGTCCAGGCGCACCGGCAGCTTCACCGCGCTCGCCGACGCCTGGCATACCGCCGCCTAAGCAGGCACCGCACGCAACCCGGCTGGACGGGCATCTCGGGTTGCCGCCTGGGCGCGTCCCCGGGCGGGTCGCGAGGAATG
>JBPCKO010000324.1:0-6165 GCA_051004215.1 Streptosporangiaceae bacterium | reverse complement strand
AGGGCGACCCGAGCGGCCAGGGCGACCCGAGCGGCCAGGGCGGCCAGGGCGGTCCGGGCGGCGGGACCGGTGCCGTGCTGGCCGGGGATCTGGAGCCGACCGCGCCGCCGGGGGAGTGGGCGGCGCTGCTGCCGGGGCTGGACCCGACCGTGATGGGCTGGTCCGAGCGGTCCTGGTTCCTCGGCCCGCACGGCCAGGCGCTGTTCGACACCAACGGAAACGCGGGCCCGACGATCTGGCTGAACGGCCGCGTCGTCGGCGGCTGGGCCCAGCGCCCGGACGGCGAGATCGCGATCCGGCTGCTGGAGGACATTGGCACGGACGCGAGCGCCCTGATCGATACCGAGGCGGCACGGGTCGCCACGTGGCTGGGCGGCGAACGGGTGATCCCGCGGTTCCGCACCCCGCTCGAGCGGGAGTTGTCGGCCTGAGCCCCGGCCCGGGCCGACGTCCCGAGTCGCGGGTGCGGCGGGTTACCCCGCTTCTACTGCGCTTCTGCGATGCGGGTGAGCAGGTCCTGGCGGCGGATCTCCATCCGCTCGGCCAGCCCGTCCTGCTCGTCGGCGGCCTGAATCAGCTGGCCCCGGTCGGCCGGGTCATCGGCCTCCCCGACGCCGGACCTGACGTCGGCCGCGGTGCGGCGGAGATCGGCCAGGTCGGTCTCAACTTCCTTCAGCTCGGCCTTGAGCTGGTCGACGGAGGTGTCGCCGGGCATGGTGGTTGTCCTCTCTCCGCTGTGGCCGGCCATCCTGGCCGCCCTGGCGCGATGAACGCCCACACTAGCGCCGCGCTTTTGGCCGCGGCGACCGGCACCGCGAAACAGCTCGCTGGCCAGCCGGCCCGGGCGAGAGCGTAGTTCAGGAAAGATACTCGAGCGCCCGCCTGGTCAGAACCCTGGCCAGGTGCTCTCGGAACTCCTTGTCGGCATGGATGTCCTCACCTGGCGAGGTGTCCTCGGCGGCGAGGCTGGCCGCTTCCGCCGCGCTCGCGCCGTCGGCGAGCGCCTGCTCGGCGGCGCGGGCGCGGAGCGGGACCGGGCCCATGTTGGCCAGCGCGATCCGGCCGCCGATCGCGGCCGCGCCGACGATCGCCCAGTCGTTGGCCCGGCGGGTGAACTTCTGGTACCCCCACGGCGCGTTGCCCTGGCGCGGCACCCGGACCGCGGTGAGCAGCTCATCGTCGGCCAGTTCGGTCTCGAAGTAGCCGGCGAAGAAGTCCTCAGCCGCGATCCGCCGGGTGCCGCCGGGCCCGGTCAGCTCGACCGAGCCGCCCAGGGCGACCAGCGCCATCGGCAGGTCGGCGGCCGGGTCGGCGTGGGCGAGCGAGCCGCCGATGGTGCCGCGGTGCCGGATCTGCGGGTCACCGACCAGCGAGGCGGCGTGCGCGAGCAGCGGGGCGTCGGCCCTGATGACCTCGGACGCGACGAGATCGGCGTGCCGGGTGGTCGCGCCGATGACCAGGTCGTCGCCGTCGACGTCGATCCCGGACAGGTCGCCGGTTCGCGTGATGTCGATCAGTACGGCCGGTGTGGCCAGCCTGAGTTTCATCATGGGCAGCAGCGAGTGACCTCCGGCCAGCACCTTGGCATCGTCGCCGTGCTGCCCGAGCAGCTCGATCGCGTGGGCCGCGGATTCGGCGGCCACGTAGTCGAAGCGGGCGGGGATCATGCCGACACCTCGGCCTGGCTGTTCGCGGTGCCCGGGCCAGGACCGGCTGCGGCGAGCACGGCCCGGACGATGTTGTGATAGCCGGTGCACCGGCACAGGTTGCCTTCCAGGCCTTCGCGCACCTGCTCCTCGGTGGGATGCGGGTTCTCCCGCAGCAGGCTGACGGCGGCCATCACCATGCCGGGGGTGCAGAAACCGCACTGCAGCCCGTGCTCGGCCCGGAACGCCGCCTGCACCGGGTGCAGCTCGCCGTTGCTGGCCAGGCCCTCGGCCGTGACCACGTCGCCGCCGTTCGCCTGCGCGGTCAGCACCGTGCAGGACTTTACCGACTCGCCGTTCAGCAGCACGGTGCAGGCGCCGCACGACGTCGTGTCGCAGCCGATGTTCGCGGCCCGCAGCCCGCATACCTCGCGCAGGTAGTGCACCAGCAGCAGCCGCGGCTCGACCTCGCCGGACCGCCGCTCGCCGTTCACGGTCAGCTCGACCTGCATCATGGCTTCTCCGATCCGGCCGGGACGGCCGCTGACTGAATGGCCCGCCAGACCCGCATCGGCGTGGTCGGCATCTCGATGTGCCGCACGCCCAGGTGGGCGACCGCGTCGATGATCGCGCTCTGCACGGCCGGGGTGGCGCCGATCGTGCCCGCCTCACCGATCCCCTTCACGCCCAGCGGGTTGTAGCTGGTCGGCGTCTCCATGCTGGCCAGCTCGAAGCTGGGCAGCTCGGTCGCCGAGACGATCGGGTAGTCGGCGAAGCTCGCGGTCAGCGGGTTGCCGTCGGAGTCGTAGACGACCTCCTCCAGCAACGCCTGGGCGGCGCCCTGGGCGATGCCGCCGTGCCGCTGACCCTCGGCGAGCAGCGGGTTCAGCACGACGCCGGCATCGTCGACCGTGATCACCCGGCGCAGCACCGCCTTGCCGGTCTCGGTGTCCACCTCGGCCACGGCCACATGGGTGCCGAAGGGGAACGTCGCTCCCGGCGCGGTGAAGATCGAGTGCACGAACAGGCGCTCGCCCGCGGCCAGGTCGGTCAGGGAGACCGAGGCCTCGGGGTCGCCGGCCACCGCGAACGAGCTCCGGCTGACGTCGAACTGCAGGTCGTTCGGGCTGGCCTCGAGCGCGGCGGCGGCTCGCTCCCTGGCCACGTCGATCAGTTCCCTGGAGGCCTGCTGGACCGCCGCGCCGCCCTGCTGCAGGCTGCGCGAGCCGCCGGTACCGCCGCCCACCGGGATCAGGTCCGTGTCGCCCCACTTCACGGTGAAGTTCTCGACCGGGATGCCGAGTTCCTCGCTGGCGATCATGGCCCACGCGGTGGAGTGGCCCTGGCCGTGCGGGGACGTCCCGGTCAGGATCGTCGCGGTGCCGTCCTGGTGCACCTCCACGGTCGCGTTCTCCTGCGGCGGCCCGGCCTCGTCGCCCCCGCCGGTGATCTCCACGTAGCAGGCGACCCCGATGCCAAGCTGGACCGTGTCGCCGGCCGCCCGCCGCCTGGCCTGCCCGGCCCGCAGATCCTGGTAGCCGGCCGCGGCCAGCGCCCGGTCGAGGGCGGCCACATAGTCACCGCTGTCGTAGAGGGCGCCGAACGCCGTCAGGTGCGGTTCGGTGAAGGCGGGCAGCAGGTTGCGGCGACGCACCTCGGCGGGGTCCATTCCTATTTCCGCTGCGAACAGGTCGAACGCCCGCTCAAGGGCCGCTGTCGCCTCCGGCCGGCCCGCGCCCCGGTAAGCGCCCACCGGGGTGGTGTTGGTCGCGATCGAGGTCCCGATCGCCTCGGCGCTGGGAATGACGTAGGGGCCGGTCGCCATCAGGATCGTCAGGAAGGGCAGGATCGCGCCGATCCGCGGGTAGGCCCCGCCGTCCTGCACGATCTCGAGCCGGTAGGCCTGGACGTCGCCGTCCCGGCTGCCGCCGATCGTGATCGTGTGCCGTTGCGCGCGGCCGTGGGTCATCGCGATCAGGTTCTCGAACCGCGTCTCGGTCCACCGCGCCGGGCGGCCGAGCTGCCGGGCGATCCAGGCCACGATGACGTGCTCGGGGTCGGCGCCGAACTTGGCGCCGAACGCGCCGCCGACGTCCGGCGTGATCATCCGCACCAGGGCGGCGTCGACGCTGAGCATCTTGGCCAGGTCCTCGCGGGAGCTCTGCGCGCCCTGGTTCGGGATCCAGGCGGTCAGCCGGCCGTCCTCGCCCCAGACCGCCGCGGCCGCGCGGGATTCCATCGGCGCCGGGGCGACCCGCTGATTGAGGAACGTATGGCTGACCACGGCCTCGCAGCCGTCGAACAGGTCAGGCTTGAGCGCGCCCGCGTCGCCGAAGTTGGCGACCACGTTCGTTCCGGTGTCCTCGAACAGCAGCACCTCGCCCGCGAGGGCGTCGTCGAAGTCGATCACGGCCGGCAGCGGGTCGTAGTCGACATCGACCAGCTCCATCGCGTCCTCGCCCTGGTACGGGTCCTCGGTCACGACGGCGGCCACCGCCTCGCCGACGAAGCGGACCTTTCCCGCGGCCAGCAAGGGCCTGGTCATCTTGGCGTTCACCAGGCCCGCCATCATCGGCTCGACGGCCGGCAGCCCGGCCAGGTCCTCGGCCGTGTAGACGCCGAGGACACCGGGCGTGGCCAGGGCGGCGGACGCGTCGATCCGGCCGATCCTGGCGTGGGAGACCGGGGAGCGGACGAAGAACACGTGGCAGGCGCCATTCAGGCGTTCGTCGGTCAGGTCCTCGGTGTAGACGCCGCCCGTGGTCAGGAACCGCGGATCTTCGGTCCGCAGGACCCTTGTGCCCAGGATGCTCATCGCCGGCAGGCCTCCTCGATCGCTGCGTTGCGGGCCGGACCCGGCCGCTCGGGGGACCGACCAGGCAACTGTGCACCGCGACGCGCTTTGCTGCGTCAGGGGTTCGCGACGCTGTGCCTAAGCGACGCTGTGTCTTCGCGATGCCGTGCCCCGTGGTCCGCATTCCGACTCTACCGACCGGCCTGGCGACCTCGACCGGCCGGCACCACCCCGGCGGGGCGCCGGAATGCGGCGAGAGCGCCCGTCGTTGCTCAGATGGCACCGGGCAATCCCGGTGTGTCACCCCGCTTATGTCCGCTGAGCGACGGCCGGCCGGCGCCGGGCCCGACGGTCCCAGGCCGCCCGAAAACCCGTTGGCCGCTCTGACCGGCCCCGATAGGATCGGTCGCCCGGCCGCTCACGTGACGAGATTGGAACGTTGTCATGCTTACGCGTGCGCTCACGCGCCGCTTCCCTGTCCTGTCCAACCGCAATTTCCGGCTACTCCTCGCGGACCGGCTGCTCGCTCCGATGGCGGCCGCGTTCTCGCTCGTCGGGGTATCCTTCGCGGTCCTGGCGGCGACCCATTCGACCGCCGACCTGTCCTACGTCATCGCGGCTCAGGCCGCCCCGTCCCTGGTGTTCCTGCTCGTCGGGGGTGTCATCGCGGACCGGATCGCGCCGCAGCGGGTGATCGTGGCCGCGAACGTGATGGTCGCCGCCGGCGAGGGCACCTTCGGCATCCTGGTGCTGACCGCGCATCCGGCCGTCTGGGTCATGGTCGCGCTGGAGCTGATGACCGGCACCGGCGTCGCGCTGTTCTACCCGGCGTCGACGGCGCTGCTGCCGCGGCTGGTGCCGCAGGAGCAGATGCGCGAGGCGAGCGCGATCAGCCGGCTCGCCATGAACGCCGCGATGATGGGGGGCGCGGCACTGGCCGGTGCCAGCGTCGCCGCGTTCGGGGCCGGCTGGGCGCTGGCCGCTTGCGGCGTCGGCATGCTCGGCACCGTGCCGCTGCTGCTGTCGATCAAGGCGGCGCCGCTGGACCGGGCCAGGCTCGGGGCCGGGGCAGAGCCTGCGAAGAACGCGCCCTCGATGCTCCGCGAGCTGCGTGAGGGCTGGTCCGAGTTCAGCTCGCATACCTGGCTGTGGACGACCACGCTCCAGTTCGCCGTGGTGCTGGCCGCCTGGTGCGGCGGGTTCCAGGTGCTCGGGCCGGCCGTGGCCAAGGCGCATCTGGGCGGCGCGGCCGCCTGGGGGCTGATCTCGGCGGCCGAGGCGGCCGGCCTGATCGTCGGCGGCCTGGTGGCGCTGCGCTGGTCGCCGGGACGGCCGATCCTGTTCGTGGTCCTGATCGGCGCGGCGATCGCGCTCTCACCACTGTCGCTGGCGATGCTGCTGCCGCTGTGGGTGATCTGCCTGACCGCGTTCGTGCTGGGCGCGGCCATCGAGGTGATGGCGGTGCTCTGGACGGTCACGATGGCGGCCAAGATCCCAGCCGGCAAGCTGGCCCGGGTGTCGGCCTATGACGCGCTCGGCACCACGATGGGCATGCCGGTGGGTGCCCTGGTGGCCGGCCCGCTGGCCGCCCAGATCGGCGTCCCGGCCACCCAGTACGGCGCGGCCGGGATCACGCTGATCGCGTCCGCGCTGGCCCTGATCCCGCGCGACGTCCGGACCATGCGGGCCGGCGCGATCGAGCGGGCGGCCGGGCCAGCCGCGACC
>JBPCKO010000323.1:0-7002 GCA_051004215.1 Streptosporangiaceae bacterium | reverse complement strand
CTCCTCCATCGCGCGCAGCACCGGGTACAGGGTTGCGAAAGCGCCATGGATCTCGTCGACTCCGGCGGCGCTGCGGGTCAGGACGCCGTGTCGTTCGACCAGGCTCTCTGCCCGTGCGTGTACCCGGCGGGTCGGATCCGCATCCCTCGTGGGAACCGCCGACCATCGGCCGCCGACCTGCGGCGGCCCGGATCGCGACGGCATCCGCGCGCGCCCCGGCCGGGGTGCGCGGCCGTACCGAGGTGTGGCTCGGGTCGCCTGGCGGTGCACCCCGCCTCCGGACAGGGTCGTGCGCAGGGGCGCCAACGTGTCGTTGGTGAGCAGGCCGGCCCAGACCAGGTCCCAGACGGCGGCGGCCACGGCCTGGTCGCTGACCCGGTTCAGGATGCGCACCCGGCCGGCCGCGCGCTGGCTGGCCGGCTCCTGGCCGGTGGCGGGCGGGCTGGCCGCCGTTCCCTGGGTGCCGTCCTGGACGGCGGCGTCATGGCTGGCCGCCGTTCCCTGGCGGCCGTCCTGGCTGGCCGTGACCCGGTCCGCGACCCGGTCGGCGAGCGCACGGAAGAACAGCGCGCCGCCCCCGCCGAGCACGTCAAGCACGGCGTCGTGCACCGGTGTCTTCGTGACCTCGCCGGGGGGAGGCAGCAGCAGCGGCGCCGACTCGGCCGGGGCGAGCACGAGCCAGCCGTCGCCGCCGGGGAGCGTCCCGGCGCCCGACCAGACCACATCCCCGGCGGCGGTCAGCTCGTCCAGCATCGCGGGCGCATAGCCCGCGACCCGGGCCGGTAGGATCAGCGACTCCAGCGCGCCGGCCGGAACGGCGGCCCCGGCGAGCTGCTCGATCACCGTGTAGACGGCGTCCGGGCCGGCCACCCGGCCGCGTCGCCGGGCGGGCCAGGACCCCTGGCCGGCTCCCGCCGCCGGCTGGGCCCGGGCCGGAGCGTCGTGCAGGGCGTCCTGCCAGGCCGGCAGGAACGCGGCCAGCACCGGCGCGGGCACCGGCTCCGCCTCCTGGCGCAACCTGGCCAGGCAGCGGCGCTTGAGCAGGCGCAGCACCCCGGCGTCGCACCATTGCGGTCCGGCCAGGCTGGGCTGGAACTCGCCTGCGACGAGCCGGCCGTCCGCGGTGAGCCGGTGCAGCATCCCGGTGACGACCGAGATGCCGAGCCCGTACCGGTGGGCCGCGTCGGCCGCGGTGAAGGGGCCGTGCGTGCGCGCGTACCGGGCGATCAGGTCAGCGAGCGGGTCGGGCAGCAGCTCGGTGAAGGCGACCGGGATGCCGGTCGGCAGCGCGACGCCCAGCGCGTCCCGCAGCCGCCCCGCGTCCTCGATGGCGGCCCACCGCTGCTCGCCGGCCACCCGGACCTCGATGATCCGGCGCTGCCCGGCCAGGCCGGCAATCCAGTCCGGCGCCGCGTCCTGGCCGGCCGACCGGCCGGCCAGCTCGGCCGCGGAGAACGGGCCTGCCAGCATGATCAGGTCGGCGAGCTGCTCGGCCGAGCCGCACTGGCGGTCCGGCGACAGCCGCTGCAGGTCCCGCTCGGCGCCGGCGACGATCTCCGGGTCGAGCAGTTCCCGCAGGTCGGCCTGGCCGAGCAGCTCGGCCAGCAGGGCCGGGTCCAGGGCCAGCGCCTGGGCCCGCCGCTCGGCCAGCGGCGCGTCGCCTTCGTACATGAACGCGCCGATGTAGCGGAACAGCAGCGCTCTGGCGAACGGTGACCCGGACGCCGTCTCGACCTCGACCAGGCGGATCGTGCGGCCGGCCAGGTCCCGCATCAGCGCGGTCAGGGCCGGCACGTCGAACACGTCCTGCAAGCACTCCCGCATCGTCTCCAGGACGATCGGGAAGCTCGCGTAGCTGCTGGCCACGGCGAGCAGCTGGGCCGCCCGCTGGCGTTGCTGCCACAGCGGCGACCGGCGGCCCGGCTGGCGGCGGGGGAGCAGCAGCGCGCGGGCCGCGCACTCCCTGAACCGCGAGGCGAACAGGGCCGAGGACCCGAGCTCGGCCGTGACCAGCGGCTCGATCTCGTCCGGCTCGAGCAGCGCGAAGCCGGCCGGCGGCGGATCGTCGGAGTCCGGCACCCGGATGACGATGCCGTCGTCGGTGTACATGGCCTGGGCATCCATCCCGCCGTAGCGCTCCCGCAGCCGGGCGGCGATGGCCAGCGCCCAGGGCGCGTGCACCTTAGCCCCGAACGGGCTGTGCAGGACCAGCCGCCAGTCGCCGAGCTCGTCGCGGAACCGCTCGAGGACCAGGGTCCGGTCGTCGGGCAGGTACCCGGTCGCCTCCCGCTGGCTGGTCAGGTAGGCGAGCATGTTCGTCGCGGCGAGCTGGTCCAGGCCGTCGGCCCGCAGCCGCCTGATGGCCGCGCCGGGCTTGGCGGCCCCGAGCTCACGGCAGTACTCGCCGATAGCCCGGCCCAGCTCGGGCGGCCGGCCGGGCGTGTCCCCGTGCCAGAACGGCAGCTTGCCGGGCAGGCCGGGCGCGGGGGAGACGATCACCTGGTCGGCCGTGATGTCCTCGATCCGCCAGGAGCTGGCCCCGAGCACGAACACGTCGCCGACCCGCGACTCGTAGACCATCTCCTCGTCCAGCTCGCCGACCCGGCGGGAGCGGCGGCCGGTCGGATCGGCGGCGCCGGCCAGGAAGACCCCGAACAACCCGCGATCGGGAATCGTGCCGCCGTTGGTGACGGCGATCCGCTGGCCGCCTGGGCGGCCGCGGAGCGAACCGGTCACCCGGTCCCAGACCAGCCGCGGCCGCAGCCCCGCGAATTCCTCGCTCGGATACCGCCCGGCCAGCATGTCCAGCACGGCTTCCAGCACCGGCCTGGTCAGCCCGCTGAACGGCGCCGAGCGGCGGACCATGGCGAGCAGGCTGTCCACGTCCCACTCGTCCATCGCGGTCATCGCGACGATCTGCTGGGCCAGCACGTCGAGCGGGTTGCGCGGCATCCGCAGTTCCTCGATCTGCCCGGTCCGCATCCGGCCGGCGACGACGGCCGACTGCACCAGGTCGCCCTGGTACTTGGGGAAGATCACGCCGCGCGATACGTCCCCGACGTGATGGCCGGCCCGCCCGGTCCGCTGCAGGCCGCTGGCCACCGAGGGCGGCGACTCGACCTGGATCACCAGGTCGACCGCTCCCATGTCGATGCCCAGCTCCAGGCTGGAGGTCGCCACCACCGCGGGCAGCTGCCCGGCCTTGAGCGCTTCCTCGATCTGGGCCCGCTCGGTGCGGGACACCGATCCGTGATGGGCCCTGGCCACCACCGGTGACGAGAAGCCGGGGTCGCCGATCGCGACATCTTCCTTCTCGGCCGCGCGCTCGGCGGCCAGCTCGTTCAGCCGGGCGCACAGCCGCTCGGCCAGGCGCCGCGAGTTCGCGAAGACAATCGTCGACCGGTGGGCCTCGATCGCGTCCAGCACCCGGGCCTCGACATGCGGCCAGATCGAAAGCGACGACCCGGCCCGGCCTGCCCCGCCGGCCGGCCCGGCCGGCCTCGGGCGCGGATTGCCGGTGCCGGCCTGCGCGGCGACCTGGGCGGGCCCGAACACCGAGCCGGGCGGCGGACTGTGACCGGCCTGCCCGCTGCGGTCCGGCGGCCCGGCCGGCCCAGGGCCGAGGTCGGACATGTCCTCGACCGGCACGACAATGCTCAGGTCCAGGCGCTTCTCGCTCGGCGGGGCGGCGATCGTCACCGGCAGCGCGCCGCCGAGGAACGAGGCAACCTCCTCCGGCGGCCTGACCGTGGCCGACAGCCCGATCCGCTGGGCCGGCTTGACCCGTGGCGATCCCGGCGGGCCCTGCTGCCCGGAGGTGCTCGCGACGTAGTCCGGCGCCGCCGGGCCGGCCAGGCTCGGCGCACCGGCCGGCCCGGCTCCCCTGAGCGCATCCAGCCGCTCCAGCGACAGCGCCAGGTGCGCGCCGCGCTTGCCGCCGGCCAGCGCGTGCACCTCGTCGATGATCACCGTCTCGACCTGGCGCAGTCCCTCCCTGGCCCGCGAGGTGAGCAGCAGGAACAGCGATTCCGGCGTGGTGATCAGGATGTCAGGCGGCTTGCTGGACAGCTGGCGCCGCTCGTCGGCGGACGTGTCCCCGGTCCTGATGCCGACCCTGATCTGCGGCTCGGGCCGCCCGAGACGGCGCATGGCCTGGCTGACTCCGGCCAGCGGGGAGCGCAGGTTTCGCTCGATGTCGACGGCCAGCGCCTTCAGCGGCGAGATGTACAGCACCCGGCAGCGGGCCGATGGCTCGGCCGGTACCGGCTCGGCGGCCAGCTTGTCGATCGCCCACAAGAACGCGGCGAGCGTCTTGCCGGATCCGGTCGGGGCTATGACCAGGGCGTTCTCACCCTTGCCGATCGCTTCCCAGGCCTGCGCCTGGGCCTGGGTCGGTTCGGCGAAGGCAGCGAGGAACCAGGAAGCGACCGGCTCGGAAAAGCCGGCCAGCGCCCCGGTAGCGGCGCCGGAGGCGTGCTCGGGCGCGGTGCGCGCGGCCATGCCTCCATCTTGCCGTGCCATGCCGACAGCCCGTACCCGCCAGCATGGAGGCCGGGCCGGTCAGCCCGGCAGCTGCCGGATCAGGCCGGCGAGCTCAGCGGGCCAGATCGCCTCCTCGGTGGCGTCCAGCTCGGCGAGCGACCACCACCGCCAGCTCGCGATCCCGTCGGCCGCATGCATGGCGTCCACGCCGGTGATGTCCCGGTCGCGGTCGCCGGTCCTGGCCAGGAAGAACCGCTCGACCTGGCGGACGAGCGCGTCGTCGTACTCCATCACGTGCGTGCGGCGGAAGATCTCGCGGCCGAGTTCGATGTCGTGCCAGCCGGTCTCCTCGGCCAGTTCGCGGCGGGCGCCGGCGGAGTAGTCCTCGCCAGGATTCAGGCCGCCGCCCGGCGTGCACCAGTGCACCCCGTTCGGCGGACCGTCGTCGTAGCGCATCAGCAGGACCCGCTGGCCGGGGTCGAGCAGGACCACCCGGCCGGCGGGCCTGACCCGCAGCGGGCGGCCGGCCGGATCGTCAGGCTCACCCCCGGCCGCGGCCGGCGGCGAGCCTGACCGGAGCAGGCCGGCGATGAGCAGCCCGACCAGGCGACGGGCGTCATAGCCGGAGTCACCGCCGGCCCCGGCGCAGAGGTTGCCGATGCCGCGCAGGAGCTCGTAGGCATCGATGTCCGGCCGGATATCGCGGGCGGCCACGGCGTCGAGCAGCTGAGCGCACACGGGCACGAGGCGGTCGAGGAAATAGGCATGCAGGGTCTCGAACCGGGCGTCGCCGGATTGCAGCGCCGCCGCCAGCCCGTGCTTGGTGATCAGGAAGTCGACGAACAGGCCGATCCACTGCGTGAGCGCGGCGGCCGGCGGCCCGCTGGCCAGCAGGGCCGGGCCGGCTTCGGCGCAGGCGTCGACCTGATGGCGGTAGACCGCGATGACGAGGTCGGCCCGGGTCGGGAAGTGCCGGTAGATGGTGCCCATCCCGACGCCGGCCGCGGTCGCGATGTCGCGTACCGGCGCGTCGACGCCGGTGACGACGAACACCGCGGCGGCGGCATCGAGCAGAGACTGCTCGTTGCGCCGGGCGTCGGCCCGTTTCCGCGGGGACGCCGGCCCTGCCTGGCGTTCGGTGCCGGGCACCTGCGGCTCCTCTCGGTCGCCCGGTTGCGAAGCGGAGCGACGCTCCGTATGATGAACGGAGCAAGGTTCCGTTTGTCATGATGTCACAGCGGCGGATGAGCCGCACGTCGTGACGTTCCGTAGCGCGTTGGAGGATTTGACGATGCGATACCGCTCCCGGCCCGGCCCGACGCTGCGACGCCTCTGATGCCCGCCCAGGCCCGGCCCCGGTTCGGGATCGCCACGGCTCCGCAGCAGGTCCGCTACGACGACATCGCGCGGGTCTGGCGGGAGGCGGACACGATCCCGCAGATCGAGCACGCGTGGCTGTTCGACCACCTCATGCCGATCGCCGGCGACCGGAACGGGCCGATCTTCGAGGGCTGGACGCTGCTGTCAGCCCTGGCCGCGCAGACCGGGCGGCTGCGCCTCGGGTTGCTGGTGACCAGCAACCGGTTCCGGCCGCCGGCCATGCTGGCCAAGATCGCCGCGACCGTCGACATCGTCTCCGGCGGCCGGCTCGACTTCGGCATCGGCGCGGGCTCGCGGCCCGGTCACCCGATCGCCAGGCGCGAGTACGAGGCGCACGGCCTGCCGTTCCACGACTCCGCCCGCGCGGTCGGCGAGCTCGCCGAAGCGTGCACGGTCATCCGGCGGCTGTGGACGGAGGACGAGCCGTTCGACTTCGAGGGCCGCTACCTGCACCTGACCGGGGCGTTCGGCAACCCCAAGCCAGTCCAGCGGCCGCATCCGCCCATCCTCATCGGGGGCCGCTCGGCCGCGACGCTGCGCGTGGTCGCCGAGCACGCCGATGTGTGGAATATGCCTGGCGGTGAGATCGGCGACGCCGCCGACCGGAGCGCGGTGCTGGATCGTTACTGCGGCGAGATCGGCCGCGACCCGGCCTCGATCGCCCGGTCGATCGTGCTGCCGGTGTCCTACGACCAGCCGGGAGGCACGCGGGACGCGATCGCCCGGTTCGCTGACGCCGGCTTCGGCCACATCGTCCTGAGCCTGCCTGCGCCCTACCCCGCCGGCGTCGCCCGCTGGGTCGCCGACGAGGTCATCGGGGGGCTGGCCTAGGCGGCCCGGGCGGCGGTCCTGGCCGTGCGGTAGCGGTCGATGATCAGGGCCGCGACCGCGGGATGATCGCCCAGCGGCCCGGTCACCCAGTCGGCCCCGCAGCCGGCCAGCCGGTCGGCGAACACCCCGGGGGCGAGCAGGTAGCTCGCGACCGCCACCGGGCCGCGGGTCGCGGCCCGCACCCTGGCCACGGCGCCGGCGACCTCCGGCTCGCCGGCCGCGGCGAACGCCGCGGTGACCGACGTGTTGAGCTCGGCCGCCAGCAGGTCGGCCTGCTTGCTGCGGAGCCACGACTCCTTGCGCCAGAGC
>JBPCKO010000322.1:0-10413 GCA_051004215.1 Streptosporangiaceae bacterium | reverse complement strand
CTCCTGGCCGCCCGGTCCCACGACCCGAACCCGTCGTTCGACGTCGGTGTGCACGCCGGTGTCGATCTCGCCCGAGCTGAACCACCAGGGCTGGGTGTTGTTCACCGATGGCGCGTGCACGGCCGCCTCGACGGCGAACCGGGAGATCTCTTCTGGCGTGCTGGCTTCCTCGGGCAGTTCTCCCGACGGCGCCCAGAACACGTTCATGGCCCACTCCTGTCCGGTCGCGAGTCGTCTGGCCATTGTCCGGCACGCCAGACCCGGATGCCCTCTACTGGCCGGCGCGCGGTCGCGCGGGTTGTCTTGGCCACGCCGAACTGGAGCACCAGCTGCGGCGCTCCTGGCAGCGCCAGGCGCGACCTGATCGCCGCCCTGGCCGGCTCGGATTCCAGTGGCTGAGAGTACAGGCTCGCGAACACCCACCGGCTCGCCGCGTGCGTGAGCAGCCGGTGCAGGGCCTGCCCGGCCCGCAGCCAGTCGGCCCGGGTATCGGCCTGGGTGAGCAGCACCGCCGTCGCGGCCGGCGGCGGGCCGTCCTCGGTCAGCTCGCCGGCCCCGCGGCCGAGATCCATGTCGCGCTGGGCCAAGCGGCCGGGCCTGGTGCCCGATACCGCGGCGATCGCGCTGACCGGGACGCCGTCCCTGGCCTCGCTGGCGGGCATCCGCACCCACTTGAGCGCGTCGGCCCGCGACTGCTGATCGGCGCTGAGGTGCCCGGCGGTCCTGTTCATGATGTCGGCGAGCTGGGCGTAGGCGGCCGGCCGGTCGACCATCGCCAGCGCGGCCCGCTCGACCACGGCGTCGTGCTGCAGCCTGATCAGCAGCCCGCGCGGCAGCGGCGCGCCGGAAAAGGTGCCGCGGTGGGTGTGCCGGTGCGGGATAGCCTCGATCATCCGGCGCTCGGACCCGGTGACCGGGGCCCCCTCCGCTAGCCTGACGCTGGCCAGCAGGCCGGGATTCTCGGGGTCGGGCAGCACGCCGACCACGGGCTCGTACCCGATCGACCTGATCGCCAGCCGCAGCCCGAACAAGGCCGCGCCGCAGCTGATCAGCATCTCGCGACCCGACCGGTCGCTGCGGAGCTTGCGGCTCGGGTCGGCGTAGAGGTCGATCCCGTAGGTGCTGACCCGGAACAGCCAGGGTTGTGAGTTCAGGATCGAGGGCGCCCGGGCCGCGGTCGAGAGCAGCCCGGCGACCGACTCGGCGGGAATCGGCACCCGGTGCTGGCCTGGGTGCGTGGCGGGGTGGGACATGGCACTCACCTACTTGCTCCGATGCAAGCAGGGTGCCTGAGCGCGGCTCGCCCTGATAGGGCCTTAGGTCCCCGGCGTGGGTCACGCGGCCGGCCAGGCGCGCCCCCGCGGCGTCCGGCCAAGCCGCGTGACTCTAAACCAAGACTAAGTTATGCTAAGCAAGTTGTCCAATCCGACTGCGCAGTGGCCAGCCGCCGCACCGCGCAGCACCGGGGAGCCCCATGCGACTGAACGAGGCCGCCGACCAGCTCGGCGTCCACTACCAGACCGCGTACGGCTGGGTCCGCAGCGGGCAGCTGCCTGCCCGCAAGATCAGGCGCGGCTATGAGGTCAGCGAGGCGGACGTCAGGGCGCTGGCCGAGCAGCGCGCGGCCGGGCGGGCTCCGGCCGCGCACATCAAGGTGCGGGACTGGGCCGCCCAGGCGGACCGCCTCTACGACGCAATCGTCGACGGGCAGGAGACGCAGGCCAGGCGGGCGACGGAACGGCTGGCCGGCCACATCAGCATCACCGACCTGTGCGACCGGGTGATCGCGCCCGCGCTACGCAAGATCGGGGACGGCTGGCAGGCTGGCCTGATCTCGATCGCCAGGGAACACCGGGCAACCGCTATCTGCGAGCGGCTGATCGCCATGCACGCCACCGCGCCGGCAGGACGGCCGCGCGGAGTGGCCGTGGTCGCCACCCCGCCTGGCGAGCGGCACGGCCTGCCCGCGCTGATGGCCGCCGCCTGCCTGCGGGAAAATCGCTGGCAGGTCCATCACCTGGCCGCCGACCTGCCGGCCGCCGAGATCAGCGCGCTCGCCGCGCAGGTCGGCGCCGACCTGGTCGTGCTCTCCACTACCGGCCACGACTCGGCCGAGGTCGCCCGCCAGGTCGCCGACAGAGTGCATGCCGCCGCCCCCGCGGCCACCGTGCTGATCGGTCATCCCGGCCAGACCCTCGGCAGCCTGGCCGACCGCACCGGGGAGACGGACGTCTGACCCGGCCGCCACCACCACGCCCGGCACGATCGGCAACATCGTGCTGCACGTTTACCGCTGACCCGACCGGGCAGCTCGTTTGCATCATCTGGGTGCCGGACTCCCTTCCGGCACCCGGATGATGCGTCACACTGGGACGGTGACCCACCGGATCAGGACGCTCGTCCGGGTCGAGGGCATCGTCCAGGGCGTGGGCTTCCGCCCGTTTGTCTACTCACTCGCCACCGGCCTTGGCCTGTCCGGCCTGGTCGGCAACGACACCGACGGCGTCTTCGCCGAGGTCGAGGGCGCGCCGGAGACCGTCGCCGCGTTCGTGCGGGCGCTGAGCACCGAGGCGCCGCCGCTGGCCAGCATCGAGCGGATCGCCACCAGCCCGCTGCCGCCGGACGGCTCGACCACGTTCTCGATCGCGCCGAGCCAGGCCGCCGGGCCGCCCCGCACCCTGATCTCGCCCGACATGGCAACCTGCGCGGACTGCCTGGCCGAGCTCTTCGACCCGGCCGACCGGCGCCACCGGTACCCGTTCATCAACTGCACCAACTGCGGGCCCCGGTTCACGATCGTCACCGGCGTGCCATACGACCGGCCGCTGACCACCATGGCCGGGTTCGCGATGTGCCGGGACTGCGCGCGCGAGTACCACGACCCGGCCGACCGCCGCTTCCACGCCCAGCCGGTCTGCTGCCCGGCTTGCGGGCCGCAGCTGCGGCTGACCAACCGCGACGGTGCGGAACTCCCCGCCGCCGATCCGCAGCAGGCCGATCCGCTCGGCCAGGCGGCAGAACTCCTCGCCGGCGGCCTGGTCCTGGCGGTCAAGGGCCTCGGCGGCTATCACCTCGCCGCCGACGCCACCAGCGAGCAGGCCACGGCCGCGCTGCGGTCACGCAAGCACCGCGAGGACAAGCCGTTCGCGGTGCTGACGGCGAGCCTGGACGACGCCCGCGCGCTCGTCACCGTTGACGAGGTCGCGGCCGGCCTGCTGACCGGGCCGCGCCGCCCGGTCGTGCTGCTGCCCGCGCGGCCCGGGTCCGGCATCGCGGCGGCCGTCGCGCCGGGGAACCGGCAGCTCGGGGTCCTGCTGCCGTACACGCCGCTGCATCACCTGCTGATCCAGGCGGCCGGCCGGCCGCTGGTGCTGACCAGCGGGAACGTATCGGACGAGCCGATCGCCTACGAGGACGAGGAGGCGGCCGCCCGGCTGTCCGGCATCGCCGACGCGTTCCTGACCCACGACCGGGCGATCCACATCAGGACCGACGACTCGGTGCTGCGCTCGTTCCGCGGCCGGCCCTACCCGATTCGCCGGGCCCGTGGCTACGCGCCCGAGCCGCTGCGGCTGGCGACCAGCGCCGTCCGGCCCGTGCTGGCCTGCGGGGCGGAGCTGAAGAGCACGTTCTGCCTGGCCGCGGGGGACCGCGCGTTCGTGTCGCCGCACATCGGCGACCTGGAAAACCTGCCGACCCTGGAATCGTTCCAGGGCCTGATCGAGCACTACGGCGAGCTGTTCGGAATAACGCCCGAGATACTGGCCCACGACCTGCACCCCGATTACCTGTCCACCGGCTACGCGCAGCGGCGGGCCAAGGCCCAGGGCCTGCCGCTGGCCGGGGTGCAGCACCACCACGCGCACATCGCCTCCTGCCTGGCCGACAACGGCATGGGCCGGGAAGACCAGGTCATCGGGGTCGCGTTCGACGGCACCGGCTACGGCACCGACGGCACGATCTGGGGCGGGGAGTTCCTGACCGCCAGCCTGACCGGGTTCGAGCGGGCCGGGCACCTCGACGCCGTGCCGATGCCGGGTGGCGCCGCCGCGATCCGCCAGCCCTGGCGGATGGCGGCCGCGTACCTGGACGCCGCAGGCCCCGGCGCGCTGAGCCTGGCCGGCCAGGCCGGCGTCCAGGCCCGGCACGAGGAGCAGTGGGCGGCCATCCTGGCCATCGCCCGCCGGGGCATCAACGCGCCGCTCACGTCCAGCGCCGGGCGGCTGTTCGACGCGGTCGCGGCGCTGCTCGGGGTCAGGGACGTGGTCAGCTACGAGGGCCAGGCCGCGGCCGAGCTCGAGCAGCTGGCCGACCCGGCCGAGGACGGGGCCTACCCGGCGCGGGTCGACGACGGCGAGGTGTTCGCGGCCAGCGGCGCCGACCTGGTCGGCGCGGTCACCCGCGACCTCGCCGCCGGCGTGGCCAGGCCCGTGATCGCGGCCAGGTTCCACCACGGCCTGGCCCGGCTGACCGTGGCCTGCTGCGAGCTGGTGCGCGAACGCACCGGCCTGGGCACGGTCGCCTTGTCCGGCGGGGTGTTCCAGAACGTGCTGCTGCTGACCGCCGTCACGGGTCGGCTGGAGGCGGCGGGCTTCACCGTGCTCACGCACTCGCGGGTGCCGTGCAACGACGGTGGCATCAGCCTCGGTCAGGCGGCGGTCGCCGCGAGCCAGGAATACCACTGATCAAGGCCGTCGCCGCTCTCCGCCGAGACCGTGATCACCCGGGCTGACGGGCTGACCCGGCCCAGGTCGGCGAGGTATGCGTCCAGGTCGAACCGCAGATAAGGCAGCAGGTCCGACTTCGTCACCAGGACCAGGTCGGCGCGGGTGAACATGGCCGGGTACTTCATCGGCTTGTCGGCGCCCTCGGTCACCGAGGCGAGTACCACCCGGCTGGCCTCGCCGAGGTCGAACAGCGCCGGGCAGACCAGGTTGCCCACATTCTCGACCAGCACCAGCGCGCCGGCCGACGGCTCGAGCACGGCCAGCCCCCGGCCCACCATCTCCGCGTCCAGATGGCAGCCTGACCCGGTGTTGATCTGCACCACCCGGCAGCCGGCCGCCCTGATCCGGTCCGCGTCGAGCGCGGTCTCCTGGTCGCCTTCGATCACCGCGAGCTTGAGCTGGCCGGCCAGGTCGGCGGCGGTGCGTTCCAGCAACGTGGTCTTGCCGGCTCCCGGCGAGCTCATCAGGTTCGCCATGGTGACGCCGCGGGCGGCCAGCCACTGCCGGTTCGCGGTCGCCAGGTCGTCGTTCTTGGCCAGCACCCTGGCCTGCAGCGCGACCGTGCGGGCGTCGCCGGGCGGGAGTTCGTGCACGTGATCGTGGTCATGATCGTGCACCAGGGCGCCGGTACCGGCGCATCCGCAGGTCGCGCACATCTCAGCTCATCTCCGCTCTCAGGCCGTCGCCACGGTCAGGCCACCTCGACCGAGACGATGGTCAGGTCCTGGCCCGAGGTCACCTGCACGTCCGCGCTGCCGCAGTCGCACAGCAGGATGGGCCAGTCCGGCGCGAACTCGGCGCCGCAGGTCCGGCACAAGCACCGGGCGGGCGGCTCGGTGATCTCCAGCTTGGCTCCTTCCAGCGCCGTTCCCTCCGTGACCAGGTCGAAGCAGAACAGCACCGAGTCGGCGACCACCCCGGACAGCGGGCCGATCTCCAGCCGCACGCAGGTCACCCTGGCCCCCGGCACCCGGCCGGTCACGGTCGCCACGATGCTCTCGGTGATGGCCAGCTCGTGCATCAGCAGATCCGCGGCAGCGGATCCCCGACCAGCATGTCCACGATCCTGGTACCGCCGAACGCGGTGCGCAGCGAGACGATGCCGGGCGGCCCGGCGACGACCTCGCCGATCACGGCCGACTCGGTTCCGCTGGGGTGCGCGCGCAGCGCCGTCAGCGCCGCGTCCGCCTGGGCGCCGTCCACGACCACCACCATGCGGCCCTCGCAGGCCACGTACATGGGGTCGATGCCGAGCAGCTCGGAGGCGCCCCGGACGACGGCCCGGACCGGGATCGCGTCCTCGCTGACCTGCACGCCCACGTCCGCGGCGGTCGCGATCTCGTTCAGGATCGTGGCGACGCCGCCCCTGGTCGCGTCGCGCAGCGCCCGGACACCGGGCACCGCGGCCAGCAGGGCGGCGACCAGGCCGTTCAGCGGGGCCGAGTCCGAGGTGATGTCGGCTTCGATGTCCAGCTCACCCCGGGCCAGCATGATCGTGACGCCGTGGTCGCCGATCGGGCCGGACACCAGGATCGCGTCGCCAGGACGGGCCCGGGCGACGCCGAGGTCCAGGCCGGCGCCGATCAGGCCGACGCCGGCGGTGTTGATGTAACAGCCGTCGGCCTTGCCCCGCTCGACCACCTTGGTGTCACCGGTGACGATCTGCACCCCCGCCGTCGCCGCGGCCTCCCGCATCGACGCGGTGATCGCGGTCAGCCGGTCGACCTCGAATCCCTCCTCCAGGATGAACCCGGCCGACAGGAACAGCGGCGTGGCCCCGGCCATGGCCAGGTCGTTGACGGTGCCGTTGACGGCCAGGTCGCCGATGTTGCCGCCGGGAAAGAACAGCGGCGAGACCACGTAGGAGTCGGTCGTCAGGGCGATCCTGGCCCCGCCGACCTCGAGCCGGGCCGCGTCCTCGAGCGGCTCGAGCAGCGGGTTGCGGAACGCGTCGAGGAAGATGGCCTCGATCAGCGACTGGGTCGCCTTGCCGCCGGCTCCGTGCGACATCGTGATCCGGTCCTCGCGCACCCGCGGCCTGGCCCGCCTGACCCGGTCGATCCGCTCCAGCACCATGTCCTCGCGGACGGTGCCGGCGGCCGGCTGGGGCGACCCGCGGCGCCCCGTGACTTCGGCCTGCTCGGGCTCGGCCTGCTCCGGCTCCTCATGCTCGGCCAGCGCGCGGTCGATCCAGCCCGCCGTCATACCGGGGTCACCTCGATCACCCTGCGCCTGGTCAGCCGGCCGTAGTTGTAGTAGGCCGCGCAGGCGCCCTCGGGCGAGACCATGCAGGTGCCGATCGGGGTCTCCGGCGTACAGGCGGTGCCGAATACCTTGCACTCCCACGGCTTGAGCACGCCCTTGAGAACCTCGCCGCACTGGCAGGCCTTGGGGTCGGCGACCCGCACGCCGGGCACGGCGAACAGCTCCTCAGCGTCCATCGCCGCGAACTCGGGCCTGACCTTGAGCGCCGAGTGCGAGATGAACCCGAGCCCGCGCCACTCGAAGTACGGCCGCAGCTGCATCGTCTGGCCGATCGCCTTGAGCGCGACCACGTTGCCGTCCCAGGGCACCACCCGGGAGTACTGGTTCTCGACCTCCGAGCGGCCCTCGCCGAGCTGCTGCATGAGCAGGTAGATCGACTGCAGGATGTCCAGCGGCTCGAACCCGGCCACGACGACCGGCTTGGCGTAGTCACGGGCGATGAACTCGTACGGGCGGCAGCCGATCACCGTGGACACGTGCCCGGGCCCGATGAACCCGTCCAGGCGCAGATCGGGTGAGTCGAGGATGGCCTTGATGGCCGGGATGATCGTGACGTGATTGCAGAACACGGAGAAGTTCGACAGCCCCTCAGCCTTCGCCCGCAGCATCGTCATCGCGGTGGACGGCGCCGTGGTCTCGAACCCGATGGCCATGAACACGACCCGCTTGTCCGGGTTCTGCCGGGCCAGCTTCAGCGAGTCCAGCGGCGAGTAGACCATCCTGATGTCGGTGCCCCGGGCCTTGGCGTCGAAGAACGAGCCGTTGCTGCCGGGCACCCGCATCATGTCGCCGAACGAGGTCATGATCACGTCCGGCTCGGCGGCCAGGGCCATCGCGTCGTCGACCCGGCCCATCGGGATCACGCAGACCGGGCAGCCTGGCCCGTGCACCAGCGTGATCTGCTCGGGCAGGTAGTCCTCGAGCCCGTGCTTGTAGATCGTGTGGGTGTGCCCGCCGCACACCTCCATCAGCTTGTACTGGCGGCCCGGCTCGCACAGCGCGGCGATCTTGGCGGCCAGCGCCCGTGCCTTGTCTGAGTCCCTGAACTCGTCGACGAATCGCATGCCGCTCCCCTATTCGATCCGCGACTCGGCCAGCGCGGTCAGCTCGTCGGCGTAGGCCTGCCCGATGCCCTCGAGGAACGCCAGGGCCGAGGCGGCCTCCTCCTCGTCGATCTTGGACAGCGCGAACCCGACGTGGATCAGCACCCACTCCCCTGGCGCCGGCGGCTCGTCCGACAGCAGGCCGATGTTGATCACCCGCCGCACGCCGCTGACGTCAACCCGCGCCAGGTCCGGCTGTTCGGGCAGGACCTCAATGATCTCACCGGGTATGCCAAGACACATCCGAGTCACTCCTTCCCGGCGTCTGCTTCAGATCAGATCGAGCACTACCTTGACCGCGTTGTCAACCGCGGCCGCCACCGGCTCGCTCAGCCCGATACCCGGGCCTGACGTGGCCGGCTCACATCCCACAATCAGCATCTTCAGGCCGGCGCCGCCCGGCGTCCCGGCCTGGCCGCCGAGCGTGCCGATCATGCCGAGCACCACATCCGGCTGCATGCCGTGCGCGTCGAACAGGCTCATCTGCGGTTCGGCCGGCTGCTCGGGCTCGATCACGTAGACCGTACCGGGCTCCCCGCCGCGCGGCGTGGCATCGATGAGGATGGCCCGGTCGTAACCGTCGCACAAGTCGTAGGCCAGGTGCATGCCGGCGATCCCGTAGTCGGCCACGGTGACCTCCTCGGGCAGGTCCTGCCCGGCCAGCTGCTTGGCGACCTCGACCCCGAACCCGTCGTCGCCGAAGAAGATGTTGCCGATGCCCGCGATCAGCATCCGCCCGGTCACGCCCGCACCGGATCGCCGGCCCCGGCCGCGATCAGTTCCCACAAGATGTGGTACATCGTCGTCTGGGCTTCCTGGATCCGGTGAATCGACGCCGAAGGCGCGACGAACAGGTAGTCCAGGCAGTCAAGCTCGGCCATCGCGCCGCCGTCGTAGCCGGCGATCCCGATCGTCATCAGGCCGCGGCGGCCGGCCTCCTCGAAGGCGCGCAGCAGGTTGGGGGAGTTTCCGCTCGTGGACAGCCCGAGCGCGATATCGTGCGGCCGCCCGAAGGCCCCGATCTGGCGCGCGAACACCACCTCGACCCCGATGTCGTTGGACAGCGCGGTCAGCACGGCGGTATCGCTGGCCAGGCCGATGGCGGGCAGGGCGGGCAGCCCGGGCCCCGGGTACAGGAACAGGGACGCGAGCTGCTGGGCGTCGGTGGCGCTGCCGCCGTTGCCGAACGTGAGCAGCCGGCCGCCGGCCGCGAACCGGGCCGCCGCGTCCCTGGCGCAGGCGGTCAGCGCGCCGGCGTACTGGTCACTGAGCTCCGCGCGCAGGGCCAGCACCTCCCGGGCCTTGGCCACGCTGGACTCGGTGGCCTGCTCGAGCACGGCCGCGAGGTCGGTGCGGCCCGGGTACAGGAACGGGTACAGCGCCTCCATCGAGCCGGGCTCGGCGTCCGGAGCCTGACCGGGCGGATCCGGTGCCTGCGCCGCCCTGGCCGGCTCGGCCCAGGGGGGCCTGGTGGAGTGGCCGGCCGGGCGCGGCACCCTGGTCATGGCGCGATGACCGCGATCGCCTCGCGGGCGTGCACGAGGATGGTGTCGCCGACGGCGGCCTGGACCAGCGCGACGCTGACCTCCTCCTGGCCGGCCCCGGTGTCCACCACGGCCAGGTCGCTGGCGAGCAGCCGCAGCACGGTGACCTGGACCGCGGCGTCGGAACAGGTGATGCAGACCTCGCCGTCGCACGCGGGCGGGCCGGGGCCGCCGCCGGTGCCCGGCCCTGGCTCGGCTCGGCTCACGACAGCACCCCGGGGCCGAGCACGCCCGGCTGCTCGAAGAACACGTGCACCAGCTCCCACAGCAGGTGGTAGGTGGTGACCAGCATCTCCTTGGCGATCCGCGGGTCGGCGGGCCCGGCCGTCAGCACGTAGTCGGCGCACTGCCCGGTGGCCACGTCGCCGTCGGGACCTCCCCCGAGCGCGACCGTCAGCAGGCCGCGCTCGCGCGCGGCGGCCAGGCCGGCCAGCACGGCCGGCGACGGCCCGTCGACCCAGATCCCGGCGGCGATGTCGGCCGCCTCGGTCAGGTACCTGATCTGGTGCGAGAAGATCGTGTCCATGCCCTGACGGCCGGCGATGCCGGTGATCGTGGCGGCGTCACAGGTCAGGCTGATGGCGGGCAGGGCCCGCTTGCCCACGATGACCGGGTGCACGAACTCTACGGCCACATGCTGAGCGTCGGTCGCGGCCGCGCCGGTGCCGAACACGATCAGCTTGCCGCCCTGGTGGAACCGCTGCGCCATCGCATGGGCGGCGGTGGCGACCTGCGCGGCCTCGGTCACCAGGGCCTCCCCGGCCGGCCCCCGGC
>JBPCKO010000321.1:0-6716 GCA_051004215.1 Streptosporangiaceae bacterium | reverse complement strand
TAGGCCGCAGAGGCCGGGACGCCGCTGCACCGAGAAAGACTGAGCTGTCCCGACGCCGCCCTGTTCACCCGCTCCACCCACTGCCACCCGCTGGCCCTGCGGCTGGCCGCCTCCGCGCGGGGCGCCCGCCCGGACCTCGCGGTCCCCGACGCCGCGGTCGCCATCGTCGTCACCGAACTCGCCCGGGTCTATCTTTCCGGCCTCGACCAGCCGACCCGGGCCGTGCTCGACGCCGCCTGCACGCTGCGGCGGCCGACCCTGTCGCTCCTCGGTGCCCTGCTGCCGGATGTACCTCCGCACGAGGCCTACGACATGCTGCGCCCGCTGCCGTTCGTGGACTTCGGACCGGACGGCCTCGTCCTGCACGACACCGTGCGCGAAGTCGTCGCGGCGCTGCTGCGGGTCAACGATCCGCCGGCCTACCGCGCCCACAGGATCGCGGCCTGGCGGCAACTGCGGCGCGAGCTGCGCACCGCCCCGCCGGCGGATCTGTGGCGATACACCGCCGACCTGCTCTACCTCATCGAGAACCCGGCCGTGCGGGAGGCGTTCTTCCCCACCGCCGGCCAGCGGTACGCGGTCGAGCCAGCTCGGCCGGCCGATGAAGCCCAGATAACTGCCATCGCGCGCGCGCACCAGCCAGCCGGGGCAGTCACCGTGATGCAGTCCTGGTGGGACACTATGCCGTCCGCGTTTCGCGTCGCGCGGGACTCCGACGGGTCCCCCGCCGCGTTCCAGTGCCTGTGCGAGGCGACCTCCGTGTCGGCCTGGCTCCTCGCCGCGGACCCGGTGGCCGCCACATGGCGCGAGCACCTACGCGCCAACCCGGTGCCGCGCGGCCAGCAGGTGCTCTTTCTCCGCCACATGCTGGCCGCCGACGGCGGCGAAGCCACGACATCGGCCCACGCCGCCCTGATCCTCGACCTCAAGCGGCGCTACCTGGAAATGCGGCCTAGGCTCCGGCGCATCTACTCGCTGGCCGCAGATCCCGCCACGGCGCTGTCCCAGTTCGCGCCGCTCGGCTTCGCCCGTCTCCGAGACGGCGCCGCCGAGATCGGGGGAACCACCTACCATGCCCTCTACAACGACTTCGGACCGTCCTCCATCGACGGCTGGCTGACCGACCTCGCCGCGCGGGAAATGCTCATCGACGACGACGCCCTGCTCGATCCCGACCGCCGCCAGCTCATCCTCGACGGAATTCGCGTCGATCTCACCAAGCTCGAATTCGACGTCCTTCAGTACCTGTATGAGCGCGAAGGCCGGGTCGCCGGCCGGGCGGCGCTGCTGCGCGACGTATGGGGCTACGACTGGAACGGCGGCAGCAACGTCGTCGAGGTCGTGATCAGTGCCCTCCGCCGCAAACTCGGTGACAGTGCCGGAAGCCTGCAAACGGTGCGCGGCGCCGGCTACCGCTTTACCACCCCGCCCTGACCCCGGCTAGGCGCAGGAGGTCACTCGTGGCCTAGAACCAGCCGACACTCTCCTTCCCGCGATCAGTGATCTTAGCTAGCCGTCAAGAAAGAGAGCGAGATCGCCGGGCTGGAGGCTGCCTTCGACGCCGCTCGTGCCGTGATCCGAGATGGAGCGCGCAGGAACGATCACTGCACCGCCCCGGCCCGCATGAGTTCCACGGCGGGCCTGGGTGTCTCGACCGCAACTCCTGCCACGGAAACGGGGCGCGTTTCGACCGCGGACCTGGCATCAGCATCGAATCCGACGCGGTCCGGATTACGCTCGGTCCGGCGGGGCGCGGCTTCTTGCAGCGCAAGCCTGGCAGGATCATGTGCTGATCCCTGATCTGGGGGCCGATCCTTGATCATCGGGCCTGCAGGCTGCTCCGACCGGCAGGCTTGATCTGGTTGCGGCGGCTTCTGCCGATGACGATCAGGAGGTGCTCATCAACCCAGGAGGGCCGCGCGCCGGGTAGTGCGGCCAGGAACGTTGCGATCGACGCCCGCAACTCCTCCGGCGTGTAGAGGGAGAAGGTCGAATAGTGGCGCCCCTCGGCCTGGGCCCTCAGCCGCTCGGCGGTGCTCGAGCGGGAGTGCCTGAACGTCTGTGTTCCGAGAACCTTGAGCCCGTCGGACCGGCCGACGGCAGCCCGGATCGAGGCTTCGCTGTGCAGGCGCTGCTCGCGCTCGGTGAATCCCGGGAAGTAGCGGCCCCAGATCGTCCGGGCGTTCTGCTGCGGCGTGCGGGTGTAGATGAAGATCTGCCCACTCGGCCGCAGCACCCTGGCGGCGGCGCTCAGGAACCGGCCGAGGTCGAAGTGGTGAACGCAGTTGAATGCGGTGACCAGGTCGAGGCTGGCGGCCCGCAACGGAAGCTCCTCGGCCGTTGATAGCAGCGGCACGACCCGGCGGGCGCCGCCGTGGCTAGGAGCCTTGAACTCTGCCAGCATTGCCGCCGAGACGTCGCTCGCGACCAGCAGCGAGCCGGTCGGCAGCAGGTCGTGCAGCAGCCTCGAGTAACGTCCCGTCCCGCAGCCGATATCGAGACCGGTGACCGGGCGGTCGGGCAGGAGCTGGGATATCTTGCGCACGGGAGCCTCGTCGGTGGTGCGCAGTGACTCGTATACGGCAGCTACCCGCTCGAAATGCCCGGCCACGGTCATGCCCGGCGCCTCCCCCACGCTGGATCTGCTGGCAGCATTATCGGCCCAGCCTTCCGTAGTTCGTGCGCTGTTCACTCACAAGACAGACCATACCGCGCCAAGGCCCGCCATCCCGGGCTCGCCGCCGCCCCGCTGTGCCTATAAGCCCGGCGGCGCTTGACCGGGTTCGTTACGCAGTGGGCCGGCGCCGCCGCGAGGAGTTCCTGCTAGGCAAGGCGCTGGCGGCTTTTGTCCCGTCGCTCACGATCTCGTATGCCGTCCTCGCCTTCTTCCTCGCCTGCGTGGAGCTCTTCGCGCAACCGGGCACGGCGCCGGCGCTGCTGCGGGCCCCGAATCTGCTCGCCCAGCTGCTCTTCACCCCGCTCCTGGCCGCTTGGTCGATCTGGGTCGGCATCGCGACCTCGGCCAGATCAAGCGACGTACGCGTCGCAGGGCAGCTCAGCTTGGCTCGCGAGTCTCCCGCCGGTCGCCGTGACAACACTGATCGCGCTCAACGTGATCCCCGCAATGCCCGGCCTGGCCCTCGGCGGTGCGGCGGTACTCCTGGTCCTCGACCGACTGGGCTGGCGGATCACCTCGGCGGCGTTCGACCGCGAACGCCTCATCACCGGCACCCGCTGACGAGATGCGGTCAGCCCCGCCTCACCATCGACCGCGCCTGGAAGGCTGCGCCGGGACAGGATCATCATGGACACCGCCGGACATTGACAGAGAGTGGGACTCATGCGCTACACTCCCGCGGCTACACTTCAACTTCCCTACCTCAGGCTCCATCAGTTCCTCAACCGTCACTCGGGCGGACTCATCGGCTCGCGGATCATCGCTGGCCGGAACTTGCTCCTGACGACCACCGGGCGAAGAACCGGCCAACCGCGTACCTGCGCCCTTATTTACATCAAAGATGGCGAACGGTTCGTCGTAGTGGCCTCCAACGGAGGCAGTGATCATCCCCCGGCCTGGCTGCTTAATCTCCAAGCCCATCCCGGCGTAGGGGTGCAAATAGGCTGGAAGAAATTCTCAGCGCGAGCCTCGGTGGCCTCAGCTGAGGAGCGCGAACGGCTGTGGCCACGTGTCAACCGTCACAACATTGGCCTCGCCCCGATCATGCATCCCGGCGCGAAGGGGCGATACGACGTGTACCAGCGGCACACCGCACGCGTGATTCCTCTCGTGCTGCTGGAACGAAGCTCGGGAGAATCGTAGGTGCTGATCGCACTAGCGCCCTCCGCGCCGGAGGACAAGACGACGGCCGAGGTCCATGATTACCTCGATGCGAGAACTGGCGTCCTCGCCGCCACGTACTCACCCCGAGCGCAAGCGCAGACTGCTGGCCGGCTCCGCCGCCAGCCACTTAACATCACGCTCATGTGATATTATGCCTGAGTAAGGCAACTGCTGCGAAGAGGCAGCTGAGGTGGTCTACGTCCTGGTCATGACACCGGAGGTCCGGGCATAGCTGCACTGCCTGCGTAGGAGTGACGGGCCAGCGCACACCAGGTCGGCGAGGCTCCGCCGGGGCAGCGAGGTCCGCATCCTGTACATCTTCGATCCCGGCGGAACGCGGTCCTGCCGGCAGCCGGCGATAAGGCTGGCAGATGGACGCCTGGTACCGGCAGGCGATCCCGCTGGCCGAGCTGCGTTACGAGGACTACATGAAACAAGAGGACATGCGATGAGCAGCAGCGAGCTCCACCGCCACACCCGCGATGAGTTCCTCGCCGAGTTCTATCCCGATCCTGCCAACAGGGCTGTCATCGCCGCTGGGATGGAGCAGCTGCGCGCCGAGCAGCGTGCCTTCCGGCTCGCCGAGATACGCTGCCACCTCGGCATCACCCAGGTCGAGGTCGCCGCCCGGATGGGCATCACCCAGGGTCGCGTGTCCGCCATCGAGCATGCCAAGGCGGGCACCACCGAACTGCGCACCCTGGCCGCCTATGTCGAAGCCCTCGGCGGCCGCCTGCAGATCATCGCCGATTTCGGCGACCAGCGGCTCGCCTTCATCGAGCCCGGCACCGAAGCGGCCTGACCTGAGAGCACCCGTGACCTCTACCGCTGCTGGAGCATGTCGCCGCGCTCGGCCTCACCCGGGCCGTCAGCCTCCGGGCCGCCGAGCGCCGGTCCGCGTTAGGACGGCGCTTGTGCGGTTGTGCGCGGGCTGGGAGCCGCCGTATGCGGCTGGCTGTGCCGTTCACAGACCGGGCGCCCGTCCGGCGTGCGGGCCGGCTCCCTGGCGGATCTCCGAGCAGGTCGAGATCGCCACACTCGAGTACGTCGACTGGTTCAAACCACCGGCGCATCTACGAAGCATGCGGCCACATCCCGCCAGCCGAACCTCAAGGCCGCCTACCACAGTCAGAACCCGGTCCTCGCCGAGGCCGGTCAGTCACAACGATGAGTCTCCGGACGCGCCGGAGGGATTCAGACGCAATCCATGCCGCTGATAGTGTGCGTTGGCGAGGCCGCGAACGAGAGGTACTGAGAACGCCAACCGTGGCGGATGTACGGTCGATACGAGACAGGAGGACGGGCCTGTGTCACATGTACGACGCTTCGACCACGTCGGCCTTACGGTCGCAGATCTCGACGTCGTGACCGCCTTCTTCGTGGCGCTGGGCCTGGAGGTCGAGGGCAGGACGTTCGTCGAGGGCCAGTTCTTGGACACGGTCTGTGGCATTCCTGACTCCCGCACCGAGATCGTCATGCTGAAGCCGCCCGACGATGGCACCCGCTTGGAGCTCTCAAGCTTCGTGCGACCCGACTCCGTGCCGGGCTCACCGGCCGCCATGGCCAACGAGCTGGGATTGCGCAACGTGGCCTTCGAGGTCAACGACCTCCAGGCGGTTGTCGATTGGGCAGGCGCCGAGGGCTATGGGCTGGTCGGCGGCATTGGCGAGTACGAGGACGCTTGGCGGATGGCCTACGTCCGGGGGCCGGAAGGAATCATCGTCTCGCTGGCCGAGCGTATCGGCTGAGCCTCGCAACGGCCGCACATGCCGCGGACAGCCTTCCGATTGCAGGCCGTGGACCCTCGGCGGCTAGCCTGAGCGCCACCGACGGGTAGGAGGGTCAGGCTGCCCGGTGATCCGCAAGCCGCTGAGGTACTCCTCGTGCCCGCTGTGGCGTCTTGGCCATAAGGCTGGAACAGGTCGTCACGCTCGTGTGGCATCTACCTCACGTGCTCGGGGTCGGCACGTCCCTCGCATATTGCGGGCGCCCGGCGGCCCGATAAACCTGGAGCGTTATGCCCTTCAGGAAGCCTCGTGAGTCGATCAGGTCAAACGCCATGTCCAGGCCGGCGTCGGGGAACAGCCGCGTGCCCTGGCCCACGACCACAGGGCAGACGAGCAGGTTAATCTCGTCGACCAGGTGGTTGTCGAGGAGCCACCGGGTCAGGGCGCCGCAGCCGTGCACCTGTAGCTCGCCTCCTGGCCTGGCCTTCAGCTCTCGGATGGCCCGCCGCGACGTCACCGGACAGGACAGTGGTGTCCGCCCACTTCGGTTCGGTGAGCGTGGTCGATGCCACGTACTTGGGCTTGGTGTTCAACGCCACGCCGATGGGTCGGGCGCGCATCTCTTGGATTGCTCCCCATGAGCCGGCGAAGTCCTCGTAGGTCAGCCGACCGAAAAGGAACGCGTCGGCGTGCTGTTAGAGCTGGTCGACGTACGTCATGGCCTCGTTGTCGAACAGCGGCCTGGCCCATCCGCCGCGTTCGAATCCGCGCCTGCGGTCCACCTCATGCAGTCCGCCGTTTCCCTGCATCACCCCATCGACGGACACCTGGATCGTGGTCGTCAGCTTCATGTCGTCTCCCTGGATCCGGGGGCGCCCACGTAGGCGGCCTCTCACCCCTGCTACGAACACCTCAGGCCCAATGCGACACAGTCTCCCGGCCCTTCTTTCGAGGACCTTCTGGCACCCGGTGCACATGATCCGACCGTGAGGTGGTTCCGGGGTGACCGCGCTCCACTTCCTCATTTGCGCCCGGAGGGCCGAGCTGGCGGCCTGGGGCCGGGAAGCCGCCCGGCCGTGCAGCGGCGACGGGGGTTACCGGGCGCCGAGGCCGGCCTCGGCGCGGAGCACGCTGTAGATGACACCGTC
>JBPCKO010000320.1:0-26335 GCA_051004215.1 Streptosporangiaceae bacterium | reverse complement strand
GGGTGCCGGCCGCCGTCGCGCCCTGGGCCGGCCCTGCCCCGGCCCAGGCGAGCACAAGCACGTCCTCGCCCTTGAGGAACCGATGGCACCTGACCCCGCCGGTGGCCCGCCCCTTGGCCGGGAACTCCGCGTACGGCGACACCTTCACGCTGGCCGCGGCCGAGCCGGGGAGCGCCCCGGTGCTGCCGGCCGCGGTCACGACGACGGGCTCGGTGCTCTCCGCACTGCCGTCCGGGTCAGCGGCGACCGCGCCAAACCAGATCACCGTGGTCCTGGGCGAGAGCCGGACGCCGGCCATCCCGCCGGCGGCCCGGCCCTGCGGCCGGACCGAGGCCGCGCCGAACCGCAGCAGCTGCCCGTCGCTGGTGATGAACACCAGGTCCTGATCCTCGCTGGCGAGCTGCACCGCACCGGCCACGCGGTCGCCGTCCTTCAGGGCGATCACATCGAAGTCGGCGGCGTTCTGCGGGTAGTCCTGGCTCACCCGCTTGACGACGCCGTTCGCGGTGCCGATCGCCAGCCCGGCTCCGGCCGCGTCGGCGGCGACGATCGCCACTACCGACTCGCCGCGCTCGGTCGAGACGAACTCGCTGACCGGCGCGCCGCCGGACAGGCCAGGGGAGTGGGCGGTGGGCGGCAGGGCCGGCAGCTCGAGCACGCCGAGCCGGATCAGCCGGCCGCGCGAGGTCAGCACGCCGATCGTGCCCCGGGCCGTCGAGCCCACGCTGGAGACGATGACATCGTGGGCCGAGCGTGGCCCGGCCGACGGCCCGCGGCCCCGGCCGCCGGCCGGCGCGGCCGGCTCGGCGTCCCCGTCTAGTTCCAGCTGCCCGGCCTTACCGGCCGCGGTCCTGGCCAGCAGCCCGGCCGAGGACAGCAGGACCGTGCACGGATCGTCGGGGACCTCCAGCGGCACGGCCGCGGTCCGCTGGGCACCGCTGCCCTCAAGAAGCACCGTGCGCCGCGGCGTGCCGAACTTCTCGGCCACCGCCGCCAGCTCGGCGGAGACCAGCTCGCGCAGCTTGGCGTCGTCGTCGAGGATGGCGGTCAGCCCGGCGATCTCAGCCTGCAAGGTCTCGCGTTCGCGCTCGAGCTCGAGCCGGTCATAGCGGGTAAGCCGGCGTAGCGGGGTATCCAGGATGTACTGCGCCTGGATCTCCGACAGGTCGAAGATCGCCATCAGCCGCTCCTTGGCGGCGGCCGCGTCGTCGCTGGTCCTGATGACGCTGATGACGTCGTCGATGTTCAGCAGGGCGATCAGCAGGCCGTCGACCAGGTGCAGCCGGTCGAGGCGCTTGCGGCGGCGGAATTCGGTCCGGCGGCGCACTACCTCGAGCCGGTGGCCGACATAGATCTGCAGCAGGTCGCGCAGGCCGAGCACCTTGGGCTGGCCGTCGACCAGGGCCACGTTGTTGATGCCGAACGTGTCCTCCATCGGGGTCAGCCGGTACAGCTCGTCGAGCACCGCTTCCGGATGGAACCCGCTGCGGATCTCGATCACCAGCCGCAGCCCGCGGTGCCGGTCGGTGAGGTCCTTCAGGTCCGAGATGCCGTTCAGCTTCTTGGCCTGCACCAGGTCCTTGATCCTGGAAATCACCTTCTCCGGGCCGACGCCGTACGGCAGCTCGGTGACCACGATGCCGCCCCGCCGCGGTGTGATCTGCTCGATCCTGGCCGCCGCGCGGGTGCGGAACGTGCCGCGGCCGGTCTCGTAGGCCTCTCTGATGCCGTCCAGTCCGACGATCTTGCCGCCGGTGGGCAGGTCGGGTCCCGGGACGTAGCGCATCAGCTCGTCCAAGGTGGCGTCCGGGCTGGCGATCAGGTGCCGGGCCGCCGCGATCACCTCGCCGAGGTTGTGCGGCGCCATGTTGGTCGCCATGCCGACGCCGATGCCGAGGGCGCCGTTCACCAGCAGGTTAGGCAGCCCCGCGGGCAGCACCTCAGGCTGGACCTCGGTGCCGTCGTAGTTCGGGATGAAGTCGACGGTATCCTCGTCCAGCGACGCGGTCATCTCCATCGCGGCAGCGGCCAGCCGGGCCTCGGTGTACCGCATGGCGGCCGGCGCGTCGTCGCCGCCGAGGGAGCCGAAGTTGCCGTGCCCGTCGATCAGCGGCAGCCGCATCGCGAACGGCTGGGCCAGCCTGACCAGCGCGTCGTAGATCGCGCTGTCGCCGTGCGGATGCAGGCGCCCCATGACTTCGCCGACCACCCTGGCGCACTTGACGTGGGCTCGGTCGGGACGCAAGCCCATCTGCGCCATCTGGTACAGGATCCGGCGCTGCACCGGCTTCAGGCCGTCCCTGGCATCGGGCAGGGCCCGCTGATGGATCACCGAGTAGGCGTACTCGAGGTAGCTGCCGCGCATCTCCTCGGTGACGTCAATGTCGATGATGTTCTCTTCGAAGTCCTCGGGCGGCGGGGTTGTCGTAGTTCCTCGGGCCATGCCGCCATTGTGCCGCCTGCGGTCTCAGCCTGGGCTGACGAGAGCCCGGCGCGCCGTCGGCGATCATCGCGCTGCTCGTGCCGTCATCGCGGCGACGACGTTTGCTCAGCCCGACGCCGTGTATGAAACCGGGGTTCCATCACCGATTTTGTGTATCAAACCCCAGTTTCATATAGCGGTGTGACGATCCCGGTCACACGGTCACCGCCCGGGCATCGCGAGGGCCGGCCAACGTCAACCTCTTGCCCCGGCGCAGCGCGGGTGGCGGCTGATAGGTTCGCCAACTACGGCCCTAGTGGATCCGGGCAGCGAGGTCTCGGCTAGGCCGGCAAGGGGCGCGCGATGGGGACTCCGAACCAGCCGCAGGACCAGCAACCTGGATTCTTCGACAAGCCGACGATCGGCCAGCCTGGCTACGGCCAGCCGGGCGGGCAGCAGGGTGGTTACGGCCAGCAGGGTTATGGCCAGATGGGGCCTTACGGCCAGCAGGGCGGGTATCAGCAACCGGGCTGGCCCGGCGGCCCCGGTTACCAGCCAGGCTATCCGCAGCCGCGAAACAACACCCTCGCGATCGCCGGGCTGATCTGCGGGTTGGCTCAGTTTGTGCTGTGGTTCGCGGTGCTCATCCCCGGCTTCATCGCGGCCGTCCTGGCGTTCATCTTCGGCCTGGTATCGATGAAACAGATCAGAGTGCGCGGCGAAGGCGGCCGCGGCATGGCGCTGACGGCCGTGATTCTCGGCGCGCTCGGCATTCTGGGGGGAATCATCCTGATTATCCTGATCGCCGTCGGCGTGCACTCCCAGGACTACTCCACGAGCTATCCCTGACGCCGCAGCCTCCGAGAGTTTCATGATCACGTGGAGTTGTTAGCGGCATCCGCGAGTAAGTCCACCTGATCATGAGTCGTCGCGATCCGCCCGGCGTCGCCCCGACCAGGAGGACCCGGCTATCGCCGACATGGCGGTTTCGGTACGGGTTAGCATGGTGCCGTTCACCGAATGCGCACTCCGCCCATTCGGCCCAGTCGTGATGATCGGCCATTGCTGCATCGTGACGTCCGGCACGAGCGGCCAGCGCGCTGGCCGCGCGGAGGGATTTGATGGCTGATACGTCCTGGGAGCACGCTGCCGACGCGCGGGCCGCGCTGACCGCGATCGTGACCGACCCCGAGCACGGCGTCAGCGCGCTGTCGAGCCCGCGGACGATGTCCAACCTGCTCAAGGACCTGCTTCCGGACGCGCCCAGGGAGAAGAACCTCCTCGTCGCCGCGGCCGAGGCGGGGCTCGCGAATACGCTCCGCGAGCACGTCGACCAGGGCATGGATTCGGGCACCGCGATCAGGCTCACCGCGTCGTCGTTCTCCGAGCGCAGCCCGCTCAGCCCGGACGCCTGCACCTGGGTCACGAGCGAGATCGCGAAGGCGATGGGCATGAGCGAGGGTGCGGCCCCGGGAGTCGCGCCGTGGGGCGACCAGGCCGGCTGGGGCGCGGACGCGCGGTCCGGCAGCCAGGACTCCTTCTCGCCCCGCAGCCAGAACTCCCCGCCCGCCGACCCCGGACCCGCTGCCGGCGTCGGCCAGGGCGGCTGGGATGCCCGTCCCGGCTCCGCGCCCGGTGTGGGTGGCGGGGGTGCAGGTGCGGGTGGTTCGGCGGCGGGTGCGGGTGGCTGGGGTGCGGGTTCGCCCGGCTCCGCTCCGGGCTCGGGTGGCTGGGGTGTGCCCAATGCAGGCGCTAGCCCGGGTAACGGCAGCTCAGGTAACAGCAGCCCGGGCAACAGCAACCCCTCCAGCAACTCAGGCGGAACGAGCAACCTGGGCGGCATCGGGTACGCTCCGGCACCCGCGACCGGGTACCCGGGTCAGCCTGGCTACGCGCCGGGCCCGTCTGGGCCGCCCTTCGGTCCGCTGGCCGGGCAGGCCTATCCGCCGGCGCCCGTCCCTGGTTACCAGCCCGTGCCCGGGCCGAGCCGGTCCAGCAACACGATGGCCGTCGTGGCGTTCGTGCTGGGCCTGGTGCAATTCATCGGCTGGATCATCTTCCTGCTGCCTGGCCTCATCGCCGCGATCCTGGCTATCGTGCTCGGGTTCGTCTCGCTGAAGCAGATCAGGCGGACCGGCGAGGGCGGCCGGGGGCTGGCGATCACTGGCGTCATCCTCGGATTCGCCGGCATCGTCATCGTGGCCATCCTGGTCGCCATCGGCGTCGCGGCCGTCAACAAGAACAGCTAACGCCCGGGGCACCCGGCCGGCTCGCCGTTGCGGCCGACCATCGTCCGGGCCGCGAGGGCGGCCAGGCGGTCCGGATCGGCGGCCACGTCACGGGTCATCGCCGTGGCTACGAAGCCCGGCGCGATCGCGTTGCAGCACACTCCTGACCTGGACAATGCCTCGGCTTGGGAGCGGGTGAGCGAGACCACGCCGCCCTTCGAGACGCCGTAGGCGCCGCTGTTGCCGAACGCCCGCATCGCCTGCTGGGAGGCCAGGTTGATGATGCGGCCCCAGCCGCGCCCGGCCATGGCCGGGGCGAATTCCTGGCCGAGCAGGAACGAGCGGTCAGGTTCAGCTCAAGCGACAGGTCCCACTCGAGGACGGTGAGGCCCGGCAGCGGCGGCCTGATATTCACCCCGGCCGCGTTGACGAGGATGTCAGGCGGCCCGAAGATCTCCCTGACCCGGTCGCAAGCGGCCGGGATCGCGGCCCGGTCGCTCAGGTCGGCGCGGACGCTGCCCGCCTGGCCGCCGGCCCGTCCGATGGCGGCCGCGGCCGCGCCGAGCGATTCCTCGCCGCGGGCGAGCAGAACGACCCGTGCGCCCGCGGCGGCCAGGGCCTGCCCGATGGCGGCGCCGATCCCCGAACTGCCGCCGGTCACCAGGGCTACCCGGCCCTCGAGCGAGAACAAGCTGGCCAGGTAATCCGGCATAACGCACATCATGGCGGATCCGCTCAGCTGGATCGTCGGGCCGGTCAGGTGTCCCACGCACTCTTCTACCCTTACGACCTTGATCCCGCCCGCTATCGCCCCATTTGAGCATAGCTAGAGGTAGAAGAGACCAAATGATCATGGTCATCGCGCCGGGCCGCGGGTTGAGATCTCGGTCAGAGGAGCGGGCGGGCCCCGACTAGGGAAATCGCCTGGGCCGCGAGGCGGCATCCGCTGGTCAGCGCCTCACCGGGCGGCTTCTTATCCAGCCAGGAGGGCAGGAAACCTGCGCAGAACGCGTCGCCGGCGCCGGTCCGGTCCACGATCCGCTCGACCGGCGGCGCGGGCACCCTGACCGGGTCGGGCCGCCCGTTCGCGTAGAACAGGGCGCCGTCGCCGCCCAGCTTCATCACCACATGCGGATACCAGGCATTGAGCACGCGGGCGGCCTGCTCCGGCTCGGGCCGGCCGGTCAGCACCCGGCCCTGCTCGGCGTTCACGAACAGCAGCGTGGCGCCGTTAGTCATCTGCAGGAACGGCTCCGCGCCGACCCGCTCGAGCGGGGCCGACGAGGCACCGTCGACCGAGATCGTCATGCCGGCCCGGCGCGCCATCGAGATCGCGGCCAGGGTGGCCTGCCTGGACCCGCTGCCCAGCAGCGTGTAGCCGGAGACATGCAGGTGGCAGCCGGGCGTGAACAGGTCCTTGGGCAGATCCTCGGGCGACAGAGCCGCGTTCGCGCCCGGGTCGGACAGCATGGTCTGGTCGCCCTTGTGGGTGACCATGACCACGCACATGCCGGTCGGCCGCTCCGGGTCCATCACCAGCCGGGCGTCGACCCCGTAGCCCATCAGCTCCATGTCCCGGTTGCGCCCGGCGATGTCGGCGCCCCGGCGGCCGACGAAGGCGACTTCGGCGCCGTCGACCGCCAGCCAGGCGGCAATGTTCGCGCCGGAGCCGCCGCCGTGCATGGTCACCGTGGCTGGCGTGTCACTGCTCTTGGCCAGCGGCAGCATCGCATGCGCGACGGTGTCGGTCATGAGGTCACCAATGACGACAACGCGGGTCAACGACGAGCACCACCTTGACTGCGGGGCCGGTACGGCGGGGCGGTAAGGGCCAGCCGGCGCGGGACTCTAGGCCACGAACTTAACAGTTTCGCGGCCGTGCCTCGGCATGTTCGCCGCCTGAATTACCGATCAATGCCGAATTCGGGCTCATGGTGCCCACCTGCTGTAACTCGCGTGGCGGAAGTGAGCGGGCGGCCGGTGCGGACCCGGCGGCGAGGCCGGACCACGGCCCGGCATAGTTAGTTGCCATGACCTGGACATGGCAGTTCGAGAAGGCGGATGGCAGCCTGGCGACGTCGCGCAGCTTGCCCAAGGAGACGTTCGGCAGCCAGGGCGATGCCGAGACCTGGCTCGGCGAGCAGTGGCGGGGCCTGCTCGACGTCGGGGTCGATCAGGTCAGCCTGCTCGAAGACGGCCGCCGCGAGTACGGCCCGATGAGCTTGCACCCCGCAGAGGACTAGCAGCCGGAACGCCTCGCCTTCCCGCTGCCGCAGGCCGGCTCACCCCGGCCGGACCAGCCAGGGCGCGTCGGGGCGCGTCGGGGCGTCAGGGGCGCGTCAGGGCCGGTGCGGCGGGCTGGCGGTCCGCGCGGGGTCGCGCACGGTGACCGGGCCCAGAATCTCGTCGACCCTGGCCAGCAGGGCCGGATCGAGCTTCACCCCGGACGCCCTGACGTTCTCGCGCACCTGCTCGGGCCGGGTGGCGCCGACGATCGCGGCCGAGACATTCTGGTTCTGCAGCGTCCAGGCGACGGCGAGCTGGGATTGGGTGAGGCCGGCTTCGTCGGCGACTGGGCGCAGGTCCTGGACCCGGCCCAGGATGTCCTCGTCGAGGAGGTCGGCGATGAAGGACGAACCACGCTGATCGGTAGCCCGCGACCCGGCCGGCGGGGCCGCGCCCGGCCGGTACTTGCCGGTGAGCACGCCCTGGGCGATCGGCGACCAGACGATCTGGCCGATGCCCTCCCGCTCGCACAGGGGGACCACCTCGGACTCGATCACCCGCCAGATCATGTTGTACTGCGGCTGGTTGGAGACGATCCGGTCCAGGCCCATCTCGGCGGCGATCCTGACCGCGTCGGCGATCTCCTCGGCCCGCCATTCCGAAACCCCGATGTAGAGCACTTTGCCCTGCCTGACCAGGTCGTCGAAGGCACGCAGGGTCTCGGCGAGCGGGGTCTCGTGGTCGTACCGGTGGGCCTGGTACAGATCCAGGTAATCGGTCTGCAGCCGGCGCAGCGAGGCGTGCGCGGACTCCATGATGTGCTTGCGCGACAGCCCGCGATCGTTCACGCCAGGCCCGGTCGGCCAGAACACCTTCGTCGCGATCTCGACCGACTCTCGCCGCACCCCGTGCAGGGCCCGGCCGAGCACTTCCTCGGCCCTGGTGCCGGCATAGACGTCGGCGGTGTCAAAGGTGGTGACGCCCTCGTCCAGCGCCGCCGCGACGCAGGCCCTGGCCGCGTCCTCCTCGACCTGGGAGCCGTGGGTGATCCAGTTTCCGTAGGCGATCTCGCTGACCTTCAGGCCGCTGCGGCCCAGGTGGCGGAACTCCATCAGATGGCCTGTCCTCTCGCGACGCGGGCGGGCGGTATCCGTGAGCTGCGCAGCCTGATCGCGCGCTTGGCGACGTACCAGGTCAGCCCGCGGGTGTTCTCGCCCGGATAGCGCTGCCTGGCCAGCCGCCGCACCGCGGTGGCGTGAATCAGGCTCTCCGCCGCGATCAGGGCGACGATGCCGACCTCGACGTACAGCACCTCGGCGGAGTTCTTGGCCGCCCCGAGCAGGAACACCAGCAAGATCAGCGCGAACACCGCGAACAAGATGTACTCGCTCACGATGATCCGGCGGGAGTCGACGTAGTCCCTGGCCAGCGCCTTCACCGGGCCGCGGTCCTTGGTCGCCAGGGCCCACTCCTCGCCCCGGCGCATGGCCTGCATCCGGCGCTGCTGCTCCGAGCGGCGGCGATCGCGCTGCTGGGCGGCGGCGGCCTTCTTGTCCGCGGGCGGCGCGGTGTAGGGCTGGCGCCTGGCCCGCTCCACCTCGCTGCGCTTCGGGGTGGGCCGGCCCTTGCCGGCCTGCTTGGCCGCGCCCGCGGTCGCGGGCGCGTCGCCCTCCAGCTCGGCGGGGGCCCCTTGGGTGCGTCGACGGAACACGCCTGACAGCCTACCGGTGCGAGCGGACGAACCTCCCAGAACGCGCGGCCTGCGCCCGCGGGGTCAGATCTCGCGGGGTCAGATACCGCGCATTGGGCCGGGCCGCCGTGATGACGTTGCCGGCCGGAGGTCATAGGCTGGGAGGCCAGCATCTGGCGAGGATTCCCGTTGCCGCAGGCTTACCGCCTCTGGCACCCGGCACCGGGGCCGACACCGGCGTAACAGTGATGAGGGGATGGCCGCGCTTATGGGCGTGATGAAGCGGGTTTCGACGATCTTCAGGGCGAAGGCCAATAAGCAGCTCGACAAGATGGAAGATCCGCGGGAGACGCTGGACTACTCCTACCAGACGCAGCTTGAGCTGCTGCAGAAGGTGCGCCGCGGCGTGGCCGACGTGGCGACCTCGCGCAAGCGCGTTGAGCTGCAGATGAACCAGGTGCAGCAGACCACGGAAAGGCTGGACCGGCAGGCCCGCGACGCGCTCGCGGCAGGCCGGGAGGACCTGGCCCGCGAGGCGCTGTCGCGCAAGTCGGGGGTCCAGTCCCAGCTGACCGACCTGCAAAGTCAGTACGCCTCGCTGCAGGGCGAGGAGGAGAAGCTGACCGCGGCGTCGCAGCGGCTGCAGGCCAAGGTGGACGCCTTCCGGGTGCGGAAGGAGACCATCAAGGCCACCTACACCGCGGCCGAGGCTACGACCAGGATCAACGAGGTCTTCACGGGCATCTCCGAGGAGATGAGTGACGTCGGCCTCGCCATCCAGCGGGCCGAGGACAAGACCGAGCAGATGAAGGCCAGGGCCGGGGCGATCGACGAGCTGATGGCCTCGGGCGCGCTGACCGACGCACTCGGCGGCCCGCCGCCGGACGACATCCAGGCTGAGCTGGACCGGATGGGCGGCAGCCACGGCGTGGACGCCGAGCTGGAGCGGATGAAGGCCGAGCTGGCCACGGGCAGCGCGCCGAAGCAGATCGGGGGCTCGGCGTCCCAGGCGGACGGCCAGGGGAGCGGTCCGAACCTGACCAAGGAGCCGCCGGCCGGTGGTGCGGGATGATCATCCGGATCATGGGCGAGGGGCAGCTCAGGGTCGATGACGCGGCCCTGGAGGAGCTGAACCACCTCGACAACGCGGTCAGCGCGGCCATCGACCACGGCGACGAGGCGGCCTTCGCCGCCGCCTTGCACGCGCTGCTGGTCAGGGCGCGGGCGGTCGGCTCGGCCCTGCCGCCCGATGCGATCGAGCCGTCCGAGCTGATCTTGCCCAGGGAAGGGGCGACGATCGGCGAGGTGCGCGAGCTGCTGGCGGATGGCGGCCTGATCCCGGGCTGACCGTTTGCTGCGGGTTGGCTGAAGACCGCAGGTACGGGGAACGTCCTGACCATCGGTGCGCGTTGGATGTAATGAAGTAACCGGCTTACTTACCGGGACAGCCGTGGATCGCAGTGCTGCACACACAGTGCGGCAAACCCGGTGCTGCAAACACGGTGCTGCACACTAGACGGAGGCGGCGATGGCTCGGACCCGCTACGCGACCGACCGGGGCCTGATCGCGCGGATGGGCGCGACGATGTTCCTGCTCGGGCTCGTATTTACCGCGTTCATCATCGTGGTCGTGGTACTGCTCACGCGTTACAGCAGCGTCGGCAACGGCGGCATCATCTTCATCGCCATCCTGTTCGGCCTCGTGGCCTCGTTCGGCTCGTACTACTGGTCCGACAAAATCGCGCTGCGCACCGCGGGCGCCCGGCTGGTCACCCCCGAGCAGGCACCGGAGCTGCACGGGATCATCGACCGGCTGTGCGCGCTGGCCGACATGCCCAAGCCGAAGGTCGCGATCGCGCCGACCGACCTGCCGAACGCGTTCGCGACCGGCCGCAGCAGCAAGGTAGCGGTGCTCTGCGTCACCCAGGGGCTGCTGAACCGGCTGGAGCCGAACGAGCTCGAGGGCGTGCTGGCTCACGAGATGTCGCACGTGGCCCACAAGGACGTGGCGGTCATGACGATCGCGTCGTTCCTGGGCATCGTGGCCGCCCTGATGGTCAGGTTCGCGTTCTACTCCGAGCTGTTCGGCGGCGGTGGCCGGGGCCGGGGCGGCCGCGGCGGTAACAACAACCAGAACGCGCTGCCGGTCGTGCTGATCGTGATGCTGGTCGGCATGGTCGTCTACGCGATCAGCTTCCTGCTCATCCGGCTGCTGTCCAGGTACCGGGAGCTGTCGGCCGACCGCTCGGGCGCGCTGCTGACCGGCCAGCCGTCCGCCCTGGCGAGCGCGCTGGTCAAGGTCAGCGGGGAGATGGCCCGGATCCCGACCAGGGACCTGCGGGCGGCCGAGCCGCTGAACGCGTTCTTCTTCGCGCCGGCCCTGGCCACCAAGGGCGGCCAGGTGAGCCTGTCGGCGATCTTCTCCACCCACCCGCCGCTGGAGAAGCGGCTGCGCGAGCTGGACAAGATCTCCCAGCAGCTCAGCAGGCAGTAACCAGCGGCCGGCTCGCCGTCCAGGCAGGAGGTAGCTCCCAGGTGGGATTGCTCGACACGCTGCTCGGGCGGACCAAGCCGGTGCCGCCGAACCTGGACGCGCTGTTCGCGGTGCCGTCCGCGGCCCTGACGCTGCAGGCGGCGACGGACTACGCGCCGACCGGTACCGGCTCGGTGTGCTTCCGGGCGGCCGAGGGCCGCGCGTTCAGCGACATCGAGAAGGACGTCAAGGACCTGCTGGCCATGGGCCAGAGCACGACCTCGGTGCAGGTCACCGCGGACTCCTACGGCTTCACCTGGCTGGTCTGCGAGCATCAGGCCGATGACATCGAGGGACTGGTCACCGACCTGCACGCGGTGAACTCCTCGCTGGAGGGCGGCGGGTTCGGCCCGCTGCTGCTGTGCACGATCGTCAGCTTCCGCAACGCCGCGTCCCGGCCGCTCGGGCTGGTCTACCTGTACAAGCGGGGCACGTTCTACCCGTTCGCGCCGCAGCCGGGGGAGAAGCGCGACAACGCGGCCGAACTGCAGGTGCGGGGCGTGCTCGGCAATGACCTGAAGGTCGAGCCCGACCTCGGCCGGTGGTTCCCGGTCTGGGGCGCTCCCGGCTTGTAACCCAGGCCCTAGGGAAGGGCCAGCATCTGGTCGAGTGCGGCCTTTGCCTGGGCGGCGGTCCGCGGGTCCACGGTGATCTGGTTCACGACCTGGCCGGCCGCGAGCGACTCCATCGCCCAGACCAGGTGCGGCAGGTCGATCCTGTTCATCGTGGAGCAGTAGCAGACGGTCTTGTCCAGGAAGACGACCGTCTTGTCCTGGTGGGCCTGCGCGAGCCGCTGGACCAGGTTGAGTTCGGTGCCCACGGCCCAGGCGGAACCGGGCGGCGCCTGCTCGATCGTGGCGATGATCTTCTCGGTCGAGCCGATCCGGTCGGCGGCGGTGACTACCTCGTGCGGGCACTCCGGGTGCACCAGCACCTGGACGCCGGGAACGCGCTCGCGCACCTGGGCCACGTCGCTGGCGGTGAACCGGCCGTGCACCGAGCAATGGCCGCGCCACAAGATCATGGTGGCCCGCTCCAGGGCCGCGCGGTCCAGGCCGCCGGCCGGCCGCCGCGGGTCCCAGACCACGCAGTCGTCCAGGCTCAGGCCCAGTTCGAGGACCGCGGTATTGCGGCCGAGGTGCTGGTCGGGCAGGAACAGTACCTTGCTGCCCTGGCTCAGCGCCCAGGTCAGGGCCTGCCGGGCGTTGGACGAGGTGCAGACGGTGCCGCCGTGCCGTCCGGTGAAGGCCTTGATGTCGGCCGAGGAGTTCATGTAGGTGACCGGGACGACCTGCCCGGCCAGGCCGAGATCCTCCAGCGTCTCCCAGCACTCCTCGACCTGGGTGAAGCTCGCCATGTCGGCCATAGAGCATCCGGCCGCCAGGTCGGGCAGCACCACCCGCTGGGACGGCGAGGTGAGGATGTCGGCCGACTCGGCCATGAAGTGCACGCCGCAGAAGATCACGTATTCGGCCCCCGGCCGGGCCGCGGCCTGGTTGGCCAGCTTGAAGGAGTCGCCGGTGACGTCGGCGAACCTGATCACCTCGTCGCGCTGGTAGTGGTGGCCGAGCACGAACGCGCGGTCGCCGAGGGCGGCCCTGGCCCGCTCAGCCCGCCGGACCAGCGCCGGGTCGGACGGCGCGGGCAGGTCGCCGGGGCACGAGACGCCACGTTCGCTGTCCGGGTCGGCCTGGCTGCCGAGCACGAACAGCGGCAGCGGCGAGGTGCGGGCTGCGGACGAGGTGGTCATGGCTGCCTGCCTTCACGACGGCGACTTATCGTCGAAGTGACGATAGCCCAGGATACCCCGTCCGCTCACTCCGGGTTCACCTGGCCGGCCTGGGCGAGACGGAATGCGGGCGGGCGGCATATCGTTGACACCAGGGACCGGCGGGGCCGCCTGACGCGGTGCTGCCCGCCACGGTCTTCGCTCAGCACGGGACCTACTGACTACGGGAGCTAACCAGATGACAGTTCAGGACGACGTGACGGCCAAGGGCGTCAACCTCACCGACGTTGCCGCGTCCAAGGTCAGCACCCTGCTGGCCCAGGAGGACCGCGACGACCTCCGGCTGCGGATCGCGGTCCAGCCCGGCGGCTGCTCTGGCCTGCGCTACCAGCTCTACTTCGACGAGCGGGAGGTCGACGGCGACATCGTCAGCACGTTCAACGGCGTGCAGGTCGTCACCGACAAGATGAGCGGCCCGTACCTCACCGGGGCCACGATCGACTTCGTCGACACGATCGAGAAGCAGGGCTTCACGATCGACAACCCGAACGCCGGCGGCTCGTGTGCCTGCGGGGACTCCTTCCACTGACGGACGGTCCGCTAGCCGGGCCTGGCGGCCGGCGCGTGTGTAACCTGGGGTCTGTTCCCGTCCGTGCACCGCGCCGCCACGACGTGTCCACGCCCGCCGGGCTGGCGCGGCCGGCGGCCGGGCGCCGTCCTAAGGACCGCCGTGCGCATAGCAGTGACCGGGTCCATCGCGACCGACCACCTGATGACGTTCCCGGCCAGGTTCGTCGAGCAGCTGATGCCCGACAAGCTCGACAAGATCGCGCTGTCCTTCCTCGTCGACAGCCTGGTCATCAGGCGGGGCGGCGTGGCCGCCAACATCGCATTCGGCCTCGGCTCGCTCGGGCTTCGGCCGCTGCTGGTCGGCACGGCGGGGCGGAGCGATTTCGCAGACTACCGGCAGTGGCTGGACGAGCACGGCGTCGACACCGGCGGGGTTCGGGAGTCGGACCAGCACCACACCGCGCGCTTCATCGGCACCACCGATGTTGACATGAATCAGATCGCGTCCTTTTATCCGGGCGCGATGACCCAGGACCGGGAGATCGACCTCGCCGAGCTGGCCGGGCAGGTTGAGCTGGTGCTGATCGGGGCCAGCGACCCCGACGCGATGCTCGCGTTTACCAAGCAGTGCCTGCAGAACCAGATCCCGTTTGCCGCCGACACCTCCTGGCAGCTCGCCAGGCTCGAGGGCGATCAGGTGCGCACGCTGCTGACCGGCGCCGAGTACTTGTTCTGCAACGAGTACGAAGCCCGGCTGACCGAGCACAAGACCGGCTGGTCCACCGGCGAGCTGGACGACCGGGTCGGCATCAGGGTCACCACGCTCGGCGGCAACGGCGCCCGGGTCGACCGGGCCGGCCAGCCGCCGATCCTGGTGCCCGCGGTGCCGGACGCCGAGCCACGCGAGCCCACCGGAGCCGGCGACGCGTTCCGGGCCGGGTTCCTGGCCGCGGTGTCTTGGGGGCTCAGCCTGGAGCGAGCGGCCCAGCTCGGCAACATGGTCGCAGTGCACGCACTGGAGACCACCGGAACCCAGGAATACCGGCTCGAACCCGAGTCGCTGGCCCGCCGGATGGGTGCCGCCTACGGCCCGGAGGCCGCGGCCGACGTCGCCGCGAACGTCAGCTAGCGCCGCTGGCCTGGCCGGCCGTTAGTAGCTGCGGCGGACCCAAAAGGCCCAGCCTGGCTGGCCGGGAAGCTCGGCCAGGGCGAGGAAGTCGTGCGACTTCAGCGCGCACCAGGCGGGCACGTCGGTCTTGGCCGCGGGATCGTCGGCCAGCACCTGGATCGCCTGCCCGATGGCGACGTCGCCGATCTGCTCGGCGAGCATGATGATCGGGATGGGGCACTTGCGGCCCAGGGCGTCGATGCGCAGCGCGGGCGCCTGGGCCGAGCCCGGCGGGTCCGCGGGCCGCGGCGCGGTCACCTGGTCACCTCATCACACTCTGGCCGCCTGGCCTGGCAGCGGCATGACAGCTCACGCTAGCCCGCCCGCACGGCGGGCCGGGCGGCGCCACGCAGACGCGTCACGATGCCGGGCAGCGCGTCCAGGAAGCTCTGTACCTGCGCGGCCGTGGCGCCGTGGGGCAGCGACACCCGGACGTTGCCGTGGGTGATCGCGCCCATCGCGGCCAGCACGTGGCTGGGCTGCTGAGAATCGGTCGCGCAGGCGCTGCCTGAGGAAACGGAGAACCCCGCCTTATCCAGCTCGGTCACCAGCGCCTCGCCGTCGATGTAGAGGGCTGAGAACGTGATGATGTGCGGCAGCGCGTGCGCCCGGTCGCCGTGCACGACGCAGTCCGGCACCAGCTCGGGCAGCCGGCCGGCGATCAGGCTGGTCAGCCCGCGCAGCGCCAGGTCGTCCTCGTCCCGGCCGGCCTCGAATGCCTCGAGCGCGGCGACCGCGGACACGATCGCGGGCAGGTTCGGGAAGCCGGGTACCCGGTGACCTTCGCGGTTGCCGGCCGGCACCGGCGACCGCCAGCGCACGCCCTTACGAATCGCCAGCACGCCGACGCCCGGCGGGCCGCCCCACTTATGGCCGCTCGCGGTCAGGACTGACCAGCCCGAGGGCAGGGCGGCCCGGCCTGCCGAGGCCGCCGCGTCCACGAGCAGCGGCACCCCGGCCGCCTGGCACACCTCGGCGATCTCGTCCACCGGCTGGATGGTGCCGACCTCGTGGTTCGCGGACTGCAGGCAGGCCAGCACGGTGCGATCCTTCCGCACCGCGTCGGTGAAGCCGGCCACGTCCACCCGCCCGTCCTGGCCGACCCCGGCAATCGTCAGCTGGCCGCCGGATTGCTCGGCCTGGGCGGCGGCGTTCAGCACGCTCGAATGCTCCACCGGGCTGACTACGAGGTGACCTGGCCCGCGGGTGGCCGACTGGCGGCCCAGCACCGCGCCGAGCACGCCGAGGTGCACCGCCTGGGTGCCTGAGCTGGTAAAGGCGACCTCGTCGGCCCGGCACCGCAGCAGGCCGGCCATCCGCTCCCTGGCCTGGTCGAGCAGCAGGCCGGCCCGCCGGCCCTCGCGGTGCAGCTGCACCGGGTCGGCCCAGCCGTCGTCCAGCGCCCCGAGCAGCGCCACCCGGGCCGCGGCCGACAGCGGCTCGGCCGACGCGGCGTCGAAGTAGGCCATACCGCGACCCTACGGCCGCCTGCCGGACCAGCGATTCCAGGGCTCGATCTGGCGGGGGTCGCGGGCCGTCAGAGGTGCGAGCGTTGTACAGTTTGCACGACAGCCTGTAGGACAGGCAGCGGGCCGCCCTGGGGGGGTCCGCATGAGTAGGCACCGCTTAGGGGCATACGGCCGCTGGGAAGGCTAACTGTGAGTCCGATCCGCAGTACCCCGGGCCAGGAACGGGGCGGCAGGGCGATGCGGCGCTGGGCGCCGCGGGCCGGGCTGCTGCTCGGCCTGGCCCTTCTCACCACGGGCTGCCAGTCCACCGCATTCACCAGGCAGGGCCTGCTGGTCCCGGTGACTAAGCAGGGTCAGGTCATCCTGACCATGTGGCAGGGCTCGTGGGTCGTCGCCTGGGCCGTCGGGATCATGGTCTGGGGCGGCATTTTGTGGGCCATCATCTTCCACCGCAAGCGCGGGGACCAGCTGCCCAGGCAGGTCCGTTACAACCTGCCGATCGAGATCTTGTACACGGTGCTGCCGTTCATCATGGTCGGGGTGCTGTTCTTCTTCACCGCCAAGAACGAGAGCTACCTCGGCAAGAACCCGGCCCACCCCGATGTCAGGGTGCACGTCATCGGCGAGCAGTGGACCTGGCAGTTCGTCTACCCCCAGTACCCGACCGTGACGGGGCATCACGTCACCGAACTCGGTGCCATGTGGCGGCCCGGGCTCGGCCGGAACGTGCTGCCGCTGCTGGTCATCCCGACCAACGAGACGGTGCAGTTCACGCTGACCTCGGATAACGTCATCCACGCCTTCTGGATCGCGCCGTTCGAATTCAAGCGGGACGTCATCCCCGGCTTCACCAACACGTTCACGGTCACGCCGGACAAGACCGGCACCTTCATCGGCCGTTGTTCCGAGTTGTGCGGTGTCTACCACAGCCGCATGCTCTTCCGGGTCAAGATAGTCACGCCTGCTCAGTTCAAGCAGTGGATCGGCGCGCAGCAGGCGCAGCAGAAAGCCTCTGGGGGTGCTCAGTGACCGCGACCGTGTCGAGCCAGCAGACGGCGGCTCCGCCGCCGGCGCCTTACCGCAAGGGGTCCGTGCTCGCCGACTGGCTGTCCTCCACCGACCACAAGGTCATCGGGCACCTGTACCTGATCACCTCGTTCTGCTTCTTCCTGATCGGCGGCCTGATGGCCATGATCATCAGGACCCAGCTGTTCGAGCCGAACCTCAGCCTGGTGTCGGACCAGCAGTACAACGAGCTGTTCACCATGCACGGCACGATCATGCTGCTGCTGTTCGCGACCCCGCTGTTCGTCGGGTTCGCCAACGAGATCATGCCACTCCAGATCGGGGCGCCCGACGTGGCGTTCCCGCGCCTGAACTTGCTCAGCTACTACATGTTCCTGTTCGGCGGGATCATCTTGCTGCTGAGCTTTCTCACCCCTGGAGGAGCCGCGGCGTTCGGCTGGTACGCCTACTCGCCGCTCACGAGCGCGCAGTTCTCGCCTGGGCTCGGCCCCGACATGTGGATCATGGGCCTGACGCTGGCCGGGCTGGGCACCATCCTCGGCGGCGTGAACTTCGTGACCACGATCTTCTGCATGCGCGCGCCCGGCATGACGATGTTCCGGATGCCGATCTTCACCTGGAACATCCTGCTCACCAGCATCATGGTGCTCATCGCGTTCCCGGTCCTGGCGGCCGCCCTGCTGGTGCTGGAGGCCGACCGCAAGCTCGGCGCCCACGTGTTCGACGCCTCCAGCGGCGGCGCGATCATGTGGCAGCACCTGTTCTGGTTCTTCGGCCACCCCGAGGTCTACATCGTGGCGATCCCGTTCTTCGGGGTCGCCACCAAAGTACTGCCCGTCTTCCGCCACAAACCGCCGTTCGGCTACAAGAGGCTGGTCGCCGCGACGATCTCGATCGCGGGCCTGTTGATGACCGTGTGGGCGCACCACATGTTCACCCCCGGCGCGGTGCTGTTGCCGTTCTTCTCGTTCATGACGTACCTGATCGCCGTGCCTACTGGCGTGAAGTTCTTCAACTGGCTCGGCACGATCTGGCGCGGTCAGCTCACGTTCGAGACGCCGATGCTGTTCTCGCTCGGTTTCATGATCGTCTTCCTGTTCGGCGGCCTGACCGGCGTCATCCTGGCCTCGCCGCCGCTGGACTTCGCGGTCAGCGACTCTTACTTCGCGGTTGCGCACTTCCACTACGTGCTGTTCGGCACGGTCGTGTTCTGCATGTTCTCTGGCTTCTACTTCTGGTGGCCGAAGTTCACCGGCAAGATGCTCGACGACCGGCTGGGCAAGTGGCACTTCTGGTTCGTCTTCATCGGCTTCAACACCACGTTCCTGGTCCAGCACTGGCTGGGCGTCATGGGCCAGCCGCGGCGGACCGCCAACTACCCGTTCCTGCCGCACCTGGCCACCACGCTGAACCAGGTCTCCACGGTCGGGGCGTTCATCCTGGGCGTGTCCAACCTGTTCTTCTTCTGGAACGTGTACAAGACCGCCAAGCACGGCGAGCGCGTGACCGAGGACGACCCGTGGGGCTTCGCCAACTCGCTGGAGTGGGCGACGTCGTGCCCGCCGCCGCGGCACAACTTCACCTCGATCCCGCGGATCAGGTCCGAGCGGCCCGCCTTCGACCTGCACCACCCGAGCGTGCGGGCAGGCCGGGACCCGGCCGAACGCCAGGCGATCGGGGCGGGTCACTGATGCGCGCGGCTGAGCGGCGCGCCGGAGCGGAAACGGCAGGGAGTCCGGCATGAGGGTCGAAGGCTGGCTGTTTCTCGGCTGCGCCATCTTCTTCGGCGTGGCCGACGTCTTCTACTGGAACCTCTCCCACGATCCGACCGGCGGCACGGCCCTGGCCCTCGCGGTCGGGCTGGCTTTCCTGACCGGTTTCTACGTGCTGTTCACCGGGCGCCGGCTGCCCAGGCGGCCCGAGGACGACACCCAGGGCGAGATCGAGCAGGGCACCGGCGAGATGGGCTTCTTCAGCCCGCACAGCTGGTGGCCGCTGTTCGTCGGCCTCGCGGCCGCCCTCGCCGCGGTGGGCGTCGCGGTCGGCTGGTGGCTGTTCCTGATCGGCGCCCTGGCCTTGCTGCTCGCGATGGTCGGGTTCGTGTTCGAGTACTACCGCGGCCACTACGCGCACTAGCGCGACCACGCGGCGATGGACGTCTACGAGGCCCTGTACACGACCAGGGCGATGCGCCGGGTCCGCCCCGACCCGGTCCCGGCCCAGGTTCAGGCAAAGATCCTGGACGCGGCAATTCGGGCGCCGAGCGGCGGCAACTCCCAGAACTGGCGCTTCCTGCTGGTCGATGACCCGGAGGTGAAGGCCGGGCTGGGAGCGCTGTACCGGGAGTGCCTCGCCGAGCTGTGGGCCACCGGGTACGCGGAGCGGCTGGCCAGGGCGCGGGCGAACCCGGAGGATCCGGCCAGCGTGTCGATGCTCAAGGTGCAGGCCTCGGCCCAGCACCTGGCCGACCACTTCGAGCAGGTGCCGCTGTACTTGTTCGCCTTCGCCCGCCACGACCGGTCTGGCGGCTCGATCTTCCCCGCCGTCTGGAGCGCCCAGCTCGCGGCCCGGGCCGAAGGCGTGGGCAGCGCCCTGACCACCGTGCTCGACATGTACCGCCGGCAGGAGACCTTCGAGCTTCTCGGCGTGCCCGCGGATCGCGGCTGGGAGATGGCGTGCTGCGTCTCGTTCGGATACCCGACCGGTCGCTGGGGCACGGCACCGCGCCGGCCCGTCCACGAGGTCGCGTTCCGTAATCGGTGGGGCGCTGACCTGGGCCTGCAGATACCCGAGCCGATGTGGGAGAGCCTGGCCGCTGACGCCGGATCGTGACCTGGCCGTTAGCGGGCGTTCTGAGAGCCGGGCGGGTCAGTGCTGGTCGCGGTCCTGGGCCTCGGGGGAGCCGATCGACGCGGGCAAGCGCTCGCCGTCGGCCAGCTCGTCATCCGCCCCCTGGCCGTTCGGGCCGTGCCCGTTCGGGCCGTGCCCGTTCGGGCCATGGCCGTTGCCGCGCCCGTTCACCGGCACGCTCTCGGTCACGAACCTGTTCAGCCGGGCCTTGGCCCGGCCGATGCCACCGCGCATGCCGGGCGGGGGCACCTCGCTGGCGGCCGAGGATGCTCCGGCGGGCAGGGCGACCCGCTCGGGCACCGCCAGGGCGGCGACCTCGTCGTCGTCCAGTGGCCTGGTCTCCTCGATGAACTCGCCGTTCGGCAGCTGCCTGATGATGCCGGTCTCGACGCCGTGCTCAAGCAGGTGCAGGTCCTTGCGTTGCAGGCCCAGGCAGATCCGCTTGGCGATGATGTACGTCAGGATCGGCACCGCGAAGACGCCGACCCTGGCGATCTCGGTGATCGTGTAGAGGGACACGTCGAAGTGCTGGGCCAGGATGTCGTTCGAGCCTTCTAGCCAGAGCACGCCGTAGAAGGCGATCATCGCCAGGCCGAGCGCCGTCCTGGTCGGCGCATGCCGCGGCCGGTCGTTGACGTGGTGCTCGCTCTTGTCGCCGGTGATCCACTGCTCGAGGAAGGGCCACAACGCGGCCCCGGTCATCACGATGCCGAGCGGTACCAGGGCCGGGATGAAGACGTTGAACGCGAACGTGTGCCCGAACACCACCCACTGCCAGGCGGGCATCATACGCAGCGAGCCTTCGAGGAAGCCCATGTAGAAGTCGGGCTGCGAGCCCGATGAAATCGCCAGCGGATTGTAGGGGCCGTAGATCCAGATCGGGTTGATCTGGGCCAGCGCGCTCGCCAGGGCCAGGGCGGCGAACGTGAAGAAGAAGAACGCGCCCGTCTTGGCCATGAAGTACGGGTACATCGGCGCGCCGACGACGTTCTTGTTCGTCCGGCCCTTGCCCGGCATCTGGGTGTGCTTCTGATGGAACATGATGAACAAGTGCGCGCCGATCAGGGCCATGAACAGGCCGGGGATCAGCAGCACATGCAGGATGTACATCCGCGGGATGATCGAGTGTCCTGGGTACTGGCCGCCGAACAGGAAGAACGACAGGTAGGTGCCCACGATCGGGATCGACTGCAGGACGCCCTGGGTGATCCGCAGGCCCGCGCCGGACAGCAGGTCGTCCGGCAGCGAGTAGCCGAACAGGCCCTCGAGCAGGCTCAGCGTGAACAGCACAATGCCGATCAGCCAGTTGATCTCGCGCGGCTTGCGGTAGGCCCCGGTGAAGAAGATCCGGATCATGTGGGCCATGATCGCGGCCACGAACAAGTCAGCCGCCCAGTGGTGGATCTGCCTCATCAGCAAGCCGCCGCGGATGTCGAAGCTGATCCGCAGAGTCGAGGCGTACGCCTCGCTCATGTGCACGCCGTCCAGCCTCAGGTACGAGCCGTGGTAGACGATATCGCCCATGCTCGGCTTGAAGAACAGCGCCAGGAAGGTGCCGGTCAGCAGCAGGATGATGAACGAGTACAAGGCGATCTCGCCGAGCAGGAACGTCCAGTGGTCGGGGAAGATCTTGCGGAAGAAGGTCCGCATCCCCCTGGCCCCGCGCAGCCGGTCGTCGAGCCAGCTCCCCGTGCCCGACAGCGCCTTGTCGATGCTCATGAAGACGGCCCCCGCTCCCAGAAACTCGGGCCCACCGGTTCGGTGAAGTCGTGCCTGGCCACCAGGAAACCCTGGGCGTCAACCGTCATGGGGAGCTGCGGCAAGGCCCGGGTCGCCGGACCGAAGATCACCTGAGCCCCGCGGGTGGCGTCAAACGTCGACTGGTGACAAGGGCAGAGTATGTGATGCGTCGTCTGTTCGTATAGGGCCGCTGGGCAGCCCACATGCGTACAAATTTTCGAATATGCCACGATGTTGTCTACGGTCCAGTTCTGGACCACCTTCCCGGAAACCGGGTGCACCTGGGTGGTGTACTCGACCTGGCCGGGCGCGAACTTGATGATGATGACCGCGGCCTTGGCCAGCGCGTTGAAGTCGTCCTGGAAGCCGGCCGGCACCACGCTGATCATGCCGCCGGGCGAGCTGAAGTCGCCTGGCCTGATCGGGGTGTTGGCGCCGTAGTTGAGCAACCGCAGGCCCGGCCGCCAGACGGTGTGATCCAGGCTCTTGCGCGGCAGCGGCCCGAGGTCGCGGAGGAGCAGGACCGGCGCGACCGCGACCGGGACGGTCGCGGCAATCAGGGAGCGGCGCAGGATCGGGCGCTTGGCGAACTGGCTCGTCTCGGCGCCCTCGGTGAAGGTATCGGCGAAGGCCTCGCGGTCCTCCGGGCTCGAGCGCAGCGGCTTGCGCGCCTCGGTCAGCTCCACATCCGGCATCAGGTGCCGGACCCAGATCACGGCGCCGATACCCAGGAAGAGGAACGCCGCTCCCATGGTCAGCCCGAGCGCCAGGGTCGAGTGCTGGACCAGCTGCACCTGATGGACCTGGAAGATGATGTAGGAGGCGATGAACCCGAGCCCGGTCAGCGTGGCCAGGCCGAAGCAGGCCGCGACCACCTTCTCGGCCCGCTTGACGGCGGCCGGGTCCGGCGGGTCGGCGGGCAGCTCGCGGGTGCGCTCGACCGGCGGGCCGCCCGGGGTGCCGGGGAGTGGCGAGGCGAGCATGGACCGCGACTGCGCGGGCGAGGGGGTGCCGATCACGCGGTGGCGGGCCGGGCGCTCGGCCACGCTGGCCGGGCCGTCGTCGGCGCCGTCGTCCTCGAGGCCGGAGAACAGGTCGCCGTGCTGGTCGTTGTCGCCGCTGCCACGGCCGGCGGTCGAGTCAGTCATGAGCCTTCCCGTGCTTAGCGGTGATCCACAGCGCCGCGAGCACCATGAACAGCAGCAGGCCGAGGAAGACAACCAGTCCCTCGGTCACCGGGCCGACCCGGCCCAGGCTGAAGCCGCCCGGGTTGGGCTCGGTCCTGGCCTGCGTGACGTACGCGATGATGTCGCGCTTTTGCTGCGGCGTGATCGTCGTGTTGTTGAAGACCGGCATCGCCTCGGGGCCGGTGAGCATGGCCTCGAAGATCTGAGTCGGGGTGGACTTGGTCAGCGGCGGCGCGAACTTGCCGTAGGTCAGCGCGCCGCCGGCGCCGGAGAAGTTGTGGCACTGGGCGCAGTCCGCGAGGAACAGCTGCTGGCCGAGCGAGAACCTCCCCGCGGCCGGGTTGACCTGGGCGTGCGAGGGGATCATCGGGCCGCCGCCGAGCGACTCGATGTAGGCGGCCAGCGCGCGGATCTGCTGCGGGTGCAGCGTGACCGGCTTGCGCGGCTGCTCGGCGACCGGCTCCTTGGACGGCATCCGCCCGGTGCTGACCTGGAAGTGCACGGCGGCGGCGCCGACCCCGATGAGGCTAGGAGCCACGCCTGGCTCGCCCTGCGCGAACTGGCCGTGGCAGGTCGCGCATTCCTCGTTGAAGATCTGCTTGCCCTCGGCGACCTGGGCCGACCCGGCGACCGAATGCGAGGCCGCGGACGCATCGCCGCCGGTGATGGCGGCGTAGCTCAGGCCGGCCAGCAGCAGGCCGAGCAGCATGACGACATAGCCAGCGGCTGGATGCCGTCGTCGGGCGGTAGTCGGACTCACGGCTATCCCTTATTTTCCGGTCAGCGGGAGCAGGTAGATGGTGGTGAACAGGCCGATCCAGACAACGTCCACGAAATGCCAGTAATACGACACGACGATCGCGCTGGTCTGCTGCTCGTGGGTGAACCGCTTGGCCGCGTAGGTGCGCCCGAGCAGGAACAAGAATGCGACCAGCCCGCCGCTGACGTGCAGTCCGTGGAAGCCGGTAGTGAGGAAGAACACCGAGCCGTAGTTGCTGGACGACAAGGTCAGGTGTTGCTTGAAGATCAGGTCCAGGTACTCGTACCCCTGCCCGCAGACGAAGTAAAGGCCCATCAGGAACGACAGGACGTACCACTCTCGCAGTCCCCAGCGCCGGAAGTCGAAGATCGAGCCCCGACGGGCGATCTGCCCGCGCTCGACCGCGAAGACGCCCATCTGGCAGGTCACGCTGGACAAGATGAGCACGATCGTGTTCGTCGTCGCGAGGGGGTAATCCAGGGTGGCCTGCGGCCAGGGCTGACCCAGGCCCGTGTCCACCGATTTGATGGTGAAATACATGGCGAACAGGGCCGCGAAGAACATCAGCTCGGAAGACAGCCACACGATCGTCCCGACGCTGACCAGGTTCGGCCGGCTCGCGGGGGTACGCGGCATCACCGCCGCGTCTGATGCACTCGTCACGGCCCTATTATTACGACAGCCGGTAGGGGAGAGCGCCACGACCCCCTAATCGAGACCTGCGGATGCCGCGGCCCGGGTCCTGGCCGCGCCCCCCGGGGCCCTGGCACTCGGTAACATCCAGCTATGAAAGTTGTCGTGTACAGCCATGATGCGGACACCAGGGCGCGCGTCCGCATGGCCATTGGGCGGCGTCCCGCTCCCGATGTGCCCGAGGCCGAGGTGGTCGACGTGGCCACGCATCCTGCGCTGATTCGCCTGCTCGACGCGGGCGGCGCCGAGGTCATGGTGCTGGACGGCGAGGCTCAGCCGGCCGGCGGCATGGGCGTGTGCCGGCAGGCCAAGGACGAGATCTTCGACTGCCCGCCCGTGCTGCTGATCGTCGGCCGGGCCGATGACGGCTGGCTCGCCACCTGGTCCAGGGCAGATGCCGTGGTCAGCCACCCGATCGACCCGTCCGCGCTGGCCCGCGCGCTGGCCGGGCTGATGCGCCAGCGCGCGGCCGGGCAGGCCGACAACGCGCCCGCTCCCGCCTGACCGGTCAGGTCAGCCCCGCGGCGAGACCTGAGGAACGAGACCGGAGGAAACGGCATATGGAACCTCTGTCCTGGGCCGCCCTGCTTGGCCAGCTGATCAAGGGCGAATCGCTGTCCGCGGACGCGGCCGCCTGGGCGATGACCGAGATCATGTCCGGTGCCGCTACCCAGGCCCAGATCGCCGGCTTCGGCATCGCGCTGCGGATGAAGGGCGAGACTCCGGCCGAGGTCGACGGGCTGGCTTCGGCCATGCTCAGGCTGGCCACGCCGCTGAGCATCCCCGGCCGCCTCACCGACCTGGTCGGTACCGGCGGCGACCGCGCGCGGACGGTGAACATCTCCACGATGGGGGCGATCGTCGCCGCCGCGGCCGGGGCGCGGGTGATCAAACACGGGAACCGGGCGGCCTCCTCGGCCTGCGGCGCCGCCGACGTCCTGGAGGCCCTCGGGGTGGTGATCGACCTGCCGCCGGCCGCGACCGAGAAGCTGGCCCAGGAAACCGGCGTGGTGTTCCTGTTCGCGCCGCTCTATCACCCGGCGCTGCGGCACACCGCGGTACCGCGCCGCGAGCTTGGCGTGCCGACGGTGTTCAACTTCCTCGGCCCGGTCGCGAATCCGGCCAGGCCGCAGGCGCAGGCGGTTGGCGTGGCCGACCCGCGGATGGGCCCGGTGCTGGCCGGGGTGCTCGCGGCCCGCGGCAGCTCGGCGCTGGTGTTCCACGGTGACGACGGCCTGGACGAACTGACCACCACCGGACCGTCCACGGTGTGGATCGTCCGCGACGGCGCGGTCGCGGAGTCCAGGTTCGACCCGGCCGAACTCGGCGTGCCCCGGTGCGAGCCCGGTGACCTGCGCGGCGGTGCCCCGGCGGAGAACGCTGCGGTGGCGCGGGCCGTGCTCGGCGGCGAGGCCGGCCCGGTGCGGGAAACGGTGCTGGTCAACGCGGCCGCCGCGCTGGCGGCCGAGGCGGGCGCGCCCGAACCCGGCCGGCTCGTGCAGGCCCTGGCCGACAGCTCGGGGCGCGCGGCCGAGGCGATTGACTCGGGCGCGGCCGCCGGGCTGCTAGAGCGCTGGGCCCTGGCCAGCCAGCGGATGGCCGGCCAGGTCTAGCGCACCGGGCTACCGCGGGCGCGGTCAGGCGGGCTCGGGGTAGCCGATCGAGAACGCCGCGTCCAGGTCGTGCCGTGAGTACGCGCGGAAGGCGATATGCGTCTCGGTGTGCGTCACGCCGGGCACCTTATTGACCGTGCCAGGGATCACGTCCGCGAGTTCCTCGTGGTCACGCACCCGCACCATGGCGACCAGGTCGAACTCGCCGGTCACCGAGTAGACCTCGCTGACCTGAGGAATCTGGGTGATCGCCTCGGCCGTCTCCGGAATGCGGGCGACGTCGGCCTTGATCAGGACAATCGCGGTGACCATGGCCGCCTCCCGTGCGCTCGGAGCCCGCTGGACTGCTGAGGCGACATCGTAGCGGTTCTGGCCGGCCCCGTTGAGCGCCGCCCGGTCAGGCCCCGGGCCAGGAGCGGTGCGGCCGGCCG
>JBPCKO010000319.1:0-6706 GCA_051004215.1 Streptosporangiaceae bacterium | reverse complement strand
GGCGAAGATCGGCATGACCGGAGCGATGAAGATCGCTCCGCGGGTCGCTCGCGGGGGACCGCCCGCCGCCTGCAGCCCATACCCTAGTGGTCATGGCGCGCTCTGACGGTCTCCGCAGCTTCGAGATCCGTACCCATGGCTGCCAGATGAACATGCACGACTCCGAGCGGCTGGCCGGGCTGCTGGAAACGGCCGGATACCGCAAGTCAGCGGCCGGCTCCGAGCCCGACGTCGTGGTGTTCAATACTTGCGCGGTTCGCGAGAATGCCGACAACCGGCTGTATGGCAACCTCGGGCACCTGCTTCCGGTCAAGAACGCTCATCCCGGCATGCAGATCGCCGTCGGAGGCTGCCTGGCCCAGAAGGACCGGGCGGCCATCACCGACCGGGCACCGTGGGTCGACGTGGTGTTCGGCACCCATAACATCGGCGCGCTGCCGGCCTTGCTCGAGCGCGCGCGGGTGGAGGAACGGGCGCAGGTCGAGATCGCCGAGTCGCTCGAGCGGTTTCCCTCCGTGCTCCCGGCCAGGCGGGAGTCGCCGTACTCGGCCTGGGTCGCGATCTCGGTCGGCTGCAACAACACCTGCACCTTCTGCATCGTGCCGAGCCTGCGCGGCCGCGAGGAGGACCGCCGGCCGGGGGACGTGCTCGCCGAGATCAGGGCGCTGACCGGGGACGGGGTGCTGGAGGTCACCCTGCTCGGCCAGAACGTGAACTCCTACGGCGCCGGGTTCGGCGACCGGCTCGCGTTCGGCAAGCTGCTGCGCGCCTGCGGGGCGATCGAGGGCCTGGAACGGGTGCGGTTCACCTCGCCGCACCCCAGGGACTTCACCGACGACGTCATCGACGCCATGGCCCAGACCCCGAACGTGATGCCGCAGCTGCACATGCCGCTGCAGTCCGGTTCGAACACGGTCCTGCGCGCGATGCGGCGGGCCTACCGGCGGGATTCCTACCTGGCGATCCTGGACAAGGTCAGGGCGGCGATCCCGGCCGCCGCGATCACCACTGACATCATCGTGGGCTTCCCCGGCGAGACCGAGCCGGACTTCCAGGACACCCTGCACGTCGTCGGCCAGGCCAGGTTCGCCGGCGCCTTCACGTTCCAGTACTCGATCAGGCCCGGCACTCCGGCCGCGACGATGGACGGCCAGGTGCCGCCGGAGGTCGTGGCCGAGCGGTACGGGCGGCTGGCCGCCCTGGTCGAGGAGATCACGCTGGCCGAGAACCAGAAGCTGGCCGGACAGCAGGTCGAGGTGCTGGTCGCGACCGGCGAGGGACGCAAGGACGGCGCGACCAGGCGGATGTCCGGCCGGGCCAGGGACAACCGGCTGGTGCATTTCACTCCGGCGGCGGGCGCGGTGCCGCGGCCTGGCGACCTGATCACTACGACCGTGACCAGGGCCGCCCCGCATTACCTGATCGCGGACGAGGCGCCGGTCTCGGTGCGCCGGACGCCGGGCGGCGACGCCTGGGCGGCCCGCGAGGCGGGCGAGACGGCCGGCCCAGCCCGATCGGGGCCGGCCGGCGCCGGCGCGCCGGTGCTGCTCGGCATGCCGGCGGTCGGCCAGCGCACCTGAGGCCGCTGGTTTCATGATCACGGAAGGCTGTCCGCAGGATTCGCGGAAAAAGTTCCGTTCTCACGGGCCGGGCGGCGCGGCGCGGACGGCGGCCGGGGGATGAGCGGGCAGCCGGTGAACGGGCCGGGGGTGACCGGGCCGCGTGGGAGCGTTCCGGGGGTGAGCGGGCCGCCGGGGAGCGAGTGCCCCGTGGTGATCGCGGTCGTCGGGGCGACGGCGACCGGTAAGTCAGATCTGGCCCTCCGGCTCGCCGGGGCGCTGGACGGCGAGGTGATCAGCGCCGACTCGATGCAGCTGTACCAGGGCATGGACATCGGCACCGGCAAGCTCAGCGCGGCCGAGCGGCGCGGCGTGCCCCACCACTTGCTCGGCATCTGGGACGTGACGAGGACCGCCAGCGCGTCGGAGTACCAGCGGCTAGCCCGGGCGGTGATCGCGGACATCCAGGGCCGCGGGGGGACGGCGATCCTGGCCGGCGGTTCCGGACTGTACGTCAGGGCCGTCATCGACGACCTGCGATTCCCCGGCACGGATCCCGGCATCCGGACCCGCCTGGAGTCCGAGCTCGCCGCGGTCGGGCCCGGCGTGCTGCACGCCAGGCTGGCCGCCGCCGACCCGCCGGCCGCCGCGGCGATCCTGCCCAGCAACGGGCGCCGGGTCGTCCGGGCGCTCGAGGTGATCGAGTTGTCCGGGCGCCCGTTCAGCGCGTCCATGCCGGGATACGAGGCGGTACTCCCCGCCGTCCAGCTCGGCCTGGTCGTGCCGCGGGACGTGCTCGATCAGCGGATCGCTAGGCGGGTCAGGTCGATGTGGCGGGACGGGCTGGTCGAGGAGGTCCGGGCGCTGGCCGGGGCCGGCGATCCAGGCGGCGGCCTGCGGGCCGGCCTGACCGCCAGCCGGGCGCTCGGCTACCGGCAGATCCTGCGGTTCCTGGACGGGCAGTGCACCGAGGCCGAGGCGGAGGCCGAGACGGTGCGGGCGACGCGGCGGTTCGCCCGGCGGCAGGAGTCGTGGTTCCGCCGGGACCCCCGGGTGCGCTGGCTGGCCGCCACCGAGCCGGTCCCGGTGCCGGCCGCGCTCGCGGCGCTGCGTTGGCCGCAGGGCCCGGGCGGGCAGGAGGCGCCGGGCGGCCAGGAAGGGCCGGGCGGGCCGGGCATGCCGAACGGGCCGGGCGGGCCGGACGGGCAGAGCGGGCCGGCGGGCTAGCATGCAGGTCATGCGCTTCGCGAAAGGGCACGGCACCGGGAACGACTTCATCGTCGTGCCCGACCTGGACGACCGGCTCGACCTCCGGGCTGAGGCCGTCCAGGCGCTCTGCGACCGCCACCGCGGGATCGGCGCGGACGGTGTCTTGCGGATCGTCAGGCGGGAGTCCGGGGCCGCGCCCTGGTTCATGGATTACCGCAACGCCGACGGCAGCGTCGCGGAGATGTGCGGCAACGGGATCCGGGTCGTCGCCAGGTACGTCCTGGACCGCGGCCTCGCGGCCGGGCCCGAACTGCGGATCGGGACCAGGGCCGGAGTGCGGGTCGTGCTGGCCGAGGCGGACGGGAACCTGACCGTCGACATGGGCCCGGCCACGGCCGGGCCGGCCGGGTGGGCGGTGGCCGGCGGGCGGCGGTTCAGCGGCGGGGCCGTGTCGGTGGGCAATCCGCACCTGGTCTGCCTGACCAGCGAGCCGCTGGCCGGGATCGATCTGTCGGTCCCGCCGCAGGTCGACCAGGCGGCGTTTCCCGGCGGGGTCAATGTGGAGTTCGTCCGGGTCACCGGCGACCACGCGATCGCGATCCGGGTGCACGAGCGGGGGTCGGGCGAGACGCTGTCCTGCGGGACCGGGGCCGTCGCGGCCGCGGTTGCCGCGGCGGTGGCGGCGGGGGAGTGGGAGCCTGGGCAGCACGGGCCGGGCGAGCCTGGCTGGCCGACCGGGCGGGGCGGGCAGTGGAGCGTCGATGTCGCGGGCGGCAGGCTGGCCGTCACGCCGAGCGCGACGGCCAGCCTGCTGACTGGCCCGGCGGTGATCGTCGCCGAAGGCGAGACGTGCGCCTCGTGGCTGGACGACTCGCTGGCCAGGGCGTCAGCGGTGTCCTGACGCCGCGAGCCGCAGCCCGATCGAGACCAGCGCCCATCCGGTCTGGGTCCTGATCGGCTTCCGCGGGGGGCCGGCCGCGGCCGGCGCGGGCCGGGCGGCGGCTGCGCGCGTGGCCCGCAGCTCGGCGGGACGCTGGCTGGCGATCTGCTCTAGCTGGCGCGAGTACATGACTCGTGTCCTTCCTGGGCTGGTCGTACGCGGGTTGGCGGTTGGGCGGAGCCGGGGAGTCAGCCGGCCATCTGGCCGGCCGGGGCGCGGCCGACCGTGATCGAGCCACTGACGGTCCGGCAGCGCAGGCTCAGGGTCTCGCCGGGAATCTCGGCGCCGTCTGGGCCGCCCTGGCCAGAGGAGTCCAGCTCGCTGGTGACGCGGCCGCTGAGCGAGGCGAGATCCTGGTAGACGCCGATGCCCTCGACGACCTTGATCTCGACGCTGCCTGATACGCCGTTGACCTCGGTCTGGCCGCGGCGGACGGCATTGATGTGGACACCGCCGCTTGCGGTCTTGGCGGTGACCGAGCCGTCGGCGGCGCCGATCGTGATGCTGCCGCTGGCCGTCTTGGCGGTCAGGTCGCCGGCCGCGTGCCGCACCGAGATCCGGCCCGAGGCGGTGTGCAGCTGGCAGTCGCCGGCCTCGAGGAGCTGGAGCCCGCCCGACATCGTGGTGATGTCGGCGGTGCCGGCGACATTCTCCACGTCGACGCTGCCGCTGGCCGTGTAGATGTCGACCGCGCCGTACTCGCCGCGGCAGGCGACCTTCGCCGACGCGGTGCGGACGGCGGCCCGCGATCCGGCCGGCACGACCATCGTCACGTGCAGGTCCTCGCTGTGCCAGCGCAGGCCGCGCCGCTCCTCCTCGGAGAATTCAAGGTGGCCGTCGGCGTAGTCGACACTGACGTCATCGACCGGTCCTTCCGGGTCGCGGTGCTTGCCGCGGGTGGCGCGCACGGTGATGACGTCGGTCGGCTCGGCCGTGATCGTCACGCTGCCCGCAGCGCAGGCGACGCGCAGGTCGATCGGGTCTGATCCGGGGAATTCCCAGGTAGCCATGGCTGATCTCCTCACGGTGATGGGGGTGAATGGTGGTGGACGCGGGCCTGGCGGCCTGGCGGAGTTAACTGCGGGCGTAGCCGGTGATGCGCTGGCCGACACCTGACCTGGACCGCTGGCCGCGGCGGCCGGCGTCCGGGACCTGGCTGTCCAGGGCGCGGATCGCGGCGTGAGCGAGCCAGGAGTTGACCGACAGCCCGTCGGCCGCGGCCCGCTCCTCGACCCGGCCCTTGAGCGCCTCGGACAGCCGCAGCGTGACCCGGGCCGGGCCCGCCTCGTCGGCGGCGAGATCCGGAGCGGGCCCGGGCGCCGGCTCGGCGTGCGGGTCAGGAACTGTGGTTACGACAAACTCGGGTTCGCCGGCGTTCAGCCGGACGTCGATTACGGTCTCGTCCAGCTTGGTGGTGATCTCGGCCGCGGCCGAGGAAAGCACCTCAAGCAGCGTCAGCCGGACCGAGGAATCGAGCGCCTCGGCCAGCTGCTGCGCGATCTCGGCGACGTTGCCGGGGGCGAACCGGGTGAGCGAGCCAAGCTCTCGCCGCAGCCCCTCGACATACTCTGACAGTTCCATGACGCCATAATGACGTCATCGATGACGTCTGTCAAGTCAGCAATGACGTCATCGGTCGTCACCCCCAGAAGGCGCAGATGGGGACGGCCCAGATATCCTCGTCAAGCCGAATCACCGCCGGGCCCGTATGCAGCACGATGCCCATCGCTCGATCTCCCGCTCCGTCAGCCCGTACCTGCTCGTCCTGATCAGCCGCCCGGTCGTCGGCCATCCGGCCGCGGTGAGGTCTGCCTGTGCCGATCCGGTCAGGACGAACCGGCCAGGGCCAGAACGTTCGTCGACTGCGCGCTTGACCGCTCCCAGGATGTCCGGAGCGAGCTGCCATTCGTCGATGAGGAGCGGAAAGGGGCCGTCCGCGATCGCGGCGTCCGGGTCCGCGCGGGCGACAGCCGCCTCCGCTGGCCGGTCGAGCCGAAGCCGGCCGGCGGTATGCCGGCGTGCCGTCGTCGTCTTCCCGCTGGCTCGCGGCCCGACGATCAGGACGGCCGGATGGTCAGCGAGGATCTCACTAATCCATCTTTGGCACAGCCGGCAGTCACGGTCTAGCACAAGCATGCAGTGGTCAGGAACTCAGAGCAGGGTGTCGGCCGGACGGGCGCGGATGGAGGCGTCCAGGACCTCGGCGAGATGGGCGACCGGCATCGGGGTGCCCTGTCCGGACAGCGCCGCGGCGATCTGCAGGGCGCAGCCAGGGTTGCCTGACACCAGCAGGTCGGCGCCGGTCGCGGCGGCGCTGGCGGCCTTGCGGGCGCCGAGCTGGCTGGCCGCCTCCGGCTGGACCAGGTTGTAGATGCCCGCCGAGCCGCAGCAGATCCCGGCGTCGGTCAGCTCCGCGATGTGCAGGCCGGGAATCGCCCCGAGCAGTTCCCGCGGCTGGACGGTGATTCGCTGGGCGTGGGCGAGGTGACAGGCATCGTGGTACGCGACGGTCAGCGGCAGCGGATGCCGCGGCGCGGCCGGGCCGAGCCGGGCCAGGAACTCGCTGAAGTCGGTGACCTTAGCCGACAGGGCGGCGGCCCGCCCGGCCCAGCCCGGTTCGCCGGCCAGCAGGTCGGCGTACTCCTTCATCGCCGAACCGCAGCCCGCCGAGTTCACCACGATCGCGTCCACGCCGGGACGCTCGAAGGTCTCGATCAGGGCCCTGGCGAACCTGGCCGCCTCCGCTCGCCGGCCGTCGTGCCGCGACAGTGCCCCGCAGCAGCCCTGCCCGGCCGGGACCAGCACGTCGCAGCCCTCGCTCGCGAGCACCCGCGCGGTCGCGACGTTTACCTGAGGGAAAAATACCTGCTGGACGCAGCCGGTCAGCATGCCCACCATGGCCCGGCGCTCTCCCCTGGCCGAGACGAACTCGGGCAGCCGCCCGCGTGGGGCCGGGCTGGCCGGGCGTCCGGGGGCGACCCGCAGCGCGGCCCCGAGT
>JBPCKO010000318.1:0-5264 GCA_051004215.1 Streptosporangiaceae bacterium | reverse complement strand
CCGCCGTGGCGGCCGCGAACCGGCTGGCGGCCTCGGCGGCGGCCAGCCTTCCCGGCGGCTGGCGGAACGTGCCGAGCCAGCCCCAGCTGACCGCGTTCACCGGGCCGCACGGCCCGATCGAGGTGCGCTACCGCTGGACCAGGTCAGGGATCCGGTTCGCCGGGCCCGACGGCGAGGAGACCGGCCTGGCCGTCGCCGCCGCGGCGCCCGGCCGGGTCACGCTGGAGTCCGCCGGCGTCCGGCGCCCGTTCACGATCACCAGGGCCGGTCCTGATCTCTGGGTCGACTCCCCGCTCGGCTCGGTCCGGCTGATCCTGACCGAGCGGCTGCCGGAACCCGAGCGAGCCGCCGAGTCCGGATCTTTGATCGCGCCGATGCCGGGCAGCGTGAGCCGGGTGGCGGCGGCGCCCGGCGACCGGGTCGCGGCCGGCCAGCTCGTGCTGACCCTGGAGGCGATGAAGATGGAACACCAGATCACGGTGCCGGCCGCCGGAGTCCTGACCGAGCTGCGGGTCGGGCCGGGCAGTCAGGTCAATTCCGGCGACGTGCTCGCCATCGTGACGGCCGACGAGGCCGGGGAGCAGCGATGACCGGCCCGGCCCAGCAGGTTCTGGTCAGCACCCGGACGGACGGCGGGGTCCGCACGATCACGCTGGACTCGCCGCACAATGCGAACGCGCTGTCCACCCTGCTGCTGATGCAGCTGCGGGCCGCGATCGAGGCGGCGATGGCCGACCGGGATGTCCGGGTGGTGGTGCTGACCGGGGCGGGCCGGGTGTTCTGCGCGGGCGCCGACCTGAAGGAGGCGCTGGCCAGCCCGACGGCCGCGACCGGCCTGATGGCCGAGGTCATGACGCTGCTGTGGGATTCCACCAAGCCGGTCATCTGCCGGGTCAACGGGGCGGCCAGGGCGGGCGGGATCGGGCTGATCGCGGCGTCCGACCTGGCGATCGCGACCGAGCGGGCCAGCTTCGCGTTCTCCGAGGTCAGGATCGGCGTCGTGGCCGCGGTGATCTCGGTGCCCTGCCTGCGCCGGATGCCGTCCCGGGCCGCGGCCGAGTACTTCCTCACCGGCGAGACCTTCGGCGCCGCCCGGGCGGCCGAGATCGGGCTGCTCACCAGGGCCGTGCCCGCCGACGAGCTCGACGCCGAGGTGAACCGGTATGTGCGCATGCTGCTGCGCGGCGCCCCGGGCGCGCTGGCCGGCACCAAAGGAGTGCTGCGCGACGTTCCCGGGGTCAGCGTGAGCGACGGGCTGGCCAAGATGGCCGACTTGTCCGGCCGGTATTTCGGCTCGGACGAGGCCCGCGAGGGCATGACCGCGTTCGCCGCCAAACGCGAGCCCGCCTGGGCCCCCGAGCCCTCCGATGACTGACGCTGGTTCCGGCGCCAGCTCCGGGGTCCTGCGGGTCGCGAACTGCAGCGGCTTTTACGGTGACCGGATCTCGGCCGCGCGGGAGATGGTCGAGGGCGGCCCGATCGACGTGCTCACCGGGGACTGGCTGGCCGAGCTGACCATGCTGCTGCTCGGCAAGGCGGTACTGAGCGGCCGGCCTGGCTACGCCAGGACGTTCCTGACTCAGGTCGAGCAGGTGCTGCCGGCCTGCCTCGAACGCGGCATCAAGATCGTCGCCAACGCGGGCGGGCTGGATCCGGCGGGCTGCGCGGCCGCGGTCACCGAGATCGCCCGGCGGGCCGGCCTGGCGCCGGTGGTCGCCTCCGTGACCGGCGATGACCTGCTGGCCAGGCTGCCCGGGCTGATGAAGTCGGGTCACCGGCTGGCCAACACAGACACCGGGCAGGCGCTGGCCGACGCCGGGGTCACGCCGCTGACCGCGCACGCCTACCTCGGCGCGCTGCCGATCGCGAGCGCGCTGTCGGCCGGGGCCGATGTGGTGGTCACCGGCCGGGTGACCGACGCGGCGCTGACCGTCGGCCCGGGAATGTGGCGGTTCGGCTGGACGGCGGCCGACCTCGGCCCGCTGGCCGGCGCCGTGGTGGCCGGGCACGTGCTGGAGTGCGGCTGCCAGGCGACCGGCGGTAACTACTCGTTCTTCGGCGAGGTACCCGGGCTGGAGCGGCCCGGGTTCCCGCTGGCCGAGCTGTCGGCCGACGGCTCGGCCGTGATCACCAAGCATCCGGGCACCGGCGGCCTGGTGTCGGTCGGCACGGTGACCGCCCAGCTGCTGTACGAGATCGGCGGCCCGCGGTACCTGAACCCGGACGTGACCGCCCGGTTCGACACGATCGCGCTCGAGCAGGCCGGGCCCGACCGGGTGCGGATCAGCGGCGTGCGGGGCGAGCCGCCGCCCGCCGACCTGAAGGTCTCGCTGAACTACGCGGGCGGGTACCGGAACTCGATGGTCCTGGTGCTCGAAGGCCTGGACGTGGCGGCCAAGGCCGACCTGGCCGAGCGGGCGGTCTGGGCGGCGATTCCCGGCGGCCAGCAGTCCTTCGAGGCGGCCGGCGTCGACCTGGCCGGATCCGATCCCGCGCTGCTGCGGATCACGGTGCTCGACCAGGACAAGGCCAGAGTCGGCCGGGCGTTCTCGGCCGCCGTGGTGGAGACGGCGCTGGCCAGCTATCCCGGCTTCTACGCGCTGACCCCGCCCGGCGACGCCTCGATGTACGGGGTGTTCTGGCCGGCCGCCGTCCCGGCCAGCCTGGTCACCGCCCGGGTGGTGATCGACGGCCGGGAAGCCTGGACGGGACCGGCCCGGGCCGAGCCGGCCAGCTCCGCGTCCGGCTCCGCGTTCCCTGGACCGGCGTCCGCGGGCTCGCTCTCCGCTGGCTCGCTCTCCGGCTCCTCTTCCGCCGACAACGCTGCCGCGGGGTCGGCCGGGCCACCGCCGGCGGCCGACTTCGGCCCGGTCACGCGAGTTCCTCTCGGGTCGGTCGCGGGCGCCCGGTCCGGCGACAAGGGCGGCAACGCCAACGTCGGCGTCTGGGTCCGCACCGACGCCGAGTTCGCCTGGCTGACCTCGTACCTGACGTCCGGGCAGCTGGCCGCGCTGGTGCCATCCCTGGCCGGGTACCCGGTCGAGCGGTTCGAGCTGCCGAATCTGCGGGCGCTGAACTTCCTGGTGACCGGGCTGCTGGGCCGGGGCGTCGCCGCCAGCACCCGGCTCGACCCGCAGGCCAAGGCCCTCGGCGAGGAGGTAAGGGCCGCCCTCGCCGAGGTACCGGCCCGGTTCCTGGCTTAGCGCCGCCCGGCCGCCGCCCGCCGCCCCAGGTCATCCGCCTCGACCTACTGGGACGACAGCCAGCGGAGTTGCCGGACCACCGGCTTGCTGGGCGGCCACGGGCCGGTCAGCTTGCTCCCAGCCGGGGTCCACCGGGTGAGCAGCCGGCCCCCGCCGTGCCCCTGCAGCCATTCAGCCAGGTCAGTGAACCAGGTCTTGCGGTGCCAGTCGCGTCGCGCATTCGATTCATCGAACCGGACGGCGGGCCAGCGCCGTCCGGTCTTCGCCCGGAAGACCGCCTCGTTGTTGTTCATGCGTGTCCAGATCTTGGTCTTGCTGAGAGACCCGTTCGGGTTCTCGTAGTTGGGGTTCGCGAAGAGGTCGATGCCATACCAGTCGAGCCCGGGGGCAATCCACTGCTGCATCTGATTAGCGGGAGCGCAGATGATTTGCCCGAACCTGACCTTGGTTCCCTTCACCAGGTTCTCCCCGTACTTGAGCATGGCGACGTTCGCGCGGGCGTTGTTGACCGAGCTCGGGTAACTCAGCGGATTCCCGGGTTCGTTCTCGTGCCAGAACGTGACTTCCGAGTGCGCTGGAGCCGAGGCGAAGAGCGCCTTCAGCTGGGCGTCCAGCTTCCCGGACAGCAGGTCAGCAGGGTTCGGGCGCAACGACAGCGTCACCCATGCGCCTACGGCCCGCGTGGGCCAGGCCGCCGGGAAGACATTCTCGACGTCGTAGTAGACCCGGACGTCCTGAGCGCGGGGAATTGCGGCTTTGAATTGCGTCCAGTAATTCCGGTTCACTCCGATGGTGACCAGGCCTCCTCCGCCGCTGGCGGAAGAGGCGACCGGGATGGCGACGACGGCAACTGCGGCTAGTGCTGCCAGCCACCGGGCCGTGATTCGTGTTCGCTTCACCAGTTAGCCCCCCTTGTCCCGGTCAACGAGTGCCGAGATATGACTAATGACTAACCGTCAGAATACCTAGACACTCCTGCACAGTCGCGTAAATAGTGATAAAAGCCAGCGGCCTGGCGGAACACGCGGAGTCGGCACTGCGGTGCTGTTAACCGAGTTGCCGGCGGCCGCGACCTCCGGCGGCGAGGTCGTCGGAACGCCCGGGTTGCGGGCGCGGCCACTGGCCGACGGGCCGGCCGCCCGGCCACTCGGGCACTGGCGGCCATCCGGGCGCGCCGCCGTCGGTCCGCATGTTGGTGCACTGCGGCTGGGCCGCAAGCGAGCCGCGCGTCAGGAAGGCTTCAGCTTCCGTCCAGCGAGCTTGCAGGTACTCCCCCTACCATCGAGGTCCGGGTGAACCGGCAGGACGAGCCAGCCTGCCGGCCGACGCTGACCACCGAAGGGCCGTAATAGTGCGCGACGACGTGATCATCTCCCACCGGGGCGCCAGGTACGAGATCGGGCGCGGGCCCGGCTGCTACGCGATCTGGCCCGCGGGCGCCGCCCACCTCCAGCCGATCGAGTGGTGGCCCGAGACCGAGGCTGGCTGGCAGGACGCCTGGGCGCGGTTCACCGACATCGAGTCCCGGCGCTCGATCACCGAGGTCCAGCCGGTCGCCGCTCCGGCCGGCCCCGGCCCGGCCGGAACGCTGGCCGCGCCGTCGGCCAGCGCCGACGTCACCGTGGCCGACGCTCAGTTCCCCGGCGCCACACCGGCCGGCACCACAGTTCCCGGCACCACCACTCCCGGCACCACCGCTCCTGGGGCCGCCGGTCCGGGCACCGCAATTCCCGGACCCGCCGGTCCCGGCGCGGCAATTCCCGGACCCGCCGGTCCCGGCGGTGCCGAGCTCGGCCCGGGCCACCGGGCCATTCCGGCCTGTGCCGCGGCCGGCCTCGCGGATACGACGCTTCCCCCGCCCGGCTCCCGCTCGGCCGGCCAGGTCGGCCGGGGCGGACCGGCCCGTTTCGCCGGCCAGGCCGCGCGGTTCGCCAGGGGCGGCCCCCGGGCCATGGCCGCCGCGGGCGTGCTCGCGGTTGGTGTTCTTCTTGGCCTCCCCGGGCTCTTTCCCCGTTGCTTCCGCAGTTTTAGCCTTGCCTCCGGGTCCTCTTAAATTATGCC
>JBPCKO010000317.1:0-6812 GCA_051004215.1 Streptosporangiaceae bacterium | reverse complement strand
CCCTTCCCCCCGGCGCCCGCCGCGGGGCGGTATGGAAACCGGGTTCCATAAGAGAAGTGGTGTATCAAACCCCGGTTTCATACACGGGCTCCGCTGGCCCGCGGACCCGGAACAGGCACGAAACTGCGGGCGGCCTCTGCGAACCCTGGCCGCAGCGGGCAGGCGGGCAGGCGGTCGGGCGGCCTCTGCGAACCCCAGCCGCGGCGGACGGGCGGACGGGAGGGCCGAGAACTAGGACGCGAGGGCCGACGGTAGGACGGGAGGGCCGACGGGCGGACGGGAGGGCGAGTTGGTCAGGGTGGCGGGGCGGGAGGGGCGACCGAGGCGCGGTGGATCAGCGCCATCGGCTCGCGGATCCGGACGTCGCGCTGCGGGCCGTTCTCGACCCTGGCGATCAGCGCGTCCACGGCCGCGCTGCCAAGCTCGGCCAGCGGCATCGTCACGCTGGTGACCGGGACGTCGAGGAACGCCAGGCACTCGTCTTCGTCGAAGCTGACCAGTGACATCCCGGCCGGGACCGACAGGCCGGCTCCGCGCAGCGCCGCCATGGCCCCGAACAGCTGGTTCAGGCTGCCGACGCCGCACACCGTCGGCCGGCCAGCGCCGCGAAGCAGCTTCGTGGCGGCGTCCCAGCCGCCCTCCTCGGTCGCCGCCGCGTGCAGCACGGTCAGCCTGAGCCCCCGCGCGGCGCAGATCCGGCGGGCCGCAGCGACCCGGCGGTAGACGGTGTCGGCCTCGGGCGAGCCGTCGATCAGGGCCACCGACCGGTGACCGAGCCCGGCCACATGCTCGATGAACAACCGGACCGCGCCTGGCTCGTCCATCACCACGTTGTTGCCGCGGTGCGGGCCGCGCCGGTTCACGTAGACGTGGGGGGCGCCCGGCACGCCGCCCGCGTGCTCGCTGACCCGCTGAGCGGTGGCGATGAGCAGGCCATCGGCGCGGCTCTCATCGACCAGGTACCGGTACGCCTCGGGCGGTTTCGGATCGTCGGTCGGCTCTTCCATGACCATCACGACGTAGCCGCGCTCGGCGGCCCGCTGCAGCGCCCCGCGCTGGAGCCGTACCCAGATCGGGTTGCGCAGCATCGGGACGACGAATGCGAACGCGCCGGTACGGCGTTGCTTCAGCGCGCGGGCCAGCGCGTTCGGCCGGTAGCCCTGCAACTGCGCCGTCTTCAGTATCTGCTCGTAAATCTCCGGGCGCACGGACTGGGCGGGGTCGCCGTTCAGCACCCGGGACACCGTCGAGGTGTGCACGCCGACCGCCTCGGCGATGTCCACCAGGCGGGATGCCCGGCGCTGGCCGGCCGCCGGTCCCCCGCCCGCCCGGCGCGCGGACCGTACCCGGCCGCCGGTCCCGCCCGCCGCGGTGCCCGAGACACCGGAGCTAGGGCGGGCCGCCGCATCCGGCGGGGTCCCGCCCGCCGCGGCGCCCGCGGCGGTTACTTCCTCATCGTCAGACTCGGTCCCGTTCACCTGGCACTAGCTCATGGCCATCACGCGGTCAGGCCGATCCTGCCGCCCGGCCTACCTGCCCGGCTCGCGCGGGTTCCGGCGAACCGGCGCGGCCGGCTCACGCGGTCACTCCGCCGTCGGCCATCAGCACCGCGCCCTGCAGGTAGCTCGCACCGTCCGAGGCCAGGAACGCGACCGCCGCCGCGATCTCGGCCGGGAGCCCGATCCGGCCGGCCGGCAGGCTGGCATCGAACCGCGCCATCGCCTCGGGGTCATGGCGGATCCAGTCGGCCATCTCGGTGTCAATCAGCCCCGGGCACACGCAGTTGACCCGGACCCCGTCCGGCCCGTGGTCGACCGCCAGGCTCCTGGTGAGCAGCACCACGCCGCCCTTGGACGCGCAGTAGGCAGCCCGCTTCCGCCCGCCGCGCACCCCCGCCGTCGAGGCGATGTTGACGATGCACCCGTCACGCGCCTCGATCATCGCCGGCAGGAACTCCCGGCAGGTCAGGAACGGCCCCTTCAGGTTGGTGTCGACAATCCGGTCCCACTCGGCCTCGTCCAGGTCGGGCAGCCGCTGGATGCTGAACACGCCGGCCGCATTGACCAGCAGCCATGGGTCACCGAGGTCGGCCCTGATCCGCTGGGCCACCTGCCGGACCGAGGCCGCGTCCCGGACGTCGGCGGCATAACCGCGGACCCGTCCCCGGCCGGCCCCGGCGCCGGGCCGCTCGCCGGCCAGCCCGGCCAGCGCGGCTTCGCGGGCGTCCAGGCAGGCGACGGCGAAGCCGTCCGCGGCCAGGCGGCGGCAGATAGCCGCCCCGATTCCGCCCGCGGCGCCGGTGACGACCGCGACCCGGCCCGACCCTGGCGGCGTGGCCGGACCCGGACCGGCGGCCGCCTGCGCGGGAGCGACGGCGGCGTTCACACGACCTCCGCGATCGACCGCGTGAGCAGGATCGCCGCGCAGAACGAGCGGTACACCGCGAGCGGGTCAGGTCCGGTGAACCGGAGCTCGCGGTCCCCGGTCCGTTCCACCCCGCGCACCCAGGTCGCCGCCTCGGCGATGTCGGTGGTGCGCACCTAGACCTCCAGGACCGCCGCGGCCAGCGGCGGCGGCTGGGCCGCGGCGGCCCCGCCGACCGCGCGCTCGGCGGCCTGCCTGATCAGCGCGCACGCGGCGTCCGGGTGCAGGCTATGCGCGGCCAGCCTGCTGACATGCTCCTTGACCACCGCGGTCTCGATGCCGGGGACCAGCGCGGCGGTCTCCTCGCACGCGCACCGGTCCCCGGTGACCAGCACGACCGGAACGCGGTAGTGCGCCGCGACGAGCGCGTTGATGCCCGCCTCGCCGGTCACCGCCCCGTCCAGCCGCGCTTCCACCACCGCCCGCGGGTTATAGGTGTGGGACAGGCCGGCCGGCGCGCCGACCGACCCGTGATAGGAGACGAACACCACTGCGCCGAAACTGTCGTCCAGTCCCTGCATCATGTACAGCGGCTTGTGGCTGCCCGAGAGATAGGAGGCGCCAGCGGCGAGTTCGGCGGGCGGGAGGTTCCGCATCGTGGAATGTGAGTCGTTCACGACGACCTCGGTCGCGCCGCCGGCCACGGCCCCCTCGATCGCGGCGTTAACCTCGGCGAGCAGCAGCCGACGGCCGGCGATCGCCTCGGGCCCGTGGCCGACGCACTGCTCCCAGTCGACGATCCCGGCCGTGCCTTCCATGTCGCTCGATACGAACACCTTCATATCTGGGTGCGCTCCTGTATCCGGTAGCTGTCGTCGGCGGCGGTCATGACCGCGTACGTCGAGCCCGCCTTCGTCGACGCGCCGCCGTGCCGGCCGTCCGGGGCCAGGCACAGGGCCTGCAGCGGCGACCTGAATTCATCGGGCAGCTCGGTGGTCTGGGCCAGCGCGACCGCGCAGGCCGGAGCCGGCTCGTGGCCGGCCTGCAGCGCGAGCACCACCGCACGAGCCGTTCCGGCCCTGATCGCCAGTTCGCCGCGGCCGGTGCAGGCGGCCCCGCCGATCCGGTTGTCGCAATAGTTGCCCGCTCCGATCAGGGCCGAGTCGCCGACCCGGCCAGGGTATTTCCACGGGTAGCCGCTGGTGCTCACGCCGACCGCGAGGTTACCGGCGGCGTCCAGCGCGAGCACGTTCGTGGTGCCCCAGGACCCGGCCGGCGGCCCGATCGCGGCCAGTCGCTCGATCACGCTGCGCCGGTAGGCGACCTCGCCTTCGCCGTGGACGGCCCTGGCCCGCTCCAGGCCTTCCGGCTCCAGCCCGGCCCGCCACATGGCCCTGGCCTCGTCGGTCAGCACCGGCCCGCGCGGGATCCCGCACTCCTCGGCGAACCGCTCGGCGCCCGCGCCGACCAGCAGCAGGTGCTGCGGCAGCCGGTCACAGACCGCCCTGGCGATCGAGATCGGGTGCGGGAACCCGGTCACGGCCGCGACCGCGCCGGCCCGCAGGGTCGCGCCGTCCATGATCGACGCGTCCAGCTCGACCTCGCCGAGCAGGTTCGGCAGGCCGCCGACCCCGACATAGTGATCGGCCTCGTTGGCCTCGGCGAGGCGCATCGCGGCCTCGACCGCGTCCATCGCGCTCGCCCCGCCGCGCAGCAGGTCCATCCCGGCGGCCAGGCCGATCTCGCCGCGCTCGCTGGCCAGGATCACGGGCAGGCTGGTGATGGCTACTCCTTTCGCACGCGCTGGCCCGGCTGTTGGTCTGGGTCGAGTTGAACAGGTGCATGACCACGCCGCTGGTCGACTGCAGGGCCGACACCGTGGACCAGGCCGGGAACTGGTCGATCTGGGCCTGGCCGCCCTTGAGCTGCAGTTCCCTGGTGTTGTCGTTCGGCACGTCGGCCCAGGTGATGCTGTTCAGGTACGGCTTGCCCGGCTGCCAGTACAGGGGGTTGCGGACCAGCTTGAGCGCCTGGCCTTGTGCCAGTAGTCCCACTTGAACGGCCCGGTGCCGACCGGGTGCTGGTAGAACTGCGTCTCGGACTCGCCGCCGTAGTTGTTCGGCACGATGCCGTTGGCGAAGATCGACAGGTCGGCAAGCAGCGGTGCCCACGGGAACTTCAGGTGGATCACCACGGTGCCGGGGCTCGGGGCGCCGACCGAGCTGATCGCCGAGTCCAGGTAGGCCCAGCCCTGGGCCGCCTTGCGGTTCTGGTCGATCGAGAACTTCACGTCGGCCGAGGTCATCGGCTTGCCGTTGGAGAACTTCACGCCCTTGCGGAGCGTGAACGTGTAGGTCTTCTTGTCCGCCGACATCTTGTAGCTGGTGGCCAGCCAGGGCTTCACGGCCTTGCCGTTGTCGGTGACCGTGTACAGGGGCTGGAAGATCTGCTCGAAGATCCAGATGGAGTTGTTGTCGAAGACCGTGGTGTTGTTCATCGACTGCGCGTCCTGGACTGCCGCGAAGGTCAGGTTCCCGCCGTGAACGGGCTTGCCCGTCGCCGTCCCGCCGCCGCCGCCCGGCGATCCGCCCGAGCCGCAGGCGGCGAGCACGAGCAGGGCGCTAGCGCAGATCGCGGCCTTCGCCGCGGTGAATCGGTGTGTCACGGAAGCTCCCTGGGGGGCCGGCGGCCGCACAGGACCGCGCCCTCGGCAAGCCGCGCCGCTCGCCCGGAAGGACAAACCTTTGTTCTGCCTGATGTGGCGATCAACCGGCGAGTTGTCTATAGCCGCCGATCCTGGACCGGCGGCGTTATCGTGTTGTAACGTTCCGAGCCGTGTTGCGCTATGTAGTCATCGGGTGCGGCGCGATCGGGGGAACCGTAGCCGCGGGCCTTGCTCGCGACGGTCACGACGTGCTGGTCAGCGACGCTAATCCGGATGTCGTCCGGGCCGTGCGGGCTCGTGGCCTGGCGATCACCGGCCCGGTCGAGGAGTTCACCGCCCGGGTGAGCGCCGTGCCGCCCCGGGACCTGCCGCCCCGGATCGGCTGCCCGGTGCTGGTGGCGGTCAAGGCGCACCACACGGCGGCGGCCGCCGCCCTGCTGGCCGGGCGGCTGGCCGGCGACGCGTTCGTGGTGTCGCTGCAGAACGGCCTGAACACCGGGGTGCTGGCCGGCGCCGTCGGGCCTGACCGGGTGGTCGAGGCGTGCGTGAACTTCGGCGCCGACGTGCTCGAGCCCGGGGTCGTGCTGCGCGGCAACCGGGCCACGTTCAGGATCGGCGAGATCGACGGCTCGGTCAGCGACCGGGTCAGGGCGCTCGCCGCGGATATCGCCGACGCGCAGGCCAGCGAGGACGTGCTCGGTTACGTCTGGGCCAAGGAAGCCTACGGCGCGATGCTGGCCGCGACCGCGGTCAGCGATCTGTCCATCGCCGACGCACTGGACGATCCGGCCTTCAGGCCGCTGCTGACCGCGCTGGCCAGCCAGGTCCTGAACCAGGCGCCGGTGCCGCCGCGGCCGCTCGACGGGTTCGATCCGGCCGACCTGGACGGATCGCTGGCCAGGCTCGCGGCGTTCAATCGCGGCTCGGCGAAGACGCACTCCGGCATCTACCGCGATCTGGCCGTGCTGCACCGGCCGACCGAGGTGCCCGCGATCCTCGGCCCGCTAGCCGGTCCGGCGGCACCGCTGGTAAGCCGGGTACTCGAGCTGATCATGGCGATCGAGTCGGGCCGGCGATCCTGCTGCCGGGCCAACCTGGACCTGCTCGCCGCGTACGAGCGGCTGGAGCGCCTCGGCCGGCCGCTGAACGCGGTCGCGGCGGTGATCGGCGCGCCGGAGCGGGCGCCGGCCGGGCCGCTGCACGGCGAGCCCGTCGCGGTCAAGGACATCATCGCGATCGAAGGGGTGCCGACCAGGTGCGGCAGCCCGGCCAGCGAGGACGCGCCCGCCGCCGCGGATGCCGCGGTGGTGGCGCGCCTGCGGGGCGCCGGGGCTGAGGTCTTCGCCGCGTCGCAGTGCCTGGAGTACGCGGCCGGCTTCGCCCACCCGCTGATCGGCGACACCCGCAACCCGCGCGATCCGGCCAAGACCTCGGGCGGGTCGTCTGGCGGGTCGGCCGCCCTGGTCGCCGCCGGGGTCTGCGACCTCGCGGTCGGTACCGACACCGGCGGCTCGATCAGGATCCCGGCCGCGTACTGCGGGATCGTCGGGCTGAAGCCCAGCTTCGGGCTGGTGCCGGCCGACGGGGTTTCCCGCTCGCGGACCGCTGCGATCACCCGGGCCCGCTGACCGCGAACGTGGCCGGGACGGCCCGGCTGCTCGCGGTGCTGGCCGGCCAGCCCGAGCTGGACGAGCTGGTGGGACCCGGACAGGGTTTCCCGGCCCGGGTGCTCGCCCCGCAACTCGCTGACCCTTCGGTGGCCCCCGCGGTCGGGGCCGCGCTG
>JBPCKO010000316.1:0-3690 GCA_051004215.1 Streptosporangiaceae bacterium | reverse complement strand
CATCCGGCCAGCGCTGGCCCGAGGCCGCCGGCCGCCAGGCCGGCCCCCGCCAGGCCGGCCAGCCTGCCCGCCCCGGCCAGGAAGGCGCGCCTGTTCTGGCCGGGCTCTGGCTGGGGCTTGGGCTGGGGCTTAGGCAGGCCGCGCTGGGGGTCGGCGGGTGTCACCCGCGGAATCTAGCATCTTTTCTCGATCAGGCGACGCTGGCCGCGAACTTCATAACATTCCGATTAAATCGGTCTATATCTGCCTCGTCGTGCTGGACCGATATCAGCCACTGCTCCGCCTTGCCCCATGGCGGCAGGAACACCCCGCCGTTGTGCTGGAACAGCCAGTGCGCGTGGCTGTAGGAGTCGTTGATCGCGAGGAACTCGCGGAAGTCGCGGACCGGTTGCGGGCTGAACACGATGCAGCCCTTCGCGCCGACCGAGACCACGTGGGCGGTGAGACCGTGCGTGCTGATGGCGTCGTTGACACCCTGGACGGCCTGCTGGCGCAACCGCTCGATCCGGTCGTACGCGTCCGGCGTCACGACCTCGGTCAGCATGGCCCGGGCGGCCGCCATCGCCATCGGGTTGCCGTTGAAGGTGCCGACCATCTCGTAGGTGCCGTTGGCGACGTGCTGCATTACCTCGTGGCTGCCGCCGATGGCCGCGACCGGGATGCCGCCGCCGATCGCCTTGGCCAGGCAGACGATGTCCGGCGTCACCCCGGTGATCCCGGTCGCGCCCGACGGCCCGGCGGTCAGGCCGGTCTTGACCTCGTCGAAGGCCAGCAGCGCGTCGTGAGCGTGCAGCAGGTCCTTCAGCCCGGCCAGGTATCCGTCCTCGGGCAGGATGATGCCCGCGTTCATCATGATCGGCTCCAGGATCATCCCGGCGACCTGGCCGGGATAGGCCTGCAGCACTCTCTCGACCGCCACGAGGTCGTTAAAGCCGACGATCACGGTGAGGTCGGTCAGGACCTTGGGGATGCCGGAACTGGCCGGGACGCTGGCCGGCCGGTCGGCCGGGCCCATGTCGCCCGCGTCCGGGTAGACCGAGACCTGGACCGAGTCGTGGTGGCCGTGATAGCACCCCTCGACCTTGATGATCAGGTCGCGGCCCGAGATCGCGCGCATCAGGTGCACCGTGTCCATGGTGGCCTCGGTGCCGGAGTTGGCGAACCGCCACTGCGGCTGGCCGAACCGGCCGGACAGTTCCCGGGCGACGGCCAGCGCATCCCGGGTGGGCTGGGCGAAGTGGGTTCCGCGCGTGACCTGGTGCTGGACCGCGGCGACGATCGCGGGATGGGCGTGGCCGGCCAGCGAGACGCCGTAGCCGCCATGCATGTCGACATAGTCGTTGCCGTCAACGTCGAAGAGCTTGGACCCGCTGCCGTGGCTCAGCCACACCGGCTGCGGCCTCGCGATCTGCCAGCTCGAGGTGACCCCGCCGGCCAGCGCCTCGCAGGCTTCCTCGGCCAGGCTGGCCGAGGTGGGCTGGCGTTCTATGAAGAGACGCTCCTGCTCGGCGATGATCGCGGCGAGCCTGGCGTTCGTGCCGCTGCCATCATCGGTGGCGGTAGAGGGCGCCTGGGCCGACGAGGCGGGCCGCGGCTTAGCCGGCGCTGCCGCCGATGCCGTCGCCTGTGCTGGCGCTGTCGTGGCGGCGGTCCCGGTGGCGGCGGCGGGCCCGGTGGTGGTGGCGCCGGAGGTCTGGGCGTCGGTTATCTCGTCGTACGCGGCCTGTCTGTCGGCCATGACTAGCTCCCTAACGGAGTTGACTGAATGTTCAGTCTAAGTTCTGGGAGGCGGCCCGGGCAAGAACGCGGCCGTCGCCGGCGTCCTGCTCCGTTCCGGATCGGGCTGGGCCGGGGGGCGCCGCGCTATGCTCCGGGCGCATGCGGCGGCTGCTGTTCGTGCACCACACGCCCTCACCGGCGATGCAGGAGATGTTCGAGTCGGTACTGAGCGGTGCGCGCACGGACGAGATCACCGATGTCGAGGTCGTGGTCGTACCCGCGCTTACCGCCGGGCCCGTGCCCGTGCTCGAGGCGGACGGATACCTGCTGGGCACGAGCGCGAACATCGGCTACATGTCAGGGGCACTCAAGCACTTCTTCGACGGGATCTATTACCCGTGCCTGGAGGCGACCCGGCAGCGGCCCTACGGGTTCTACGTGCACGGCGCCAGCGGTACGACCGGGGCCGTCCGGGCGGTCGAGGCGATCGCGACCGGGCTGGGGTGGAAGCAGGTCAGGCCACCGGTGTGCGTGACCGGCCCGCCGGGCCGGGCCGACCTGGACGCCTGCTGGGAACTCGGGGCGATCCTGGCGGCCGAACTGGCTGCGCACGACTGATCTGCGGCGATGGGTGTCAGGCGAGGATGGCGGCGGCGAGAAGCGACGCGGCCGGTTACTTCGTGCCGTAGTTGTACAGCTGCTGGTTGACCGGGCTTGAGTTGGCGCTCGCCAGCACGCTCGACACCGTGAACGACACGGCGAACGCCAGTGCGGCGCCGGCCACGACCGAGATCACCAGCAGGGCGATACGGGACACGAGGCTCCTCCTTGCCGGCTCCGAGTGGGACCCGGGCGACTTGGCCCCTTAGCTTAGGGATATTCCGCCCGTCCCGCCAGAACATATTAAATAGTAACTCCCCGGCAATCGGGATGCCCGCCGCGCCAAGGTCGTCGCGCAGAGGTCGCCCATCGCCCGTGCGGCGCACGCCGCACCCTACGGTTAAATAGGTTGATAGCGGGCGTGATCATGATCGTAAAGGTAGATGAGTGAAGTCGCGCGCGTGGCGGTGACGCAGGCGCCGCGTGGGCGCGGCGAGGCCTGCGCGAGGCCGACGCAGACGTACGGCAGTCGCTGGCGAACAGACGGTCGGCGGGCACGAGCCAGCCGCGGCCGGAATATGGCCCCGCTGGGCTCCTCAGTTTCGCAGTCGCTGCGGTCCGCCGGGACCGACATCAGCGGCGGGGCGGCGGCAGGCGGAAAACGACCAGATCTCGGCTGGCGAGAACGACGCGGGCGCCGGGAAGTCGGGCCAGCCCGGGCAGGCGGCGAACGGCGAGGCCGGGCCGCAGCAGCGGGCCGGCGTCCACGACCACGTACCGGACGCCGAACGCCCGCAAACCTGGGGTCAGCGGCCGGCGCGAGTCGATCAGCGGAGTGAGCTGCCGGGCTCGCTCGCTTTCCGCGGGGACGGTCATGCGGCCCACCCGGAGGGCGTCGTTCCAGATCATCGTCCTGGCCAGCAGCCGCGGCCAGGGGTCGAACACAGCCTCGCCGTGGTTCCACGGGTAGCGACGGTATTCGGCCCAGGGCAGCAGCACGGCGGTGCCGTGCTGGTGATCGCCGTCGATGAGCTGCCTGGCCTTGAGCCAGTCGGCGGGGTACTGCACCGCCTGCAGCCGGCCGGCCGCGCCCCAGGCTAGGCCGGGGAGCAGGAACACCGGCGCGAGCAGCGCGATCACGCCGAGAGCCACGGCCGGCCCGGGCGCACCCCGCTGGCGGCCGGTGGCCGGGGGATCGTCGGCGGCGGCGACCCGGCGAGTCTCCGAGCTGTCGGCCGGGCTGGCGGCGGCGAGAAGCGCGGCCACGCCGGCGCCGAGGCCGATCGCGATGACCAGCGCGAGGGGCGCGATGAACTGCTGGCCGTCGCGGAGCACGGCCAGTCCCGGCCAGGCCGCGATCCCCGCGCGCAG
>JBPCKO010000315.1:0-10503 GCA_051004215.1 Streptosporangiaceae bacterium | reverse complement strand
CTGGCCGGGCGACCGGGCAGACCAGCGTGCCGAGTTCCATCGGGGTTACCGACCGTGTCGCTGCCCGTTGGCCGGCCTCGGGCGGCAGCAGGCTCTCGGCGAGCGCGACCTCAGCGACGCTGGCCGCGGACCGGCCGGCCGGCTCCGAGCCCGAGACCAGGCGGGCGAGCACGCGCCTGACGTTGGTGTCGAGCACCGGATAGCGCTGCCCGAAGGCGAAGCTCGCGACCGCCGCGGCGGTATAGGCGCCGACCCCTGGCAGGGCGCGTAGGCCGGCCAGCGTGTCCGGGACCTCGCCGCCGTGCTCGGCGGTGATCACGTGGGCGCAGGCGTGCAACCGGAGGGCACGTCGCGGGTAGCCGAGCCGGCCCCATTGCCGGACCGCGTCGCCCGCGGTCGCCGCGGCCAGGGCGGCCGCGTCCGGCCACCGGGCCAGCCATCCGGCGTAGGCGGGCAGCACCCGGTTGACCGGGGTCTGCTGCAGCATGAACTCGCTGACCAGCACCGCCCACGGGTCGGTTCCCGGCCGGCGCCAGGGCAGATCTCGCGCGTTCGAGGCGTACCACGCTGTGACCGCGGACTCCAGATCCTGGTCGGTCATGACGGGACCGATCCGGCCATCGCTACCCGCAGCCGGCACCTCACCAGCAATCCCCGCAACCCCCGCGCAAGCCTCCTGCCTGCGGCGATGTGCCGCCGTCGGCCCGGCGGGGCGGCATCGCCGATGGCTGGTGCTCTTGCATACTCGACCCCATGGGGGATAACACGTTCCGTTACGGCCAGGGCGCTCCCGGTGCCCGAGTTCGCGGGGCGGGGGCCGGGGGACCGGCGGCAGGGACCGGGCCGCAGCGGCGCGACGGCGCCCAGGAGCCGGCCGGCGGAGCGGGATGGAGCGACTCGGCCGCCGGCGGGACCGGCCCGAGCGATTCGGCCGCCGGCGGGACGGGATGGAGCGTCTCGGCCGCCGGCGGGACCGGCCGGAGCGACTCGGCGGCCGGCCGGCGCCAGCAGCTGGGCCCGCGGCCCGACCCGGGTCGCGCGGACAGCGAGATGGCGGCGGAGGGATCGGGATCGGGCGAGCGCCGCGGGTTCCAGCGCGCGGCGGCGCTGGCTGGACGGGCCATGCCAGGTCGCGGCGGCGTGGGTGGCCATGGGGGCCACGCTAGCGCGCTGCTGGATCGCATTCCGACCGCCCGGCGTGACCATCGCGCCGGCACCGGCCAGGGAAATGAGGCTTCCTGGCCCGCGCCGACCGGCGGCGGCCAGGGCTCAGAAGGCCCCGGCCCCGCCGGTGACGGCAGCCAGGTTGGTGACGGCGGCCGAGCCGGTGACGGCAACCGGGCGAGCGACGGCAACCGGGCCGGCGACGGGGGTGCCAACGGCGGTATGGTGCCGCCGCCCGGGTTCCCCGGGCTCCAGATCGCGCCGGCGGCTACCTACTGGCGACGGCGGTTCGCGATCCTGGCGATCGGGCTGTCCCTGCTCGCCGCCGCCTCGTGGACGCTGTCCCAGGCCGTGAAGGTGTCGCCGTCCCCGCGACACTCCTCCGGCCAGTCCGGGCGGGGCAACGGCACGAATACGGCTCCGTCAGGCACGGGCCACCACGGCCACGGCACGTCGGGCGCGACGACCGGCCACGCCAGCACACCCCGGGCGCACGTCACGGCCTCGGGCCCGGCGGCCAAGCACCAGCCCGCGCCGCGGCCGTCGGCGACGACCAGCGGGTTCGGCGGGTTCAAGCCAGCGTTCTGCTCGTGGCACTCGATCGTGCTCAGCTTGTCGGCCGCTCAGGTGCACTACGGGCCGGGCGTGCAGCCGAGTTTCAGCCTCAGCGTGGTCTCCACCCAGCCGACGGCCTGCTCGTTCAACATCGGGCCGAGCCACTTCGCGCTGATCATCAAGGAGGGGCCGGCCCGGATCTGGAGCTCGGCCGACTGCGTGAACGGTTCGGGCAATCTGGTGGCGGCGCTGCACCGCGGCGTGCCGACGGTGGTCACGATCGGCTGGGACCGGCGGACTTCCTCACCCGGCTGCACCGGGCCGGCCAGATCGGTCCCGCCCGGTACGTACACCGGCTACGCGGTCGACGGATCCCTGGTCAGCGGTCCGGTGCCGATCCGGCTGAGCTAGCCGGCGGAGGTAACCGGCTGAGCGAACCGGCTGAGCTGATCGGCTCAGCTAGCCGGAAGGGCTAACGGGGCTAGTGAAGCCGGTCGCGCGGCTGCAGGCCCAGGCTGGAACTGATCGCCCGCGCCACCGTGGCCACCCGGGTGACCTCCATCGGGCAGTCGGCCGGGATCGCGTCGGTGCCGACCGGGACGACGGCCCGGCGGAAGCCCATCCGCCCGGCCTCGGTCAGGCGCCGCCCGATCCCGGCGACGCTGCGGATCTCGCCGGCCAGGCCGACCTCGCCGAACGCGACCAGGTCGGCCGGCAAGCTCAGGTCCACCGTGGCGCCCGCCAGGGCCAGGGCGATCGCCAGGTCCACGGCCGGCTCGGTCAGCCTGACGCCGCCGACCGTGGCCGCGTAGACGTCACACCGGCCGAGTTCGACCCCGGCCCGCCGTTGCAGCACGGCCACGGCCATGCCGACCCTCGCATAGTCGAGCCCTGAGGTGGTCCGCCTGGCCGGCTCGTTGCCGCTGACCGGGCAGACCAGCGTCTGGACCTCGGCGACGAGCGGCCGGCGCCCTTCCAGGGTCACGGTCACGCAGGTCCCGGGCACCGGCTCGTGCTGGCGGGACAGGAACAGCCCGCTCGGGTCGGGCAGCCCGATCAAGCCGAATTCGCCGAGTTCGAAGCAGCCGATCTCGTCGGTCGGGCCGAACCGGTTCTTCAGCGCCCTGATCATCCGCAGCCGGCCCCGGCTGTCCCCCTCGAAGTGCAACACCACGTCGACCAGGTGCTCCAGGGACCGCGGCCCGGCGATCGAGCCGTCCTTGGTCACGTGCCCGACCAGCACGGTCGTCAGCGTCCGCTGCTTGGCCAGGCTGACCAGCGCCGAGGTGATCTGGCGGACCTGAGTCACGCCGCCGGGGGCGCCGTCGATGCCCGCCGCCGAGATGGTCTGCACCGAGTCGACGATCAGCAGCGCGGGGTTGACCGCCTCGACGTGCGCGAGCAGCGCGGCCAGGTCGGTCTCGGCGGCCAGGAACAGGTTGTCGGTGATAGCGCCGATCCGGTCGGCTCGCTGCCGGACCTGGGCCGCCGACTCCTCCCCGGTCACGTAGAGCACGACCGACCGCCCGGCCGCGAGCGCGCCGGCCTCCAGCAGCAGCGTGGACTTGCCGACGCCGGGCTCTCCGGCCAGCAGCGCGACCGTTCCGGGGACCAGGCCGCCGCCCAGCACGCGGTCCAGCTCGTCCATCCCGGTCGGCTTGGCCGCCGCCCCGGTGGCGTCGATCCGCGAGATCGGGACGGCCGGCGCGCCGGGGCGCACCGACGGCAGCCCGTGCAGCAGCGCCCGCCCCGAGCGGGCCGAGCCGGCCTGGCCGGCCTGGCCGGCGAATTCGGCGACCGTGCCCCAGGTCTGGCACTCACCGCAGCGGCCGGCCCACTTGGTCGTCTGCCAGCCACATTTCGAGCACTGGAACATCGCGCCCGCCGACGACTTTGCCATGCCGGGAACGGTACCGCCGGGGTCCGACAACGGGCGGCCGCCTGGCGCATAAGCTGGCATCGGTAGCCCGGCCCGTCCGCGCCGGGCCGGCCTTGCGTGCAGGGCCGTGACCTGGTCAGCAGCGGAGGGAGAGGGGCGTTGGGGCAACCCGCCGGCATGAGCGGCGACAATGGCGGCCGTTCCCGCCGCCGGGCCGCGCCCGGTGCCCCCGGGCCCGGTGCCGCCGGAGCCGGGGCCGAACGGCCGAACGGCCCTATCCCCATCGTCCTGGCCACCGCGTCCGTGTTCCCCGAGAGAACCGCGGACGCGTTCGAGCTGGCTGGGCGCCTCGGCTACGACGGTGTCGAAGTCATGGTCACCGCGGACCCGGTCAGCCAGGACGCGGACGTGCTGGCCCGGCTGGCCGAGTACCACGGCGTCCCGGTGATGGCCGTGCACTCGCCCTGCCTGCTGATCACCCAGCGCGTCTGGGGCCGGGAGCCCTGGCCCAAGCTGGTCAAGTCGGCCGAGGTCGCCGAGCGGCTCGGCGCGAGCGTGGTCGTCGTGCACCCGCCGTTCCGCTGGCAGCGCGAGTACGCCAGGGAATTCGAGGTCGGCCTGGCCAGGACGCAGGCCGAGACCCCGGTCAAGTTCGCGGTCGAGAACCTTTACCCGCTGCGGCCCAGGGGCACCGAGGTGGCCGCCTACGCCCCGCACTGGAACCCGCTCGAGCTGGACTGCGAGCACGTCACCCTGGACCTGTCGCACACCGCGGTGTCCGGCTCCGATGCCCTGGAAATGGCCACCGACCTCGGCCGGCGGCTGGCTCACCTGCACCTGACCGACGGGACCACGCCCGGCCTGCCCGACGCGCACCTGGTACCCGGCCGCGGCAGCCAGCCCTGCGGGCCCGTGCTCGACCTGCTGACTGCCCACGGCTACCAGGGCATGGTTGTGGTCGAGATCAGTACCCGCCGGGCGCTGTCCGAGCAGGAACGCTACGCCGACCTGGAGGAGTCGCTCGCGTTCGCGCGCAAGCACCTGCGAGCGGCCAGCGCGGTGAGCTGATCCCGGCGGCCGCACCGGGCCGGAGGCAATCATGCCTCCAGGATCAGCGTGACCGGGCCGTCGTTGACCAGCGCCACCGCCATGTCGGCGCCGAACACCCCGGTCTGGACCGGCGCCCCGAGCGCCCGCAGCGCGCCGGCGAACGCGGTCACCAGCGGCTCCGCGACCGGCCTGGGCGCCGCCGCCTGCCACGTTGGCCGCCGTCCCTTCGCGGTCTGGGCGTACAGCGTGAACTGGCTGATGACCAGCAGCGGGGCCCCGGTGTCGGCGCACGATCTCTCGCCGTCCAGAATCCTCAGGTAATAGATCTTGCTGGCAAGGGCAGCCGCGGTTCGCTCGGTATCCTCGTGAGTGACACCGACCAGGACGACCAGTCCGGGGGCGGGCAGCTCGCCGACCACGGATCCGGCGACCGATACGCTCGCCTCGCTAGCCCGTTGAACAACAGCTCGCACGAGAAGGCATTCTCCGCTGATGACCGTTGATAGCAGCAGCCGACCCGCCGCCCGGCCCGCCCCGGCGACGATGATCACCGTGGCCCCGACCGGCGCCGAGTCGGACAAGGCGGCGGTACCCGCCCTGCCCGTCACGCTGGACGAGCTCGTCACCACGGCCAAGGAGTGCCGGGAGGCGGGCGCGGCGCTGATCCACGTCCACATCAGGGGCGCGGACACGCGGCCCACGCTGGACCCGGGCCGGCTCAAGGACACCGTGCAGGCGCTGCGCGAGTCGACCGACCTGATCGTGCAGCTGTCCACCGGCGGCGCGGTCACCGACCCGTACGAGCACCGCCTCGCCGTCCTCGACGCCGGCCCGGACGGCTGCTCGCTGACCTGCGGCACCGTGAACTTCGGGGATGACGTCTTCATGAACCCGTGGGGGTTCATAAGCGATCTCTACGTGAAGACCCAGGAGCTGGGCGTGGTTCCGGAGTTCGAGCTATTCGATATCGGGCACATCGCCTCGCTGCACCGGCTGCTGGCCAAGTACGGGCCGCCGGCCGGCGGCCACGTGCACTGCGACCTGGTGATGGGCGTGCCCGGCGGGATGCCGGGGGACGCGGCAACGCTGGTCCAGGCGGTGGCGGCGCTGCCGGAGGGCGCGACCTGGTCTGCGACCGGGATCGGCCGCAGCACGCTGCCGGTCATCTTGGCGGCCCTGTCCGCGGGCGGCAACCTGCGGGTCGGCCTGGAGGACACGGTGACGTTCTCGCGCGGCCGCCCGGTGCGCGACAACGCCGAGCTGGTCGAGCGGGCCGCGACCCTGGCCACCCTGGCTCAGCGGCCCCCGATGACGCCGGACCAGGCCCGGGCGATGCTCGGGGTGCCCGATCGAGGCTGACCAGCCCGCCGCCAGCCCGGTGCTCGCCGAGGTCATCCGGTCCGGCGTCGTGGAGTCGTGGCACCGCGGCTCGCTGGTCGTGCTGGCCGCGGACGGCTCCGTTGCGCTCGCCGCCGGGGCCGCGGACCGTCCGATGTACCCGCGATCGGCCAACAAGCCGATGCAGGCTTCGGCCATGCTGCGCTGCGGGCTTGACCTGTCGGGGAAGCTGCTCGCGCTGGCCGCGGCGAGTCATTCGGGCGAGCAGTTCCATATCGAAGGAGTGCGGGAGATCCTGGCCCTGGCCGGCCTGAGCGAGGCTGACCTGCAATGTCCGCCCGATCTCCCGCTGGACGATACGGCCAGGATCGCCTGGCTGCGCGCGGGCGGCGGCGCCGACCGGATTCACATGAACTGCTCGGGCAAGCACGCCGCGATGCTCGCCACCTGCGTCGCGGCGGGCTGGCCGACCGCGACGTACCGCGATCCTGGGCATCCGCTGCAACGCGAAATAAAGATCATGGCGGAACATCTCGCCGCCGAGACTGTCGCCGCCACTGGCATCGACGGGTGCGGGGCGCCGCTCTTCGCGATCTCCCCGGCGGGCCTGGCCCGCGCGTTCCGCGCGCTCGCGGTGTCCCCGCCGGGTTCCTTGCCGCGGCGGGTCGCGGACGCGATGCGGGCCCACCCGGCCTGGACCTCGGGCACGACCAGGCCGGAGGCCGCGATGGTCCGGGCGGTGCCGGGACTGCTGATGAAGTCGGGCGCCGATGGTGTCTGCGCGTTCGCGCTGGCCGACGGCCGGGCGGCCGCGGTCAAGTTCGAGGACGGCGCCCAGCGCGGGGTCCCGCCGCTGATGGCCTCGCTGCTGCTCGGCCTGGTCGGCGGGGGCCAGGTACCCGGCGCCGATGAGACGGTGCTGAAGTCGCTGGCCGCGACCCCGGTCCTGGGCGGCGGCATCCCGGTCGGCGAGATCCGCGCCGTCCTGCCGTCCTGACCGGCCCCGGCTGACCGGCCCCGGCTGGCCGGCCGCGACCGTGGCAGACTGGCCGCATGAGCCCGGTCAACGTGAACGCGATTGGCGCGTACCTGCGGGAGCAGGGGGAGCAGGCCAGGACCTCGATCCGGCATCTCGCCCAGGCCGCCGGCGTGTCCAATCCGAACCTTGGCCAGCAGATCGCCAAGGGGCTGCGCGTCTCCGCCGATGCGCTCTACGTCCAGGCCGGGATCCTGGACGAGAAGGATGGCGGCAGCTCGGTCACCGAGGCGATCATGGCCGACCCGGAGATCACTGACCGGCAGAAGCAGATGCTGATCGACATCTACTCCTCGCTCCGCAAGGAAGTGCGGGCCGAGGCGGCGGCCAGGGCAGCCAGGCTGGCCGAGGCGGCCGCGGAGGCCGAAGAGGCCGAGGAGGCCGTCGAGGAGGCGGTGACCGAATCCGGCCACGACCCGGTCGTGGAGGCCGTCGCGGCCGCGGAAGCCGAGCCGTGGGCGGAACCACCCGCATCGCACCCGAGCAGGTAGGTTGGCACCGTGCACCCTTCACTTGCGCTCGGGCAACCCGCCGGCGGGACCGCGGCTCTCGGGTTCAACGCGCTCGGGCCGCTGAACTGGCTCAACTGGGCCCTGCTGGTCGCGGCGTTCATCATCGAGGTGTGGGCGTTCGCGGACGCCATCCGCCGGCCCACCGCCGCGTTTCCGGCCGCCGGCAAGCAGACTAAGCCGCTCTGGCTGATCATCACCGGCGTGAGCTTCGCCGTCGGCCTGTTCAGCGCGGCCGAGAACGTCTCGCTGCTGGTGTTCCTGCCGATCATCGCGTTCATCGCGGCGGCGATCTACCTGACCGATGTCCGCCCCAAGGTCCGCGAGACGGGCAGCGGCGGATCTTCCCGCCATCAGGGCCCGTACGGGCCGTGGTGAGGCCGCGATGAGCGAGGACGCCTGGCGTACGCACCGGCTGGAACTGGACGACCAGACCCTGCGGGAATGGGACGCGACCGTGCTGGCGGCGGGCGAGGACGGGATCGTGCTCGACCGCTCGGCCTTCTACCCCGGTGGCGGCGGCCAGCCGCCTGACCACGGCGTCCTGCTGTGGGGCGGGGTTCAGACCGGGATCGTCGGCGCCCGCAAGGGCGATGACCTGTACCTGATCCCGGCGCCGGGTGATCCGGTGCCGCCGCCGGGCACCGCCGTGCGGGGCGCGCTCGAGGACGGCCGCCGCAGCGCGCTGATGCGCACCCACTCCGGGCTGCACGTGCTGTGCGGGGTTGTCTTCCGCGACTTCGGCTCACTGGTCACCGGCGGGAACATGGAGCCAGTCAAGGTACCCTGAGCACGGTAAACACGGACAGTAACCACGTAAGGCAACGGTCGCACCATGAGCAGCAGCGGCACCGTGACGGCAGCCATCTACTGCCGGATCTCGCTGTCCAAGGATGATGACACCACCAAAGTTGACGACCAGGAACGTCTGTGCCGCCTCACCGCCGGACGGCTCGGCTGGGATGTCTTCGGCGTCTACACCGACAACAACCGGTCCGCCTGGAAACACGACCGCAAGCGGCCCGCCTGGGACCGCATGATCGCTGACATCACCGACGGGAAGATCACCGGCATCGTCGTCTACCACGGCGACCGGCTGGTCCGCCAGCCGCTGGACCTGGAAGTGCTGATCAGCCTGTCCCGCACCCGGGGCATCAAGCTAGCGAGCGCAGGCGGCGTCAAAGACCTGAACGACGACGACGACCAGTTCGTGCTCGGCATCGAGGCAAACGTCTACCGCAAGGAATCCGCGGCCACGAGCCGGCGCCGCAAGGCACAGTTCGCGCGGCTCCGGCGTGAGGGCCGGGTACGCACCGGCGGACGCGGCGGCCGCGCGTTCGGGTTCGCCACGGACGGCGTGAGCCTGGTCGGCGCCGAAGCGGAGATCGTACGGGAAGCCGCGGTGCGGGTCCTGTCCGGTGAAGGCGTCGGCGTGATCTGCCGTGACCTGACCGGGCGCGGCGTCGTCACCACTACCGGGATCCCGTTCGGGCACGGCACCATGCGCAAGCTGCTCGCGCGGCCGCGGTACGCCGGGCTGATGCCGGACGGCCAGAGCCCGGCTGCGTGGCCCGCGATCCTGGACCGCGGCACCTGGGAGTCCGTCTGTGCCGTGCTCGGGCGGCGGGCGGCGGGGTTCGGTTACGCGACGAACGCCCGCAAGCACCTGCTGTCGGGCCTGGTGCTGTGCGGCGCCTGTCAGCATCCGCTGCGGTTCAAGCCGTCCAAGGGCAAAGGCAGCGGCCAGTACCAGACCGGGTACGGCTGCGTGCAGCCGGGGTGCCGGAAGGTGTGGCGTGACCAGGTGATGCTGGACGCCTACGTGACCCGGCGCGTGCTGAACCGGCTCGCGCACCCGGCGAACCCCGAACCGCAGGTCCCGGCCGCACCCGGGCTGGCGTCAGAGTTCGCGGCGCTGTCCGGCCAGCTGGCCGAGGTCGACGACGCTCCCGGCGACCACACCCGCGGCCCGGTGGCCGCGTTGCTGGCACGCCGGGAAGGGATCGAACGGCGGCTGGCCGAACTCCGGGACCTGGCGGCCGGGGATGCCGCGGCGCGGCTGCGGTCCGCCCATGCAGGGATCACGCAGGCGGCATGGGACGGCCTGCCGCTGGCGGGCCGCCGGGCACTCGTGGCGGCGTGTTTCCGTGTCGTGGTGCGGCCGGCGTCTAAACGCGGCCCCGGGTTCCGCACCCAGGACGTCGACATGACGCCGGTGCGGTAGCGGCGAAGCGCCGCGCGGCTGTCTTGCATGCTGATGATGACAGCTGCGGATTCGGGGCATCGTGCTAGCGCCTCGTCTGCGAGCCGGAGTGCTTCGCGGGCCTGGCGTAATGCCTGCTCAGCCTCCAGGCTGACTACCTTCCCCTTGCCTGACATCCTTGTCATCCACCCCTTCGTGCCCGTATTCGCGCATCATTTTTTCGGTAGCTTCACGTAGTTCGTCTTGCAGGCGCCGGACCCGCTGGCGATGTGATTCGGGTTCGCGCGTGCCGGGTCGTTCTGCCTGAGTGACGATCACCCCTCCCAGGTGCAGTGCTTGTTCGTGGTCGATGCCTAGCGCGTCCGCTACGGCGAGGACCGTGCCGGCCTGGGGTGGCCGCACGGCAGTGCGCCAGCGGAAGACGGTGGAGCGCGATACACCGCTTTTGCGGTGTATCGCAGACCAGGTAAGGCCCTGATGTGCCCGGCGCTGGTCAACCAGTTCATAGAGCGCCGACGCCACTCCGCGTCGCTCCATACTGTAAGTCGTAGCAAGATGTAGCGCCTTGAATCAAGACAATGCGTGGTTGCGGCTTGCGTAACTGTGATGCGCGTTGTAGCGTCCTGCAACATGACGCAACAGGGTCGCGGTCCTGGTGCTGCCGCAGCCGCAAGTCATCTTCGCCCAGATCGCGGACGTTGATTCCCCTGACGGTGGTGCGGGCGGCGACGCCCTCTCGGTGACCGTCAGCGTGGCGGCCGCTGAGGCC
>JBPCKO010000314.1:0-17359 GCA_051004215.1 Streptosporangiaceae bacterium | reverse complement strand
GGCGGCGAAGGGGGAGCGCCGCCCGCGCGGCCCGCGCTGTCAGCTGGGTGATCGTCATGGCCCCGTCCTTTCCGCCGGCGCGCCTGCCCGCGGCCCGTGCGCCCCTGAGCCCGGTGCGCGCAACCAGCGTGCGCGGCCGACCTTGACGGTCTGGTTACAGTCGGCTTGATGGTCACCTTTCATCGGCCGGTTTCATAACCGGCCGGGACAGGCGGTGGCGATGACCGGGCCGAGGGACGCCGAGATCACCGTCGTCGGCGGCGGCGCGGTGGGCGCCGCGGTCGCGTACTTCCTGGCCCGGGACGGCCGCCGCGACGTCCAGCTGCTGGAAGCCCGCGGCCTGTGCGAGGCGACCAGCAGCCAGGCGGCCGGGTTCGTCGGCCAGGCCAGGCCCACGCCCGAGCGGGCCAGGCTGGCGATGGCCGCGGCCGCCGTCTACCGCCGCTTCGAGGCCGAGACCGGCTACTCGATGGACTACCGCGAGTGCGGTGCGGTCCGCCTCGCGCTGTCCGCCACCTCGGTCGCCGAACTGACCCAGATCGCCGAGACCGCCCAGGTCACCGGGCTCCCAATGGAGTTCCTGGCTGGCCCGCGGCTGCGCGAGATCTGCCCGGCGCTGGAGCGCACCGAGGCCGTGCGGGCCGCGCTGTGGTCGCCGACCTGCGGTTACCTGCAGCCGAACAGCCTCGTCAGCGCCTACGTCAGCGCGGCCAGAGATCTCGGTGTCACCGTCGCCGCGCACGCCGCCGTCACCGGCATCGGCATCCGGGCCGGCTTGGTCGAATCGTTCTCGACCGCGGCCGGCACATTTCGCACTGGTCAGCTGATCGTCGCGGCGGGACCGTGGTCGGCCGCCCTGGCCCGGCTGGCCGGGCTTGAGCTGCCGATCGTCCCCGTGCTGCACGAGTACTTCGTCACCGAGCCGGTGCCCGGCTGGCATCCGGACCTGCCCTGCCTGCGCATCCCCGAGGTTCAGGTGTACGCGCGGGGAGAGAGCGACCGGGTGCTGTGCGGCGGGTTCGAGAACCACGGCACCAGCATCGACCCGCGCGAGGTGACCACAGCGTCGGGCCTGGCGGCCCGGCCCGACTGGGAGGTTCTCGGCGGGTTCGCGGATGCCCTGAGCGCGTTCGCCCCCGCGGTGGCCGGAGCCGGCGTGGCGACGACGTTCCAGGGCTGGCCGGCCTTCAGCCCGGACGGGCGGTTTATCGTCGGGCCGGTCAGTGCGGTCCGCGGCCTGGTGCTGGCCGCGGCCTGCAACGCGCACGGCGTGTCCGGCTCGGCCGGGCTGGCCATGGCGCTGGTCGAAAGCCTGACCAGTGATCCGTCGCCGTATGTGCGGTCGCTCAGCCCCGACCGGTTCGTGCCGCGCACGTGGTCGTGGGAAGACGCGCGCCGGGACGCGCAGCACGTGTACGAGACCTACTACCCGATGCCGGCCGCGTCCTGAGCCGGCCGGTCAGATCGCCGGGTGCATGGCGGTCAGCCCGCCGTCCACGTTGACCGTGATCCCGGTGACATAGCTCGCGTCCGGGCCGCACAGGAACGACACCGCCCGGCCACCTCGGCCGCCTGCCCGACTCGCCCGAGCGGGCTGATCCGGCCCAGCGAGTCCGCGGTCAGCCTGGCCACGAACGGCTCGCTGAGCGGTTGTAATGCGCGAACCCGGCCTCGGAGAGCTGGCCGCTGGTCGAGGCGATGTTGACGATCCGGCCGCCGCGGCCCTGGTCGCGCATGGCCCGCCCGGCCGCGCCGCCGAGCAGCACGGAGCCGCGCACATTGATGTCCATCAGCGCATCCCAGGCCCGCGCGGTCAGGTCGAGGAACGGCACCGGGTCGTACACGCCCGCGTTGTTCACCAGCACGTCGATCCGGCCGAAGCGGTCCGCACGGCCGGGACCAGCGGGTCGCAGTCGGCCACCGAGCCGACATCGGCCCGCAGCCCGAGCACCCGGTGCGCCCTGCGCGACCTTGTCCATGCCGCCTCCCGCTCAGGACGAAGCCGCGCCGGTGAGCGGCTCCAGGGACTGATCTTCCAGCTCGGCCCTGGCTGGACCGCGGCCGGTACCAGGTCGCCATCGCCAGCCAGCACTACGACGCGCTGATCTCGCGGCGCCCGCCTGACGACCCGGGGCGCTCCTCGCGCAACGATAGACCGAACGCGGCCCGATTCCGCCGGCCGCGTCCTGAGCCGGACCTGAGCTGACGGAGATGCCGATGCGCGTGCTGGTGACCAATGACGACGGAGTCGATGCCGCGGGCCTGCACGCGATCAGGTCCGCCCTCGCCGAGAGCTTCGACAGCGTGATCACGGTCGCCCCCGAGGACGATTGCAGCGGGTTCGCGCGCAAGTGCACGTTCGCCAGGCCGGTGGGCGTGACCCGGGTGCAAGGCGGAGCGCATCCGGTCTACCGGTGCGACGGCACGCCGGCCGACTGCGTCCGGGCCGGCCTGCTCGGCGGCCTGGCGGCCGGGGCCGACCTGGTGGTCAGCGGCATCAACCACGGCGCCAACCTGGCCGACGACGTGACCTACTCCGGCACGGTCGGGGCCGGCCTGGAGGCGGCGATCCTCGGCACCCCGGCCGTCTGCCTGTCCCAGCAGACACCAACCGGCAGCCTGGCCGTGAGCTACGACGAGGACCTGACCGGGGCCGGACTGGCCTGGGACTTCACCGACGCCGCCGGGCACGGCGCTGCGCTGGCCGCCTGCGTGGTCGGGGCGGCGCCAGCCGAGCCGGTGGTGCTCAGCGTCAACTACCCGGCCCGCCGCCCGTTCGGCTCCAGCGTCCTGACCAGGGCCGGCCGCCGTGACTACCCGAGATCCGAGGTGCCGGAGTTCGGCGCGGACGGCGACATGCGGGAACTGTGGCTCTTCGGCGAACCTGACGAGGTGATCCCCTACGCCGACGCCTCATTCGGCACCGACATCGGCGCGCTCCGGGCCGGGCACGTCTCGGTCACCCCGCTGTCGTTCGCGGTGGAGCTCAGTGACCTGTCGGCCAAGTTCCGGACCTTCCTGGCCCGCCTGACCGCCACCTTCCCCCTCGGCTGACCCCCTCGCCCGCCGCCCGCCGCCCGCCATCACACTCTGAATCAATGGGTGGGGTTAACCCTGTGATAGCAAGGTGAAGTCCACCCACTGATTCAGAGTCCGCTCATGGGAGCGCGGCCGGGGTGCCGTGGCTGCGGCGGGACAGGATTAAGCGGCCGGCCCGGTCAGCGCCGTACCTGGCGGCCGAGACCGGCTGCGCGTCTGCGCGAGCCTGGTGCCGCACCCCGGTCGCGGACGACGCGGCCGGCGGCACGATCCAGCTCCAGTCGGCCGGGCAGGCCCGGCCGTGCCGCTCTTCTCGCTCCAGGTGCTGCAGGAAGCGGGCCGACTCGGTGTGGTGGTCGGAGATCGTCACGCCGGCCGCGGCGTAGGAATGCAGGACCGCGAGATTGAGCTCGGTCAGCGCCTTGTCCTTCCACAGCGTGCGGTCGCTGGCCGTGCTCAGGTCCATGTGCCGGGCGATGACCGGCAGCTGGTCGTACCGGCCGGCGTCGCCGAAGTCGCGCGAGCCGATCTCGGTGCACATGTACCAGCCGTTGAACGGAGCCGCCGGATAGACCACGCCGCCGATGTCCAGGTACATGTCGCTGATCACCGGGACCGCGTACCAGCGCAGCCCTAGCTCGGCGAACCAGCCGAATTGCGGGTGCTCGATCGGCACCTCGAGGATGGCGTCTTCCGGCACCTCGTGCAGGGTGTGGAACACCCCGGACTCCTGGATGATCAGCGGCAGGATGTCGAACCGCCCGGGCGGGCGGCCGCACGGCCAGCCGAGCTCGCGGGCCAGGCAGGTCACGTCGGCGCTGGCCGGGTCGCCGGTGATGCGGCCGCCCGGGTCCTGGTGGCCGGCGTACCTGACGAGCTGGTTGTTGAGGATGCGCGGGCCTGGCCGGCCAGGCGCGTCCGGCGCGAACACGGTGATCACCGGCCGGATGCGGCCGTCGTTGGTCGCCTCCCGCAGGTGCTCGAACGACTCGGCCGCGATGTCCGCGGCCGCGCTGACCTCGCGGCGGTCGCGTACCCGCAGGCTGTTCCAGTAGAGCCGGCCGATGCAGCGGGAACTGTTCCGCCAGGCAACCCGGGCGCCGAACTCGAGCTCGGCACTGGTGTGCCAGTAGGTGCCCGTGGTTTCTATCTCGAACCGCACTTCGGCGAGCCGCCGGTCCGGCGAGCCGGCCTGCATCTCGGCGTAGAACAGCCGGACGAAGTGCTCGGCGCTGGTCAGCAGCTCGTCAAGGGCCGCGAACGATGCCTGGTCCGGGCCCGCCCCCGAGCGGGGCCCGGCACGCAGGTCATCCGGCGGCGCCAGGCCGAAGCCGGCCTCGATCCCGGTCAGGTCCGCCCCGGCCGTCCCCGTCCCGGCGAGCGTGGTGCCGGTCATCACCGGGCACGCCTGCAGCGGCGGGAACAGCTCGGTCACTGAACCCGGGCTCTGCGCGCGCTGGCCCGGCTTGGCCCGGCCGCGCCGGCCGGGACGCGGCCAGCCGCGTCCCGGTGTCCGCCAGCGGGCGTCGGCGATCTGTCGGCTCTGGTTCAGGCTCACGGCGTCCTCCCTGGTAGCCCCAGGGCCTTAGCGTGCGACGCCGACCTTGATGGTCAGGTTTCAGTCACCTTGATGAACTGATTACTTTTGGCCCGGTGCCGGGCGGAAGCCATCGGCCGGCCGGATGGTCAGGATGTGCGGCGGCCGGCCGCCGGGTTCATCATTTCCATCCTGATCCGGGCCGACTCGGCCTCGGGCACGCCCAGCTGCTCGAAGATGTCCAGCGCCTGCCGGAACACGATCCGGGCCGCGTAGGGCTTGTGCTGGCTGAGCGTCGTCTCGGCGATTCCTTCGAGGACCTTGGCTTCCTCGTAGGGGTCGCCGATCAGCCTGGCCAGCGCGAGCGCGGCGTGGTAGTCGTCGAGGGCCTGGCTGAGCCGCCCCGAGCCGCGTCGCGCGTCGGCGATCCCCCGCATCGCGGTCACCTGCTCGGCCGCGCTGCTGATCGTCTCGGCCAGCAAACGGGCCCGCTCATAGTGATTCAGCGCATCGTCATGGCGTTCCGCGCTCATGAAGATCGCGCCGATGTCGTTCAGGACATTTGCTTCGTTCGGGCGGTCGCCGATCGCGCGGTAGATGGCCAGCGCCTGCCGGAACGCGCGCAGCCCGCTCTCGAAGCTGCCCTTGTACAGGTGCACGCCGCCGATGGCGTGATAGAGGATGGCGCGATTCTGATCGCCGCCGATCTCGGTAAAGATGTCCAGCGATTGCTGGAAGCTGTCCAGGGCGTCGCGATAGCGGCCGGAATGCAGCTGCACCTTGCCGAGATTGCTCAGCATCTTCGCCTCGCCGCGCCGGTCACCGGCCTCCTGGTACAAGGACAGTGCCGCGCGCAGATGTTCGATCGCCTGCCGGTGCCGCCCCAGGTGCCAGCAGACGATGCCGACGTGACCGAGCGCGGCCGCCATCCCGTGCCGGTCCGCGGCCTCGCCGTAGAGTGTCCGCGCTTCCTCGAAACAGGCGAGCGCCTCGCGCGAGCGGGCCGCATTCAGGTGCATCCGGCCGGCCTGGTCGAGTGCGTCGGCGAGGCCCTGATGATCGCCCAGCGCCTGGTAGATCGCCGCCGCTTCCTCGGCCAGGGACAGGGTGTCCTCGTGGCGGCCGGCTTGCTGGCTGACCAGGCTGAGCTCAAGCGCCGCGCGCGCGATCCCGGCCGGGTCCTCCTGGTCGCGGCACGCCTGCAAGGCCTGCGTATACGCCGCGATGGCCTCGTGCCAGTAGCCCTTGACCTCGATGAAGCCGGCCAGCGCGTGGGTGAGGCCGGCGCATTCGCCCGGCCAGCCGTTGCGGCTCGCGTACTGCGCCGCCTGCAGGAGATTGCGCCACTCCTCCTCAAGCCAGCGGGCCGCGTCGTCGGCCAGCCGAGCCGGCTGGCCGTTGGCGACGGCGACGGGCAGCGTGACCGCCGGCCGGGCGGTCCCGGCTGGCGTCGTCCCGGCTACGTCAGGGGCCACCGGCATCCGGTGCCGGAACGGGTGCAGCGTGCGATCCGCCTGGTCGGCCATGCGCAGGTAGTACCCGAGCAGCCGCCCGATCGCGTTCCGGCGATCGGCCTTGGTTTCCTCGCTGGATGCCCGCGCGGCCGCGTAGCCGTGGCCGCGGCTGGTGAGCCGGTACCGGTGCCCGGCCGCCGGTGCCGCCAGACCGGCGGCGGCCAGCGCGTCCAGCGCCCGCTCGGCGTCGTGTTCGCCGACCCCGCCCAGGGCCGCCGCTCCGCCGGCTCCGATATCCGCGCACGGGCTCACCGCGAGGAGGCGAGCGATCCGCTGGTGATCAGCCGTGAGCGCGCGGAAGGAGCGGTCCAGGTCAGGATCGGAGTACGGGGCGCCGGACTGGCCAGTTCCGGTCGTCGCGGCGGGTTCGGGGGCCCCGGGCCAGCGTCCGGCCAGAGTCAGCCCGGTCGGTAGTTGCGGCACTGGCCGGAGGGCCAGATTTTCGGGCCGCGGCCGCCGGCCGGCGGCCGGGCTGGCCGCTGGCGGGGCGAGCTGCGGATCGCGGTTCAGGATGCGCTGATGCAGGTCGGACAAGGACTCGCCGGGTTCGGAGCCTTGCTCGGCGACAAGCCGGGCCCTGGTGTCCCGGTACAGGCTCAGCGCGTCGGCCGGACGCCCGCTGCGGTACAGGGCCGTCATCAGCTGAGCCACGACCGTCTCGTCGTACGGGTACTGGGCCAGCGCGCCGCCCAGCTCGCCGACCAGTTCGGCATGCCGGCCGAGCGTCAGCTCGCAGGCGACGCGTTCCACCAGGGCGGCCCGGCGCTCCTCTTCGAGGCTGACACGCATCCGCGCCACCCAGTCGCCGCGGATTCCCGCCAGCGCCTGACCGCGCCACATGCCGTCGGCCTCGCGCAGCAGCTTCGCCGCGGCCTCGTGGTCACCGTCGGCGGCCAGCTCCGCTGCCTGCCGCCGCAGCCGGCGGAACTGGTGCAGGTCGACGGACTCCGGCGCGACATCAAGGACATAGCCGCTGGCCCGGCCGGCCAGGCGGACCTGGTCTCCGGCGGACTGGCGCAATGACGCGCGCAGCCTGGCGATGTAGACGGACAGCGTCTCGCGCGCCTTGACCGGCGGCCGGGTATCCCAGAGCCGCTCGATGAGCTGCTCGGCCGGGACGATGGTGCGGGGAGTCAGCAAGAGGATCGCGAGCGCGCTGCGCTCCTTGGCCGGGCCGATGTCGCTGGGCTGCCCGGCCAACCAGAGTTCGGTCGGCCCGAGAATCCGGAATTCCATGATCGTCGTGTAGTCTCCCGGTGCCCTGATCTGGCTGGCGGTCTGGTCAGAAGGTTTCCGCATATCCATTCTGGCTGGATTGATACCCGCGCAAAAGGCGGCTGCTACATGAATTTCCGATGTCCCGAGAAATACATGGGCATCATTTAAAGGCGCACGGAAAAGGTCATGAAAATTGCGTGGCCAGTTGCGCGCGGCCGCCCTGAAGGACGTCCGGGGAGGAGTCGGGCCGGCCCGTGACTTCGGCATGATTTGCCGGTGATCGAGGCCGCTTGAGGAACAGGCGACGATTACGGTGCGTCAATAATTCGCGTGAGCCGGGAGGCGGATCGGCGCCGGAGTCGGTCCGGATGTGCGGGCTGGGCGCGAGGCGAGCTGATCCAGGCCCGGCCGTTCCGACATTTTTCTCATAAGCCACGAAAATTCGCAGCGTCGGGTGGTGATGTCGCTCTGGCCTGCGCTAATAAATACGTCAGCGAATCGCGCCAAAAGCCAGACCTCCGCCCGATGTCCGTGTAATTTGGCGGTTCGGTAGCACTATGCCAGCTCGTCGCCTTGGAGGAGACTGCTCGATGAGTACCTCAAGTCCGTTACGCTCCGTGATTGATTCGATGACCGGGTCCGGGCCTGCCGCACGCCAGGATCGCCCCGCGCGCACCGCGCGCGGCACCGGTGCCCGCGCGCTGGCCGCCCGTGCGCTGGCCGTGCCCATTCTCGTCGTCGCCGCTGCAGGCCCGATAACGCTGGCATCGCCGGCTCAGGCCTCAGCGCGGCCGGCCGGGAGCGCGACTCGAGCCGGCCTCGCCGCACACGGTGGTGCCTGCCACCATCAGAAGGTTCTCGCGCCGCCCAGGCAGGCGCGGAACACAGGAACAATCGTGCGGCTGCGGTCGGCGGCAGCGGCCGAGGCGGCCGCCCGGGCGAGCTGCCCGGCGGCCGGAATCCGGACGCACATCCCGTGGATGTGGTGACCCGTTCCCGAGCCGGTGCCTGACCGCTAGACCGGCCCGGCCGCCGGGCGCAGGTGCGTCCCGGTACCAGGTAGATCGCTGATCGAGGGAGATCAGCGGGATCACCGTCTCGAGCGCGTACAGCTCAGCGTTGGAACAGCGGACCTGGCCGCCGCCGCAGGCATTGGTGCCTGACCCGGGGCGGCCAGCCTTCGCGGCCCGGCGGTGGCGTGCGCCGCGGCGCTGGCGCCCGGCGTGGTCAAGGGGCCTGGCGTGGGCAACGCGCGCGGCGCGGTCGAGGCGCGCGGCGAAGTTACGGCCGGCAGCGGACCGCGAGCCGGGTAGACCACGCCGGACTGGTGGCGGCCCGCAGCGAAGCCTGTGCGGCGGGCACCAGCAGCGCGCCGGCCGGCCAGCGCGCTGCTGGCTAGTGCCGGATGAATGTGACGATCTCGTAGAGCCCGATCGCGATCGCGACCACGAGCACCGTGAGCACGAGCATGAGCAGCCGGCGCCACAGCGAGATCACGGTGATCGTGATGATCGCCGGCGCGACGAACGGGTGCAGATCCGTGTACATTTCCCTGCTCCCTTCCTGCGTGGTCGCCCAGCCGGTGATTTGCGAATACGCGGATCAGCGCCTATGGTGACCGGTAGCAATATAGAGTTCTTATAACTCATTAAGCTCCATGGCAATTGGATGTCAACACCTAAATTCTGGTGCGCTAACGAAGACAATTTGGCCGGTGTCATATGCCAATTACCGCGCCGCCGCAGGCAGCGGGCAATCGGGGGATTGCCAATTGGCAACCGAGGCCAGCCAGTTGGCAGAACGTCCCGGCTAAGCCGGTAACGCGTTCGGAATCGGCAAAGATCCTGGTAACCAATGCGCGGGAAGTTGCGTTTGAGGCTACGATTGCGCCCGTGCCGACTGCGCCATCACGCGTCGCGCAGCCTGGGCCTGATGCCGGTGCTCCAGCCGATCGCGGCGACCCTTCCGACCGTGCCGTGCGGCCCGTGGCCGCCCCTGGCGTCACGCTGGAGGAGTGCCGTCAGGATGCGCCGCTATTCGTCACGCCCCTGGTCGCGGTGGCGGGCGCCGGGGGCGTCGACCAGCGGGACTTGCGAGTCCGGGCGTTGCTGCAACTGCCCAGGGTGGCTACGGTCGCCGGCCGGGTGACGAGCCAGCAGATCGAGCGCGAGCTACGGCACTGCGCCTGGCAGCTGGCCAAGGATGCCGTCGCCGCGAGGCCGGCCGTGCCACGGGAGAAGTTCGCGCTCAACGAGCTGATCTTCACTGACAGTGTCGGTGCCGCCACGGCCGGCCAGATCTTCGGGCATCTGCATTACCTGCGCAGTGCCAGGCCAGGCTCCGGCTATTTCGCGTTGCTGGATCCGGTACAGCAGCTGCCGGTCACGATTTGCGCCGTGGCGCCGCTGGAATGGAAGCGGGTGGCGTCCTGGGTAACCGCGCAGTTCGGCGTGCCACCCGCCCGCGTGCTCGACGTGGCCCGCGTTTTTTCGTGCTCGACGGCTCCGGCAAATGCCGTTTCTTACCTCCTGGCCCGCGTTCGCGCCAGCCTGGCCCGGCAAGGTGCCGCGGACTTGCTCACGACCGCCGTCGACCAGAATCTCGGATTTACCGGCGCGAGTTACCGGGCGGCGAACTGGCAGCGCTGGATTTCCATTCAGCCCAGGCCGTATCTGTACCTCGACCGCCGTTACGTGAGCCCGCGCCAGCTACGCGAGCAGTTCGGCAGCGCGAACATGACCGCGCTTCGGGCCGCCTTCCCCGGGCACCGGTTTGAGGCGAGCAGGGCCAGGATGCGGGAGTCGCTGATCTTCGGCTGCCACGTCAGCCAGGCCAGGGACCTGCCGCCCCTCCGGGACTTTCCGACCCGCCCGCTGCATCGCTGACCGGCGCGGGCTCGCCGGTGTCCCTCGCCGCGAACGGCGCGCTGTTCGGGGAGACCCGGAACCAGGACCTGGCCAGCAACTGGTTGACCCGCTGCCGGGTCGGCATCGGGTTCGGCGCCGGGAAGTCGGCCGTCGCCGCGGCCATGGCCGCGGTCGCCCACAGCGCGACGTCGGCCGAGAACTCACCGGCCCGCTCGATCAGCTTCGCCGCCAGCGCGGCGCAGAACGCGTCCCTGGACGCCGATGACTCCTTGTACTGGGAAGGGAACATCGGGACGGTGAACGTGCCGAGCTGCTCGGAGAAGATCGTGCAACCGCCGCCCGCCGGAATGCACAGTGTGTCGACGCCGAACGCGAGCAGCTGCCGGGACGTGACGTCGACGTCGAACTTGCCGTAGGTGGCCGGCGCCAGCCGCCCCAGTTCCCAGGCCAAGCCGACGATGTAGTCGATCCTGGCCAGCGCCTGCCCGGAGATCGCGCCGTCGGAGTACGGCTGGCCGGGAGTCACGATGATCTGCGGCCGCTGGCCGGGATGGCCGCCGTCGGCCAGTAGCGCGAGCGCGTGCTGCAGGCTCTCCCGCGGGACCTCGAACGTCATCAGCACCACGTCCGACTCGCGCAGCCGGACCGCGGCCTGCTCGATATCACGGGTGTCCAGCCGCACGTCCCGGTCGTTGCGCCAGTTGACCGCGATGCTGTCGCCGAGCTCGAACTCGAACACGCCGGTGAACGGGGTACTCGCGTCGCTGACGTACTTGAGCATCGAGGTGTCGACATGCTCGCGGGTCAGGTAGGCGGTGATCTCCTCGCCGAAGCGGTCGTCGGTGACGGCGGCCAGCAGCGAGACGTCCAGGCCGAGCCTGGCCGCGGCGACGGCCTGGTTCAGCCCCTTGCCGCCCGGCGACAGCTCGAAGCCGTAGGCCTCGCTCGAGGTCTCGAGCTGCGGGAGGGTCCTGGTCTGGAAGACGGCGTCCATGACGGCGGCGCCGACGACGATCACGCGGCCGCCCGGCCCGAGCGCGTCCGGCGCCGGCCCGTCGGGGTCGGGTCCCGGCGCGCTGGCCGACCCGAGCGAGTACACGTCCCGCCGCATCAGCTGGCGGGCCAGCTCGGCGAGCACCTGGCCCTCGACGGTCCCGCGCAGGGACCGGTCGCTCGGGGCGTCGCCGGCCCGCAGGCCGAGCGCCGCGTGCAAGGGCTCCCAGCCGGCCAGCAGGCAGGCCCGCCGCCGGCTGAGCATGTCCGAGCGCAGCCCGTCTACCATCCGCGGCTCGATGCCGTGTCGCGCGTAGGCGTCGGTGAACACGCCGGCGGCGAGCACGGCGTCGGCGACGATGCGGTGCGTGCCCGGCAGCTCGATCCGCAGGCACTCGGCCACGACCGCCCTGGCCGCGGCGAACTGGTCGACCCCGTGCACATTGGCGTACCGCCGGACCGCCTTGAGCCGCAGCAGCGGCGCGGCCGCGTCGGCCGCGGTCGCCCGCAGCCGGGTGATGGTCAGCCCGTCGCGGGCCCGCAGCTTCTCCAGCGCGTGCCGAAGCACCTGCTCATCCGGCGACTCCCGGACGTGCTGCTCGGCCAATCGCGCTCCGCCTATTCGGCATAACCTGGAGTATTTAGTATGCGTCGCTAAGGACGGCCGCGGCTAGCCGCGAGCCTTTCCCTGAAGATAGCGCTGCCTCAGTCCCGCGCGGACAGCCGCGGCCCGCGCAGCGAGAAAATTCCGAGCCCCACGCAGAACACCACGCCGGCGCAGATGCCGCCCCCGAGGTCATGCGGCGGGCGGGCAGGCCAGGTCCACGGCGTCGTCCAGCCGCTGGCCAGCGCGGTCTCGGCCACGATGAAGTAGGCCATCGGCCCCGCCCAGGCGAACGCGCCGCCGGCCAGCACCGCCGCCACCAGCCCGGTCCCGGTCATCCCGGCCAGGTCACGGGACACGGCCAGGATCCCGCCGGGAATCACGCCGGCCGTCGATCCGGCCGCCAGCGCCGCCATCGCGGTCGCGGTGAGGCCGACCGCCCCGGCCAGCCGCAGCCCGGGCAGCAGCCGCCCGGCGGCGTGCTCAGGCTCGCCGAACGGGCCGTAGGTCGTCGCCGCGATGACGGCGGCGGCTCCGGTCTCGGTCACCAGCGGCACCAGGTGCGTGGCCGCCGCGCCGCCCGCGATGCTCCAGCGCCAGTACAGGGCGGCCCACACCACCGCGCCCAGCCCGGCGAGCAGTGCGACCGCGGCCGGGGCGCGGCGGCCGCGCAGGTACAGCCAGCCCACCCCGAGGAGTACCGGAACCCGGTCCGCGACGACATCAGCATCACAAAGAACCCGGCGAACGCGGCTACCGGCGCGGTGAACCGGCCGGGGAACCAGGCGCCCGCGGCGAACCCGGCCGCGCTGAACGCGGCTACGCCGGCGGCGCCGACCGCGACCGGCCACCACGGCGGCCCGCCCCAGGGGACCTGGCCGGCCGTCACCGCGAGCAGCACCCCGGTGAACGCCAGGTAGGCGCCGACGGCCCAGCACGTCGTCGCGGCCCAGGTGGCCGCCTGGGCGCTCCAGCGCGGCCTGGCCGTGGCGGTCACGAGGTCGGTCATGCCCCGGCGGCCGTCGCGGGAGCCCATCCAGGCTGCCACGCCGGCCACGAACGGGCCGAAGTCGACCAGCGTGTGCCCTTGGCCGAAGCTGTAGAACGTGCGCTGGACCCACGGCGCGGGCAGGCCGGTGCTGGTGCGGTACGAATCGAACCAGAACAGCACCGCGATCAGCGGCAGCACCCACGGCAGCGCGTTGCGCAGTTCGATCAGGAACAGCTTGCCGTGGCCGGCGGAAGGCCGCCAGGCCGCGGCCGGCAGAGCCGGGCGGACCGGGGCGCTGGCCACGGTCATGACCGCGCCGCCGCGAGTACCGCGGTGTACCCGCGCTCCATCGGGGCGTCCCCGGCCGCCGCGGCAGCGTTCTCGCCCCTGGCGGTCAGCTCGCCTGGCGTGCCGTGGAAGACCAGCTTCCCCCGGTCCATCAGCGCGACCTGCGAGCAGGCCGCGCCGACGTCCTCGACCAGGTGCGTGCTCACCACGACGGTGGCCCGCTGGCCCAGATCACGGAGCAGGCGGCGGAAATCCACCCGCTGCTCCGGGTCCAGGCCCGCCGTCGGCTCGTCCAGCAGCAGCAGCTCAGGCTCGTTCACGATCGCCTGGGCGATCCCGGCCCGGCGCAGCATGCCGCCCGACAGCGTGCGGAGCTTTGACCGGGCCTTGTCACCCAGGGCGACGTGCTCGATCGCGGCCGCCACTGCGCCCGGCACCCGGGCCGGCGGCATCTCCTTGAGCAGCGCGAAATACTCGACGAACTCGGCGACGGTGAAGCCAGGGTAGTAGCCGAGGTTCTGCGGCAGGTAGCCGAGGCGCCGCCTGATCTCCTTGCGCGGCGCGTAGCTGGCCGGGTCCCGGCCGAGCAGCCGCAGCGTGCCGGATGACGGGGGGATCACGGTCGCCATCATCCGCAGCAGCGTGGTCTTGCCCGCGCCGTTGGGGCCGAGCAGCCCGAACACCCCGGCCCCGGTCTCCAGGCTGATCCCGGCGACCGCCGATGTGCGGCCGAAGCGCCTGGTCAGATCGCTGAGTTCGACGTTCATGAGTGTCCTCTCTTCCGGTCGGTCCCGAGCAGCACGACGGCCCCGCCGGCCACGGCAACGGCCAGGCAGGCGAGCAGCAGCACGGGACTGGTGACAGCGGTGGTGAACTGGCCGGTGACGGCCCGTCCGGCCAGCACGGCGATGACCCAGGCGGCCACGCCGAGGCCGGCCCCCGCGGCGGCCGACCTGGTCACCGTGGCCGCGGCCAGCGCGACCGCGCAGACCGCCGTCATCGGCATCAGCCAGCCGAAGGTCACGGCGGCCGCGGCGGCCGAGGCCGCCGTGGCCGCGAGGCCAAGGGCGGCGTTCAGCCCGAACACCGCGAGCGCCCGGACCAGCAAGACCATCCGGTCGCTGACCGCCATGCTGGCCGACAGCTCCCAGGCCGGGTCCGCGCCGGGGCCGTAAGCGCAGGCAATGCCGGCCGCGGCCACGCCGGGCGCGATCAGGGGCACGACCGGCGCTCCGGTCCCGAAGGTGGCCAGCACGCCGACGATCAGCACGACCGCGGTCGCGATCAGCCAGCCGAGCAGCAGGGACGGAGTCGTCACCAGCGCCCTGGCCAGGCCGGGGGAGCGCAGCAGCCGGGCCGCCACCCGCTCGGCCAGGCCCGGGTTCCGGCGCCACACCTGGGTGGCCACGCCGAGCCAGACCCGGCTCAGGTCCACATCGGGCGGGCCGGTGAACTCGCCGCTCATCGCGTCCCTCCTTCCGCCGTCGGCGTGCCGGTCAGCGCGGCCCGCAGCAACCGCCTGGCCCGGTGGGCCCGGCTCTTGACCGTTCCCTCGGGGACGCCCGTCAGCCGGGCGACCTCGGCCACGGGCCGGTCCTCCAGGTACAGCAGCCGCCACACCTCGCGCTCGGGACTGCCGGCCGGCCCGAGCGCTGCCACCGCGTTGTCCAGGTCGGCCCTGGCCAGCGCGGCCTCGGCCGGGTCGGCGGCCGCCTGGCCGTCAGCCGCCAGTACGGCGGGCAGCACCACCGAGGCCGGGCCGCGGCGGCGCAGCGCGAGCGCGGCCTGGCGCCGCGCGATCCCCCAGAGCCACCCGCCCGCTTCGGTCCGGCCTGGCCCGGCCGGACGGAATCGGGCCGCGCCCCGCCAGGCGGCCAGGAACGTCTCCTGCAGCACGTCTTCCACCTCCGCGGCCGGCAGCACGGCGCGCAGCCGCGCGGCGAGCCACGGTGCGTGCCTGGCGAACAGGTCCCGCAGCGCCGTGTCATCGCCGGCCGCTATCGCGGCGATCAGCCGGTCGTCGTCCATCGCCTCCCTATTGCGCCAGTTCGCGTTCCGGTTCACCAGCTACCAGGGGAAGTTCTCGCCCGGGAATGCCGTCGCCATCGCTGGCCGGTGCCCGGCCGCCGCTTTCTTTCGCGCGGTGTTGCCGGAGGTTCACCCGCGCTGGGCCCGGCCGTTCTAGAATCGCCAGGCAGATGGGATTTGCGGCATTTTGCTCATGGCCGCCAGGCGCGAGGAGGTCCTGCTATGTTCACCAGGTTTGTGCCGAACGCGGGATCCGTCCTCGCGGCGAGCGTCCTCGCGGCCGGGCTCATGGCCGGCCTCGCCGCGCCGCCGGCTGCCGCCCAGCCGCGGAGCGTCCTGCGCCCGGGGGTCTGCGCCCTCGGCCCGCGCGGTGCCATCAAGCACGTGATCTACCTGCAGTTCGACAACACGCACTACACCAGGGATAACCGCAACGTCCCGAGCGACCTCCAGCTGATGCCGAACCTGCTGCACTTCATCACCGGCGCCGGCACGCTGGTCACCCATGAGCACACTCCGCTGATCGCGCACACGGCCGACGACTTCGTCACCTCCGAGTCCGGCCTGTACGGCGCCGACCAGGGCATCCCGATCGCGAACGAGTACCGCTACTACACGCCGGGCGGCGGCACCAGCGTGGCCGGATCGTTCGCTTTCTGGCGCGATCCGATCGTGGACTACACGACGTCCGATAGCGCGCCGATCGGCGACCACACGCCGACCATGATCGGCGCGACCGGCAAGACCGCTCCGGCCCCGTGGGTGCCCTACACCAGGGCGGGCTGTGACTTCGGTTCCGTCGCGGCGGCCAACACCGACCTGGAGAACCTGGTCCCCGACGTGCCGCTGGTCTATGGCGCGCACTCGGCGCAGGCCAAGGAGGCCGAGAACCCCAAGCTGGCGAACAAGGCCGCAGCTGACTTCGAGGGCATCCTGGTGCATTGCGCGCGCCGTTCCGCGGTGTGCCGCACGCGTCACGGCGGCCGCCCTGACCTGCTGCCTGGCGAGCCACGCGGGTACCACGGCTACCGCGCGCTGTTCGGCAACAAGGTCGTCGCCCCGGTGATCAGCCCGTCAGGCCCGGTACGGAACCTGAACGGCGCGGTCATCAAGGACTCCTCAGGCGACGTCGGCTTCCCCGGCTACAACGGGATGACCGGCACCAACGCGCTGGCCTACACGCTGGACATGCAGACCCACGGCGTGCCCGTGACCTACACCTACCTGAGCGACCTGCACGAATCCTGGAAGACCGGGAACCCGTTCGGGCCCGGCGAGGCCGGCTACGTCCGCCAGGCCAGGCTGGAGAATGCCGCGTTCGGCACGTTCTTCACTGGCCTGGCCGCTCACGGCATCACCAGGGCCAACACGCTGTTCATCATCACCGCGGACGAGGGTGATCATTTCGTCGGCGGCCAGCCGTCCCCCGCGGGCTGTAACGGCGTGACCGTGGCCTGCCACTACAGCAAGATCGGCGAGGTCGACGGCAACCTGACCGCGCTGCTGGCCAGGAAGGGCATCAGCACGCCGTTCGACGTGAACGCCGACTCGGCCCCGGTGTTCTACGTGCACGGGCAGCCCGCCTCGTCGGCGCCGCAGGTGCGGGCGATGGAGCGAGCCGCGGCCCTTCTGCGCGGCTCGGACCTGGTCACCGGCAAGACCGTCCCGCTGACCAGGTACCTGGCCGGCCCGGCGGAGCTGAATATCCTGCACATGATCACGGCTGATCCCAAGCGGACGCCGACGTTCATCGACTTCGCCAACCCGGACTTCTACCTCTCCAGCGGCACGGCGACGTGCAAGAAGTCGTGTTTCAGCGAGAATCCGACCGAGGCCTGGAACCACGGTGACGTCAACCCGCAGATCAACACCACCTGGCTCGGCGTCGTTGGCCCGGATATCGCGCGCCGGGGGGTGGACAACAGGCTGTGGTCCGACCACACCAGCATCCAGCCGACCATGATGGCCGCGCTGAGGCTGCGCGACGATTTCCGGCCGGACGGCCGGGTGCTGACCGAGTTGCTCGCGGCCGGCGCGTTGCCGGCGTCCGCGCGGGCGCACCGCGGCCTGCTGCTGCGGCTTGGCCGGGCGTACACCGCGATCAACGCCCCGGTGGGCCCGTTCGGCCTGGCCACGCTGCGGGCCAGCACCCGGGCGCCGGCCAGCGCCAACCCGGACAACCACGTCTACACGATGACAAAGCGGCGGCTGGGCAAGCTGGGGAGGGAGCGCGACCAGGTCGCCGGCGCGATGTGCAGGCTGCTCCTGGGCGCTGACTTT
>JBPCKO010000313.1:0-4408 GCA_051004215.1 Streptosporangiaceae bacterium | reverse complement strand
CACCATCGAGCCCGCGACGACCCAGCTCACCACCCTGGCCGACCTCACCGCATACGCAACATCTCAGGGCATAACGCTCACGCCCAAGACCAAACCAGCGCGTTAATAATCGACAAGCCCTTACTGTCGGGTGAACAGCAGCAGGTAGTCGCCGTGCTCGTGCCAGACCGTGGTGAGCGACAGCCCGACCTCGTTCATGATCGGCGTGGCCGAGACTGGCAGGCCGTTCAGGCCGAGCAGCTGCGGCTCGGGGTCGAAGCTGTTGATCTCCACGACCCAGACCCGGCTGGCGTGCCCGAGCCGGTTCCTGACCGTCCGGACCGGCGCCATCGTGCCGGCCAGCGTGCCCGACGGGTCGGCGGCCCGGGCTTGCGCGATGTTCGGCAGCGTGCCCAGGCCGTAGGAGTACGCGGCGCCGAAGCTCTCGGCGTTCGGGTTGGCGTACAGCACGTGGTCACCGGGCTTGCCGTACTTGGCCACCAGGTAGTCGAGCGCCTTGATGTTGTCGTAGTGACCGTCGTACGCCCGCTGCTGCAGCTGCGTGGGGGCCCCGGCGACCAGCACCGCGCCCAGCGCGAGGAGGCCGGCCGCCCGGCCGTAGGACGCGATCGCCGCGCCGCCGACCAGCGCAAATGCCGGGATGCAGATCAGGATGTAGCGCGAGGTGTACACCGGCTGAACGGTCGAGGCGGCCAGCAAGATCAGCGGCGGCACGACCAGCCAGGGCAGGCAGGTCTCGGCCAGGCGCCATGGCCAGGCGGCCAGGCGCTGCTCCCGGCTCCGCTCGGTGCCGAGCACCAGCGCGACCAGGATCACGGCGATGGTGACGGTCGTGACCAGGTAGGAGCCGGTCAGTGAGAACAGCGTGTTCAGGCCGGACGACGAGGTATTCACGCCGAGCCAGGCGATCTGGCCGCGCTGCTGCCAGCCGAGCAGGAGCAGCGGGCTGGCCACGATGACGCCCGCGACCGCGGCGATCAGCCAGCCGAGCGCGAGTCGGCGCTGGGCCTGGTCGCGCCGGGCGCGGCGGCACACCAGCGCGACCGTGATCGCGTGCGCGGGCAGCAGCAGCAGGCCGAAGATGTTCAGGATGCCAAGCGCGGCGATGCCGGCCCCGTACCAGATCAGCCAGCGCTTCCTGGCCGACGGCTCGGCGGCCAGCAGCCGCACCAGCAGGTAGCTGGCCAGGGCCGCGGCGGCCATCACGAACGCGTAGGACCTGGCTTCCTCGCCGTACCGGCTGACGGCCGGGAAGATCGCGTACAGCAGGCCCGCCGCCAGCCCGGCCCACGGGGAGATCAGCCTGCGCCCGGTCGCGGCCACCAAGGCAGCGCCGATCCCCACGGCCACCGCGGAGGGAAACCGCATCACGATCGGGCTGGCGCCGAGCACGTGCTCGACCGGCCAGACCATCAGGTAATAGGCGCCGTGGACGGCGTCCACGTTGCCGAGCATGCGTACCAGGTCACCGAGCGGCCGGCGCACGGCCGCCAGGGTCGCGGCCTCGTCGCGCCAGTAGGACGGGCGCTCAGTCCCGACCAGCGCGATCAGGAAGCCGGCGATCGCGGACAGCCACAGCGTCCATCGCGGACCGAGGTCGAAGCCGGCCAGCCCGGGCCGCCGAGGCTCGGGCCCGGGACCCTGCGCGTCGGCGGGCGGCGGGCCCGCGGACGCCGCCGGTGCGGCCTGGGCCGCCGCGTGACCGGCCTGGCCGGTGCTGACGTCGCTGGCCTCAGCGGGCCGTCCGACGGCGGATGAGCCGCGGGGTGAAGTCATCTACGTCGATCCTCCGAAGGCTGAACCGTACGGCGCCCGGCCCGGTCTGGCCAGTACCGCGCCGCAAGCCGCAGAAAGCAGCAAACCAGTGTCCCCAATCGTAGCGACGCCGCGTTGCGCTCACGCCCGCGTGCCGTCATCCGAACGGGCGGCCATCGCAGTTTTACCCGTTCCGGCTGCTCAGCATCGCGAGCGCGGCCCGTTTCCGGCTCGCCTCCTACGGAGCGTGGCGTTCGGGGCACATTCCGCTAAAGGGCACGGTGGGCTGGATAACGAATTCTTGGCCCAGGCCTGACCGATGCCACTGTAACGCCGCTATTAGCCGAGTAAGCTCACAAATCTCTGCTCAGCCCCGGGTAGGTCGTCGGCTCGCCGCGGTTGACACGATCCTGAGGACCCTTGCCATGCTGCGTCGCCGGTCCATCCGCTTGCGGATCATCGTGCTCGTGCTGGTGCCCGTGGTCGCCCTGCTCGGCCTGTACGCCGAAGTCCTCAACCTCAGCCTCGGCAATGTGCTGACGCTCAAGCGCGAAGCCGCGATCCGCAAGCTGGTGACGCTGCCGGTCGCCCACGTGCAGACCCAGCTCGGCAAGGAGCGCACGCTCGCGCTGCTGTACCTGGCCAGCCCGGGGAAGGCCAACCTGCAGCTGCTCCTGGTGCAGGAGCACCACACCGACCAGACCATCCTGCAGTTCGGCACGGCGGTGAGCACCGCGCTAAGGAGCGGGCCGGCGCCCAAGGAACGCGCCGCCTTCCTGGCCTGGCAGGACCGCCTGAACCAGATCACCACGCTGCGCACCGCGGTCGCCAGCCAGGGCATGAACACGCTCGACGCGGCTGGTGCCTACAGCGACCTGCTGAACCAGGGCGACAACGTCCTCCACCAGGCCATTGTCCCGGTGCTGAACGGGCCGCTCGGGGTGCAGGCGACCGACGTGCTCACGATGACCAAGGTCTCCCAGGCCGTCGGCGAGGAGAGCGATCTGATCAGGGCCGACCTGATCACCGGGTCGTTCCCGCCGGCCGACCTGTCCCTGATCGGCGAGCTTGCCGTGCTGCACCAGGAGGTGTGGGTCCAGACCCTGCCCGACCTCGACCCCATGTTGCAGGGCTACTTCCGCGACCTGGTCCCCCGGTCGGCCCAGGACACCATCGCCCGGCTGGAGACCCAGGTCACGAGCGGCCCGGTCGCGGCCAGGCTGGTACCGCTGTCGACCTGGACGGCCGCGGAATCCGCTTACCAGAAGGGCTACCTGAGCGCATTGCTCAAATCGGCCGCCACCGTGGCCAGGACGGCCGACACCCAGGCCAGGAGCCTGATCTTCAAGCTCGGCCTGATCGCGGTCATCGGGCTGGTAGCGATCCTGCTCGTGATCGGGATCGGCATCGTGGTCGGCCGCGGGCTGATCCGCCAGCTCGGTGACCTGCGCCAGTCGGCGGTCAAGCTGTCGGCCGAGCAGCTCCCCGTCGCGATCGGCCGGCTGCGGGCCGGCGAGGACGTCGACGTCGCCGCCGAGGTCCCTGAGCTGGCCCACGGCAACGACGAGATCGGCCAGCTCCGGCGGGCCTTCAACCTGGCGGCCAGAACCGCGATCACGGCGGCGGCCGACGAGGTCAAGATCCGGCGCGGCGTCAACGACGTCTTCCGCAGCCTGGCCAGGCGCAACCAGTCGCTGCTGACCAGGCAGCTCCAGCTGCTTGACTCGATGGAACGGCGGGTGCACGACCCTGAGGAGCTGGCCGACCTGTTCAGGGTCGACCACATGACCACCAGGATGCGGCGGCACGCCGAGGGCCTGCTGATCGTGGCGGGCGGCTCGTCCGGGCGGACCTGGCGCGAGCCGGTGCCACTCCTGGACGTCATGCGGGCCGCGGCGGCCGAGGTCGAGGACTACACCAGGATCAAGGTGGTCTCCCGCACCGGAGCCGAGGTCGCGGGGCACGCCGTCGCCGACATCATCCACCTGCTCGCCGAGCTGGTCGAGAACGCGGCGACGTTTTCCCCGGCGAATGCCCCGGTCCGGGTCGCAGGCGAGAAGGTCGCCCGCGGCGTCGTGGTGGAGATCGAAGACCGCGGCCTCGGCATGGGCCCGGACCAGCTCGCCGCGATCAACGCGACGTTCGCCGATCCGCCGCTGTTCGATCTGTCGGGCAGCGACCAGCTCGGGCTCTTCATCGCCGGACAGCTCGGCAAGCGCCACGACGTGCGAGTCACCCTCCGGGCCTCGGCCTACGGGGGGATCACGGCGGTGGTGCTGATCCCCCGCGAGCTGATCGCGGACTTCGACGAGCCGGAGGCCGGCCCCGCGATCGCGGGCGTACGGGAGCTGGGCGGCCGGCCGGTGCCCGAGCTGGCGGGGGCCTCGCTGGCCCTGATCTCGCCCGGCGAGGCAGCCGGCTTCCTGACCGCCGCCCCTGCCACGGCGGACCCCTGGGCGGCTGACCACGTCCCGGCTGACCACGTCCCCGCTGACCGCGTCCCGGCCGATCACGTGCCCGCCGGGCCGATGGCCTTCGCCGACGGCGGTCAGCTCACCCGCGGCCTGGAGGCCGGGCCGGGGCTGCCCAGGCGCGAGCCAGGGACCACGGGCCTGGCCTGGCACGAGATCGCGGGCTACGACTGGTCGGCGAA